>CAMRBZ010000215.1 GCA_947040595.1 uncultured Enterovibrio sp. | reverse complement strand
CGCATGCAGGGTGGTGTGGGGGCTGGAGGCTAGACACCTCTGGCTACCCGATTATGCGCGTTGACTTAATTTTTGATAATGCTCTTCACGCTTTTTTCGTAATTTAAGTATCTGGCCTCTTTTGACTGAAAGGTGCTCAATTGGGCTCCACTCATTATATGCTCTCTTCGGCATTCCGTACTTTGAGCGAATTTTATTTTCTAAATCTATGGATTTCAACCCTAATTCTGCATATTGTATTTGGCGTTCTTCTACACCTTCATCATAATCTGGTGGATGAGCTACAAATTCGAATACGCTTGATATCATTCCGTTCGCTTCATCTACCAGTGCAGGGAAATTCAAGATTTCATACATAAGCTCAAACGGTAAAGCTTGCCAATCAACTTCAAGTGACAGAAAGTCAATTTCTGGAAGAGTTGTATTAAGTCGAATGCAGCCTTGCTCATCTCGTCCATACATTTCACCATCATCACCAACAACTTCAATGCTATTAGACACGAACTTATCCAGTAAAAAAGCGACTCTTACTGCAAGATATTGTGCTTTTTTCTTTTTTGAACGGTGATCTACCCATACTTCTTTCGCAACAGCCAAAATAGCGCCAAGAATTACACCGAGTACACCGAGTAGACCGATAAGAACTTTTTCCATTAATACTCCGAATGTAATGCTGATTTGGTATTAGCGCATAACATTTGTATAGTGCGCATGCGCGTTTATCTCATTAGACCAGTAAAAACATGCACAGTTAAACTTTTGAAGTAAAACGAAAATCGGTCATTCTCGTTAATTATCTTCCCGCGTAAACGCGCATGCGCGTTTTGCAAAAACATATACACTTAACTTATTGATTTTAAAATTAATGTTAATTTGTTGCAAGAGTAAACGCGCACATATTTTCTTGAATTTTGATGAAATTAAATAACACTGTATGGATGTACAGGTTTTGCGTGGTGTGAATATGCTGAATAAAAGTCCATGCAGGAGTAATACAATAAGAAATGAGGATGCGTGTTTTTTCTTTTTGAAAAGTGCGATATGAACTAAAAAAAATTATCTGTATAAATTAAACCAGACACCCATAATTAATTTTTATATTTTTCTCGAAACAATCCAAATTAAAAACACAACAATGGCCTTTTGTAAAACATAATTCATTAAATGTTAGAGTAATCAATAAAAAACTTATTATGGGTGCCTTGTTATTTCTCTGCGGAGTCCTCGAATTGCCTTTGTAGTTTTTCGGAGCTTTTAAAATAACTCATACCGATTAATAAGCTGATAGACCCAATTAATGCAATAAACATTCTTATGAAAAACAATATTTTCTCCTCTGAAAGACTGGAGATGAAGATTGAGATTTCTTTTGCTTTCTCTGGATCTCCGACATGAGGGATCTGGAAGAACAAAGAGAATACGCTACTTATCAAGAACATTGACACTCCAGCAAGCATGAAGAATGTTGACCTGCCATGCAAATGAGTGATTCTAGAGGCAAAGAGGGCTCTATAGTTTTCGTCTACTTGCAGCCTAGAAACTTCACTCGCCCACTCTTGCTTTGTTTTCTCACTCTTGTTTCTTCTTGATTTTGAATAATTTGTCAGCCAGTTATCTATTCGTGGTTTCAAGTAGCCCGCTATCAGGCTAACGAGGACACCAACAAAAACCACTCCAAACCACCATGATATAGAGCTGACGTTCTTTAGAATTTCTTCCATTACTGATTCTCTACATTTGATGGCTAGCGCCGTGCTCACCGGAAAATTGGGGCGAAGCGAGTAATTTGTCCGAGTGCTGCAACTTGTATACGCCCAGCATGGGCATGAACTAATGAGGTGAGAGTCCTCTGTAGGAAAATCACCATTTATTCATCAACTTGTTGATATTAAATGTTAAACACTCGAAAATGGCAAAGGCTTTTCCGCGAGGAAGGGTCTGAAGGAAGCCGTTAGCCCCCTTGATTTAACAAAATGCGAGTTGATGAACAAATTCATCGATGAGGCGTAGGCTCGATCCGGGTTGGCATAAGACGACGAAGCCAAGTGATTTAAGATCCAGTAAATGATGTTGTTGTGCAGTGAAAGTTCATGCTCCTTGTTTATTAATAAAGAGCAGGAAGATCTGCAAAACACGCGATCGTTAATTTAAGCCGTTTTTCCATAGGTTCAAATGGCCTGGCATGTGAACATCATCAACTCACGCGAGCGAAACCGATGGCAGATATCGTTCCTGTAATATCTGCATTTTCGCCATCCTTGGCGGTCAATAATGAGAGCGTTTTTTGAGATAACTACTGAAGCGATTAAGCAAAAGAGCAAAAATCTTCCAGACATTTTTTGGCATGCACTCCCTCCTTGTAGATTTCAGCAGACGGCATGCTTTTTATATAAAAGCGCCAAATGCTCCTCTTTTCGTAATGCTTGGGAGAGGGTGAAGGCCTGAACCTAGAGGTCAATGAGGCGTCAGTGCAACTCAACATGCTATATCCGAGTGGGCTTTAAGCATGGGGCGTTTATATATCGTCGCCTTTGACGCTGCGTGTGTGTTGGCTGCGCTCGTTCAGCCCAATAACTGTATCTTAGTCACATCTTTTGGAATCTAATTCTGACTAATTATTGTTCGAATGGCTTGTTTATTGATCAAAATGTCACTTGTAGCAAAAGAGAACCCTTTAATTGAGGGGATATCAGCACCTCTTTATTAAATAGGCATTTACTAAAGAAATGTATTCATTTAGAAGCGTTCGACTTTGTGAATGAATAGAATGAGATCCAATGATTTTTGGAGTTTTAGTTTGAGATGTGACTAAGAGACAGGCCCAATAACATCGTCTCTCTATGCTCAGAGGCTTCACTTGCTTGCCGCCTACACGCATCTTCAATTCCTTTGGGCATAAACAGTCGCCAGCATTGCGGAAAGAGGGGGGCTAATCGGCCAACTTTCTTTAAATATCTTTGGAAACCGCCCTGTGCACAGCCGCATGCAGGGTGGTGTGGGGGCTGGAGGCTAGACACCTCTGGCTACCCGATTAAATACATTGTATCTCATTCTCATTACACCACTCTTTGATGGCCTCAATCGATTTTTCTTGTTCGTATTTATACCACAGCTCTAGCAGACCTCTTCTTTCTAGCAATGATTTAAACCTCGAATATGCCCCTTTGGAACTGAAAATTGAATAAACTTCATTGTAGTGTTCGGGTATTTTTTCATGGGCAAATTTTAATGCCAAGGATTTACCTAAATCTAAGTCTTGCTTCGTTGGCAGCAAAGCATACTTTTCATTTTCAAATAGATCTATTGGTGGTTCTTCGTCAACTAGGTCAGAGACATAAATTATTTTCCCCGATTCATTATCTAAGTAGACTTCATTGTCGTAATTTCCTGACGAATTAAATTCCAGTGCAAGCTCAAGGTCTTCGATTTTTACCACGATGCCCCCTTTTTTTGTATTTAACGCCTCGTTAAGCGGATAAAATGCTTGGTTAAAATCGCGTAGCGATAACCAACTGTTTTTATTCCGTTTAAACGACTTGTGTACGCCCAGCATGGGCATGAACGAATGAGGTGAGAGTCCTCTGTAGGAAAATCACCATTTATTCATCAACTTGTTGATATTAAATGTTAAACACTCGAAAATGGCAAAGGCTTTTCCGCGAGGAAGGGTCTGAAGGAAGCCGTTAGCCCCCTTGATTTAACAAAATGCGAGCTGACGAACAAATACATCTATGGGGTGTACGCCCGATCCTAGTTAGCACAAGACGACGTCTTTGGTTAGGAAAGCTCTTTTTCAAATTTGATACAAAAAAGCAAAAAGAATTTAAAATACATGCTTAATATATTTTTGCGAGGAGGCCCAGAAAAAGGCGCTTCAATGCTTTATTTTAGTCCTACAGCCCTCGCTATGCCCAACTTACGTTTGACATAGCGAGGGCTTGATTTTAAAAAGAATTTCCAGAATTCGCGCATGTTTTTTGATGCAGATTGTGATATTGAAAGAGCACAACTAGACTTTTTATGTTTGTGTTTCGCCACATAGCGCGAATTCGTTTCTCGTCGAATTAAAATACGGGAGGTTCGTTTCATCCGAACTAAAAGAGGTGGATCTGTTAACCGAGGCAGATAAAAAAATCGAGTTGCCATTGGCAAATCTGTTTGCACACAGCCCCAATAAGTGCTCGTGCGTAACGGTTATTTACGTAGGAAAGGGAACGGTCAGAGATGAAAATCCCCAGCAGCTTAACCCACTGTAAACTGGCAAATAGGCATTAAGTTGTCGCTGCCTTGAATAATTTTCGAGGTTGTATGATCTTACAGGTGTTTGTGTTGTTTGATGTACAAACTGAGTTAGAGAATCTAAAGAAGCAAACGAAGCAAATCCGCAAGCGCTCTTACCGAGAACGCCGCTCTCGCCTTGATAAATTTACCTATGAAATTCTGCAATTACATAAAAATGGTGCATCTGGTGCTGAAATTCAGCGATTTTTATGCGCCAAGCGCATAAAAGTAAGCCATTCGACCGTACAACGCTGGCTTGCAAAATATGAGTAAATTCAGTAATAAAGATCCCAACACTGTCGCTCATCGACAAGCGGTAAACGTGATCAAGCAGGTACAAGGAAAAGTGATTAAAAGCGTTGGTACAGCAAGAAATTATGAGCAAGCTCTTTCACAAGCGGCACTTTTTGCGAATAAACATTTAAATTGTGGGCTTCGAGAACTAACGCCAAAATTGGCTGAGCAGTATCTTCACGAAAGGGCTGTCACAGTGAGCCAAAAAACCCTTGATATGGATAGGCAAGCATTACAATGCATGATGCGCCATGTTTCAAAACAAATAAATGTGAAGGCCACGTTGTCTATCGTTAAATCTGAACATCAGCAACAACTTCGATCTCGATCTTACACTCCACATCAAGTTCAACTCATTAAGCAACGCCAAAATGAAAAAAATGGGTTATCAACCCAAATAGCACATGCTGCTGGACTTCGTGCTCATGAGCTTTATACACTGCGATTGATTAATGAGCGTCAACCAGATATACGGCCTTCCTTACCAGAAAAATTTAACGAACGAGAAGGCGCTCGCTATACAGTTGCAGGAAAAGGAGGCTTAACGCGAGAAGTACAGATCCCATATGTACTAGCTGAACAATTGGAGCGTCATCGGTTAGAGACTCCGAAAATGATCACTGATAGACAAATTCATTATCAAATTCATTATGACATTGCTGCAGGAAAAGCGTGGTCGAATTCTTTTTCAGCTGCATCTCAAAGAACACTTGGGTGGACTGAAGGTGCTCACGGCCTTAGACACAGTTATGCACAGGAACGAATAACTGAACTTCAACAAATTATGCCTTATGAGCGAGCTTTAGAAGTCGTTAGTCAAGAAATGGGCCATTTTAGATCTGATATTACAGAGATTTATCTACGATGAATGATTTTGAGCATACTTTTAAAGCGGGTGTGGCACTTTTAATTTTATTTTTTATATGGTGGTTTAGCGATAATCTTCTCGAAGATATGGCATTTGCCAAGTTTAATTACAATTTACAACGATGGGATATAGAAGCTAGTGGCTGGG
>CAMRBZ010000214.1 GCA_947040595.1 uncultured Enterovibrio sp. | reverse complement strand
AAACATTATGAACAGCTTTATACCTGAAAGTGGTGCGGAATGTCGGTTGAAACGGCCAAGTTACTTTCGATTAAGCCCTATCAATGGCTAAAGTCAGTGATCCAAGCTTGTATAAATTGAACTGATTATCCAATTCCATGCGGTTGAATAGTGACCCAATACACAAGACAAAAAAAGAACCGAACGTTTTTCGTTCGGTTCTTTTTATTGAGAGAGCCTTTCGATGCTCAGTCGAATGATTGCTTCCCTCGCCGGCCTTGGGCTTTATTTTGGCTTCCTTTATTTTGGGTTTTTAGGGCATTTTTTTAAAATCAATCGGCTAAAAAGAGCGTTTAATTCACATTAGAAACAGAGGCGATGTCTTTTTCTTCTTGTTTTAAAACACTGTAAAGCACACCGGTTATCAAGGTACCCACCAAGATGGCGCCAAAATAGAGAAAAATCGGTGTGACGGCATTCGGGATAAAAAACACAAATACCCCACCATGCGGCGCCATTAATTTCGCACCAATCAGCATAGAAAGCATGCCGGTTACAGCACCACCCGCAACGCAAGCGGGGATCACTCGCATCGGATCGCGGGCGGCAAACGGAATGGCGCCTTCTGAAATAAAACACAGACCAAGAACAAACGAAGCTTTTCCGGCTTCTTGCTCTTGTGGCGTGAATTTTTTGCGCGCAAGAAACGTGGCAAGCCCCATGCCCATTGCAGGCACCATACCCGCGGCCATCACAGCGGCCATTGGGGTGTAAATTTGCGAGCCCAATAAACCCACACCAAAGGTGTATGCGGCTTTATTAACAGGGCCGCCTAAATCAAAACACATCATAGAGCCGAGGATCAATCCCAATAATACGGCATTGGTCGAGCCCATGTTGTTCAAAAAGGTGGTGAGGCCCGCCATCACATCGGCAACCGGTCCACCCACCACAAAAATCATGGTCAGGCCCGTCACCAAGCTTGCAACCAAAGGAATAATCAAGATAGGTTTGAGGGCGGTCATTGAATTTGGAAGCTGAAGCTTGTCGGCAATGAATTTTGCACTGTACCCAGCGATAAAGCCCGCAACAATACCGCCAAGAAAGCCCGCTCCAAGGCTAGAAGCCAGCATCCCGCCAATTAAACCAGGTGCAAGGCCAGGTCGGTCTGCAATTGAAAAAGCAATAAACCCCGCTAAAACAGGCACCATCAAGGCAAACGCGCTGTCTCCCCCAATTTGCATCAAGGCGGCTGCCAGTGTTCCTTTTTCTTTAAATGCATCAATCCCAAAAATAAAAGAAAGTGCAATACAAAGGCCCCCGGCGACCACCAGCGGAAGCATATGCGAAACCCCCGTCATCAGGTGTTTGTAAATACCGCTTTTTTCATTCTGGGTAGAGGCATTGTTTTTCGTCCCTGAATGGACATAAATTGGCGCGTTTTCAAAGGCTTTTGCAAGTTCTTCTTTTGTTTTCTTTAGGGCCGCGCTCGTGCTGGTTTTGTAAACCCGCTTTCCATCAAAACGCGCCATGTCCACTTCAATGTCAGCGGCAATGATCACCAAATCGGCTTTTTCTATTTCGTCTGCCGTAAGTTGGTTTTTTGCTCCCACAGAGCCACGCGTTTCAATTTTTACGCACATGCCTTGCGCTTTGGCTTCTTCTTCAAGGGCTTCTGCTGCCATAAAGGTATGGGCCACCCCGGTAGGACACGCGGTGATCCCCACAAGATGCACAATGGAAGACGCACTGGAAGAGGGCGTTTTTGCATCAAGGGCCTCTTTATGTTCATAAAGATTGGCTTGGGTTTGCGCTCTTTCAAGAAGCGCTTGAGGGTTTTCAAAGGTTTCAGCCAGAGCGGCTTGAAAGACTTTTTTACCCGAAAAACGCGCCATGTCCTTCACCGGACCAAGCGCCACAATCAATTCAGCCTGTGCAATCGTGTCGGCTTGTACAAGCTCTGCGTTTTTAAACGCGGTTTGGCATTCAATCGCGGTTTCCCACTTCAGGGCGTTGGCTGCATTTTCCAGCATTTGGGCAGCAATGACCGTTGTCGCAATACCGCCCGGGCAGGATGTCACTATTATCGTTTTCATCGTTTAACCCTTCTTCGATGTTTGGTTATGCAATGTTTCTTTTTGCAATGACGCGTTATTCAAGGTGCTTAATTTTATTTCAGGTAAAAAAGCATGAAGCGCTTCGCAGTCTTCAACACCCACATTCACTTGGGTGACAGCCAAAGCAGACAAGGCCGTTGCAAAACGAAGAGAGTCTTCTTCATTCCAGAGTTGCAATTGCGCCCAACAAAACCCGGCCACCAAGGTGTCTCCTGCCCCAACCGTGCTAACCACTTTCATTTTTGGCGGCTGGCTTGAAAATACCTGTCCATTTCGAAGCCACAAAACCCCTTTTGAACCTCGCGAAATCACCACGTTTTTGATCCCGGTTTTGCTGAGTTTCATTCCGGCGTCGATGAGCGCTGTTTCGCCTTCAAGAAGCTCTCCTGCCCACTGTGACAATTCGTCATCATTGGGTTTAATCAACCATGGCTTTGCTTTCATGCCTTCTTTTAGGGCTTCATTGCTGCTGTCAAAAAAGACTTTTTTCCCCATGTTTCCAAGGCGCTCAATCCAGGATTTTAAGGTTTCAATTGGCATCCCTTTCGGTAAACTGCCTGCCAGTACAAAAATCTCATGAGACAAGGCCAGCTCGAAAACTTTTTTTTCAAGCGCGAATATGTTTTTTTCAGTGACTTCAATCCCGGGGAAATTAAGATCGGTGACCCGCCCTTCTTGCTCCACCAATTTTACATTGATGCGTGAGGCACCCGAAACGCGAATAAATTGATCATCGATGTTTTTTTGAGAAAAAAGAGAAACAAACGCACCTTGATTTTCATCCCCTAAAAAACCCGTGACGGTCACTTTCGCCCCCAGCTCAGCCAACACCTTCGCCACATTAATGCCTTTTCCACCGGGATTGATGCTGGCTTTTTGAATTAAATTCACATTGCCCGGAGTCAAACACGCCATGTGGCCTGTCATATCAAGGGCTGGATTAAAGGTCACGGTGACCGCTTTTGGTTGGCTCATACTAGTGACCCTCCCCTAAGCCGTTATTAATGGCGTTATCTATGGAATCAAGGGCTTCTTTTGCATCTGCCCCTTCAGCGATAAATTCCAATTCATGCCCCTTCTTCACGCCTAAAGCGATGACTTTCATCAAGCTTTTTGCGTTCACTTGTTTGCCATCCCCGTTTAAATTAGAAACCCACACTTTGGCTTCAAAGGGTTTGATGGCATTGACCAACATGGCCCCAGGACGCGCATGCAAACCATGTTCATTTTGGATTTTAAAAATACGGGTTAAACCTGAATGGGACACCGCTGTCAGACTTTTTATCAGATCCAATGCATTTTGATGAGAAAAAAGCCCCTCTGTTTTACGATTGAAGAGTAAAACAGCGAGATTTTTTAAAATTTCAGCGTATTCAAAGCCACACGCCGCAAGAACAAAAAGCCCTTTGACGTCTTTGCCTTCATGGACAAAAGGCGTCGCGGCACCCACAAAAGAGAGCGCCGTTTGCTTGACGCCTTTGTCGGAAGAAACAACCCACACACCTTGCCCAAGACAAAGCGCAGGACTTTCGAGAAGTTCAGAAACAAACAAAGACGAAACAACACCGGCTTGAAATAGTTTCCCCACCGAAAGGGCCGTCAAAGAAAGAAGATCAGAGGCCGGAAATTCAAGGGAAATGAGAGCCTCATCAAAACGAAGGTCTTGTTTGGCTTTCCCGTTTAATACCGCAAGCACCGCCTCTTTTGTTTTTGCATTTTTAAGGGCCTCTTCAACCCCATCATCAGAAAGCACACGGGTGAGTTGTTTTAAAATACTTAAATGTTCATCTGATTTTGCGGCAATGCCGATAGCCAAATAAACACGCTGCCCATCGCCCCAATCAACGCCTTGAGGAAAATGATGTATTTGCACACCGGTTTGTTTCACTAAATTTCGGGTGTCCGTCGTGCCATGTGGGATGGCGATCCCATTGCCTAAAAAAGTTGAATTTTGTTTTTCACGGGCCAGCATTCCGTTTTCATAGCCTTCAACCACAAAGCCTTGTTCCACAAGATCTTTGGCAATATTTAAAATTGCCTCTTCTTTATTGTTCGCGTTCTTTTCCAAAGAAATATCGCGGGGGGAAAGCTCCAACATGATTTTAATACCTCTGTTTTTGGTGAGCTAAATTCACCTTTTATTGACCTCTACGCCAACACGTCAGAGGCAAAGATTTAGGCAAGGAATACGAAAGTTTAGACCGAGAGTGCTCACACAAATAATCATGCAAACAAGCTTATTTCCTAAAAAAGAGAATGAGCGATTCAAAGTCCTTTACTTCTTTTAAATTCTAAGGGTATTTTAAAAGAAGATAAAGCGGCTGAATGGTTTCAGCTTTTATGCTGAATGGTTTCAGCTTGCAATGCAAAAGATTGACACGATCCTTCGTTTATTTTTTGACGGCGTCCACAAGATCAGGAAAAAAGAAGCATGAAATTAGAGGAAGTAGCACGATTGGCTGGCGTTTCCCGTACGACAGCAAGCTACGTGGTGAATGGAAAAGCCGAAAAACACAGGATCAGTGCACACACACAAGAACGCGTTCTTGCGGTCGTAAAAAAGCACAACTATCGCCCCAATCCAACGGCCAGTGCATTGCGTGCTGGCATGAGCCGCACGATTGGATTGGTGATCCCTGATCTTGAAAATGCAAGTTACGCAAAAATCGCAAAGCTTTTAGAATGCAAGGCACGAGAATCGGGTTATCAATTGATCATTTGTGGCACCGATGACAACCCTGAAACAGAAATAAACCTCGTCAATGCCTTGGTCAGCCGTAAAATTGATGCCCTGATTGTGGCCTCGGCGCTCTCCCCCAACACCGCTTTTTATCCTGAGATTTTAAGCAAAGGGATCCCCATTATCGCCATTGACAGAGCCTTAGACGATGCGCTTTTTTCTTCTGTGATAAGTGAAGATCTCGAAGGCGCTTATCAATTAACCCATCGCTTAATAGACAATGACATATCCAGCCTTGGCTTGATTGGGGCGATGCCCGAATTCGGAATATCAAAAGAAAGAGAACACGGCTTTCTTTGCGCAGTCCAAAAAGCAAAGCGTCCTTATCACTTGGCCTATGGTCATCATTTTTCGCAAGAAGAAGGCAAGCGATTAATCCTTCATTGGCACAAACAAAACATCTTGCCTGACGCCATATTAACCACCTCTTATGCGCTTTTTGAAGGGGTGCTCGATGCTATTTTGGATTGCCCTGAAATTGGATTAAAAACGAAATTTGCAACCTTTGGGGACAACCGAATGCTCAATTTTATTCCCATAAAAGTGCATTCTCTTCCTCAGCAATTAGAACTTCTTTGTGAACGGGCTTTAAAATTAACCTTCAAAGGGATTGCAGGGCAATATCAAACTGGCATTGAAGTGATCCCACGAAAGCCCCTTTGGCGACAATGAATGTTTTTATTCAAGCGGTCTAGATAGAAGCGCGGTTAAAAAATGGGTCTATACCCAAAGGAATTGAAGATGCGTGTAGGCGGCAAGCGAACGAAGCCCC
>CAMRBZ010000213.1 GCA_947040595.1 uncultured Enterovibrio sp. | reverse complement strand
TTATTTATATATTCAAAGGAATTGAAAAGGCATGTCGGCGGAAAGTGAGTGAGGTCCCTGAGCATAAATTGGCTCTGTTGATTGGTTTGAACGCGCCATGCCAACATCCGCGCAGCTTGAAAGGCGACAGGTATAATGCATTGAAATTCCCCGTACATTTTATATCTATCTCTACTTTACTGAACTTGACCTTGTTTTTCGATGTACCTTTGTAAAAGAGCGCTTTATGTTATAAAAGAAATCGATTACGTCACGATTATAGAGAATATATGTTTTTTTATGGCCCATTTTCATTTCAATCTTTTCCGTCTTAAATAAAGAATTTAAATTAAAGATAACCCTTTAAAAACAACTTGTTAAATGCATTTCATTCGAGCCGAATTGATTTTAAATAACGGCATCTTGTCTGTTTATTCTCGTTTTTATTGACTCTTATTGTGATTATCAATAGAATCCGCGCAATTTATCAAAATTTAGCTTTTTAAAGTCTCGGCAATGAAGGCCAGACTGGCATGATGCCGATGTATTTTGCTGTTTTATTATGGGGGTTGTCTTGAGCCATTATGCACTCTTAGTTTTAGAAGATGGGACGGTATTTCATGGGGTTTCGATTGGTGCTGATGGCATGGCGGTTGGAGAAGTCGTTTTTAATACTGCAATGACCGGGTACCAAGAAATATTAACAGACCCTTCTTACTCACAACAAATAGTCACTTTAACTTATCCCCATATTGGAAATACGGGAACGACCCCAGAAGATGATGAGTCATCAAAAATCCACGCTCAAGCTCTTGTTATTCGTGATCTCCCTTTCATCGCTTCCAATTTTCGAAATCAACAATCTCTTTCAGAATTCCTCAGATCGCAAAATATTGTTGGGATTGCCGAGATTGATACCCGTAAATTGACCCGTTTACTTCGTGAAAAAGGCGCTCAAAATGGCTGCGTTTTTGCGGGAGAAAATCGAGACGAAGTGCAGGCCTTGGCGGCTGCAAAAGGATTTCCGGGTTTAACGGGAATGGATTTGGCCAAAGAGGTGAGTACGAAAGAGGTGTATGAATGGAAACAAGCCTCTTGGACACTTGAAGCGGGCTTGCCTGAGGCGAAAGAAAACACAGAACTTCCTTATCATGTTGTCGCGTATGATTTTGGTGTAAAACGCAATATTTTACGTATGCTGGTTGACCGTGGTTGCCGTTTGACGGTGGTGCCAGCCCAAACCTCGGCACAAGAGGTTTTGGCCATGAAGCCTGACGGTGTATTTTTGTCCAATGGCCCAGGAGACCCTGCGCCCTGTACTTATGCAATAGAAGCTACAAAAGTCTTTCTAGACAAAGGACTGCCCATTTTTGGTATTTGTTTGGGACATCAGATTTTGGCCCTTGCAAGTGGCGCTGAAACCGTAAAAATGAAATTTGGCCATCATGGTGCGAACCATCCTGTAAAGGATTTGGAACCTAATGTCGTGATGATCACAAGTCAAAATCATGGTTTTGCAGTGGATGAATATACCTTGCCTGAAACGGTGCGAGTGACCCATACGTCTTTGTTTGATGGTTCATTGCAAGGGATCCATCGAAATGACAAACCGGCTTTCAGCTTTCAAGGACACCCAGAAGCCAGCCCCGGTCCTTTGGATGCGGCTCCACTTTTTGATCATTTTATTGATCTGATTAAAGATTTCATTGCATCAAACAATCCATCCCTTGAATCAAATTTACAACGCAGCACCTGCCCGGAGTGACTGAGCATGCCAAAACGTACCGACATTAAAAGTGTTCTTATTTTAGGCGCGGGGCCCATTGTAATTGGCCAGGCTTGTGAATTTGATTATTCAGGGGCGCAAGCGTGTAAAGCACTTCGAGAAGAAGGTTTTCGCGTTATTTTGGTCAATTCGAATCCCGCCACCATCATGACGGATCCTGAAATGGCCGACGCCACTTACATCGAACCCATTCAATGGGACGTGGTGAGAAACATCATTAAAAAAGAACGTCCCGATGCACTTTTGCCAACCATGGGGGGACAAACTGCATTAAATTGCGCTCTTGATCTTGATAAACACGGTGTTTTAGCTGAATTTGGCGTAGAAATGATAGGGGCGACGGCAGACGCCATCGACAAAGCAGAAGACCGTTCTCGTTTTGATAAAGCAATGAAATCGATTGGTTTGGCGTGCCCGCGTGCTGACACGGCCAAAACAATGGAAGAAGCCTATCGCGTGCTGGATATGGTGGGGTTTCCTTGCATCATCCGTCCTTCTTTCACTATGGGGGGAAGCGGAGGTGGCATTGCTTATAACAAAGAAGAATTTGAAGACATTTGCCGTGGAGGCTTGGATTTATCCCCAACCAATGAACTTCTCATTGATGAATCGCTTATCGGTTGGAAAGAGTATGAAATGGAAGTCGTGCGCGACAAAAACGACAATTGCATTATTGTGTGCGCCATTGAAAATTTCGATGCAATGGGGATCCACACGGGTGACTCTATTACGGTCGCGCCTGCCCAAACGTTAACAGACAAAGAATACCAATTAATGCGTAATGCCTCTCTTGCGGTATTGCGTGAAATCGGTGTTGAAACAGGGGGGTCCAATGTTCAATTTGGTATCAACCCCCAAGACGGGCGCATGGTGATCATTGAAATGAACCCTCGGGTGTCGCGTTCTTCTGCATTGGCCTCAAAAGCGACGGGATTTCCTATTGCGAAAGTGGCGGCAAAATTGGCGGTTGGTTTTACGCTCGATGAATTAATGAATGACATTACAGGAGGCGCAACACCGGCGTCTTTTGAACCCACACTCGATTATGTTGTAACGAAGATCCCGCGTTTTAATTTTGAAAAATTTGCAGGCGCCAATGATCGCTTAACCACCCAGATGAAATCGGTTGGGGAGGTGATGGCCATCGGGCGTAATCAACAAGAATCTTTGCACAAAGCATTACGCGCCCTTGAAGTGGGGGCGACAGGCTTTGATGAAATGCTTGATTTAAGTTGCCCTGAGGCCATGACAAAAATTCGTCATGAGCTAAAAGATGCAGGGGCCGAGCGTATTTGGTACATAGGCGATGCGTTTCGTTTGGGCATGTCTGTTGATGATGTCTTTCAACTCACCCATGTTGATCCTTGGTTTTTGGTCCAGATTGAAGACATTATTCAGATTGAAGCCGAAATAAAAGAAAAGGGATTTGCGGGGCTAAATAAAGAGGCATTGCGACGACTAAAGCGAAAAGGATTTGCAGATGCGCGTTTGAGTAAATTGCTTGGGGTGAGTGAAAGTGAAGTGCGTAAACTTCGCTATCAATATGATATTCATCCCGTTTATAAGCGAGTTGACACGTGCGCTGCGGAATTTTCTTCAGACACGGCGTACATGTACAGCTCTTATGATGAAGAGTGTGAAGCGAGGCCGAGCACCAAAGAGAAAATCATGGTGTTAGGGGGAGGGCCGAATCGCATTGGGCAAGGCATTGAGTTTGATTATTGTTGCGTGCATGCATCTCTTGCTCTTCGTGAAGACGGGTATGAAACCATCATGGTGAATTGCAATCCTGAAACGGTTTCAACCGATTATGACACCTCAGATCGCCTTTATTTTGAACCTGTGACGCTTGAAGACGTATTGGCCATTGTTCGTGTTGAGAACCCGAAAGGGGTGATTGTTCAATATGGGGGGCAAACGCCTTTAAAATTGGCCCGTGAATTAGAAGCCGCAGGCGTTCCCATTATTGGTACAAGCCCTGACGCGATAGATCGCGCGGAAAACAGAGCCCGTTTTCAAGCCGCAGTGGAGCGCCTTGGCTTAAAACAACCCGAGAATGCGACGGTCACAGCATTGGAGCAAGCAGTTGAGAAGTCAAAAGAAATAGGTTTTCCTTTGGTGGTTCGTCCTTCTTACGTCTTGGGTGGGCGGGCGATGGAAATTGTGTACGATGAAATCGACTTGCGCCGTTATTTTACAGAAGCGGTCAGTGTGTCGAATGATTCACCTGTGCTACTGGACCGTTTCTTAGATGACGCCATTGAAGTGGACGTCGATGTGATTTGTGACGGTGAGCGCGTCGTGATTGGCGGGATCATGGAGCACATCGAACAGGCGGGTGTGCATTCTGGCGATTCTGCATGTTCTTTGCCTGCTTATACATTAAGCCTTGAAATACAAAACGAAATGCGCCGTCAGGTTGAGAAACTGGCTTTAGAGTTAGGGGTGCGTGGCTTGATGAACACCCAATTTGCAGTGAAAGACGGTGAGGTTTATATCATTGAGGTAAACCCACGGGCCGCGCGCACTGTGCCTTTTGTTTCTAAAGCCACAGGAGTGCCTTTAGCGAAAATTGCAGCCCGAGTCATGGCGGGACAATCTCTTGAGTCTCAAGGTTTTACAAAAGAAATCATTCCTCCTTATTATTCAGTCAAAGAAGTGGTGTTGCCGTTCAATAAATTTCCCGGCGTGGATCCTTTGCTTGGGCCTGAAATGCGCTCTACAGGAGAAGTGATGGGCGTGGGGGATACCTTTTCTGAAGCTTTCGCAAAGGCAGATCTTGGGTGCAGTAAAACCCATATTGCAAAAGGACGCGCTTTGTTGTCAGTCCGAAATAACGACAAACATCGGGTGGTTGATCTCGCTGTGAAGTTGATAAAATTAGGGTTCGAATTGGATGCAACCCACGGGACGGCGGTGGTTTTAGGTGAAGCGGGGATCAATCCTCGTTTGGTGAACAAGGTGCATGAAGGTCGACCACATATTCTTGACCGCATTAAAAACGGTGAATATTGTTACATCGTGAATACCACGGAGGGGCGTCAAGCAATTGAAGATTCAAAAGTCTTACGCCGTGGTGCCTTGGCGGGAAAAGTGAATTACACAACCACATTAAACGCGGCATTTGCAACCTGCATGGCGTATACCGCCTCAGATATGTCTAAAGTTACCTCGCTGCAAGAGTTGCATGCACGCATCAAAGAAAAATACGAAAGCGCATAAAAATAAAAAACAGGAATAAAATAAAGGCGGACCTCGGTTCGCCTTTATTTTTGAAAAAAAAGATTATCCCGTTCCTGTTCATTCACTGTTGTTTGAGTTTAAAAAGGGAAAATCCTTTCATTTCTTTTGGCGGAATTTTGGACCTCTCGGCTTGCAGCGCCTGCACCTATGTATAAAGAAGCAAAAATGAAAGAATTTTTTTTAATGGAAAAATCAAGCTTATGCTGGATTTTTCTATTTTTATCGCAGTCTTACTTATTCGTTGATCAAAAGTGAGATAAGACAAATCAGTCAAGACACAGATTGTAAGCGGTTCACTCACGCAAAAAGAGAGGCTGCTTATTATTGGTCTTGAGAAATACAGGTTACATACACTTGGTCACCATTGCCTGTTGCCTCTGATTCGGTTTGAGTGCCATCTAAAGAATAATAAATTTGCTTTCCATCGGGACTGGCATCTTCAGTGTAATATGGTTTTGATACAGGCCAGCCTAAACCGCTTAAGTCAAAATTTTGGGCTTGATCAAAGGCTTTTAGATCTGCCAATTTTGGTAATTTCCATTTCTTCCCTGCTAACCCATCTAAGCGTGAGCAATAGAGGATCATTGATGTGGGTATCTTTGTATTACCTTGCATAAGAAATGTGGCAAATTGAGTGCCAAGTTCTGTCACTACGCCATTATAAGC
>CAMRBZ010000212.1 GCA_947040595.1 uncultured Enterovibrio sp. | reverse complement strand
ATTTGAATATTTTCATTTCATTATTTTTTTGGCTTATTTTCATTATTCAATATTTTTTGTTGCACCCAAAGCAGTTAAAAATGCGCCCCAGCGAAAAGCGAGTGAAGCTCCTGAGCATAAATGGGAACCCATCAAACAGGGGTAACAATTAATAAAATTCCCCTCCGAATCTATAGCTAAGCTATTGAATTAAAATGACAATAAAGAATCACCAAGATCATTGCAATCAAACCGATATGTTACCCCCGCAGCTTATAATTTGATTGGTCCCTAACCCCTTGCTAAGCGAAAGTAACGTTAGGCTTCAAGATCACAGGGCTTGCATCGATATTAAACAATTGGATCCGCTTAGGAATTGAACTTAAAGTTGGCATTGATATACATGCAAAAATGCAACCTTGAGCCCGTACTCACACATTGAGGTTCATTGCAAAAAAAAGTCCATAAAAACATCTCGAAATAAGCCTTTCGACACGGCAAGATCATCTTGACATCACTTTTTGTACAAAAACAAATCACATGTGATTTAGTTGATTGTTATTTGTTAGTTATCGATTCTTATTTATTGATAGCAAAGCCAACCAAAGCTCCGCTCATACACAGGAAGAATCTAGCGGTCTATTTTCTGACCGAAAACTGTCCATTTTTTGTAATGCGCTTGCCCTGGCCTTTCGATAAAAAACGCGGAAAAAGAGTAAAACTCAGATTGCAGCAATAACCCGACAGCGTCAGATGAGGCATTAAGATTCATGGGGCTTTTACATCTCGCGTGCGGTAATTCACCCCCACGGGTGACAACTGCTTTTTTGGTAACCAAGAGGATTTCATACGGGTTAATGGATAAGCTCGTTTTCTTGCAACGATAAAATAAACGGATCCAAAGGCGGGAAGCAGATCAGAAAACGCATTTTCAAACCAAACACCGCAGGTTCTGTGCTTGGTTTCTGGAATCAACCCAAAACAAGAAATCTCCATAATTTCATAATTTAAGACTCCTAGCCAATCTCGTACACGTAAAGGACTGAACATACGACCATTCCAAGGCAATCTGTTTTTACGCCAAGGTATTAAGCGTCCAATCCCCATCAAACTGCTTGGATTAACTCCTGATATGATCAAATAACCGTCATCGATCATCACCCTGTCGATTTCTCTTAACAAACGGTGAGGGTCGTCCATGTAATCCAGCTGATTTGCAAGCAAACATGTATCAAAGGCCTTCGCAATAAAAGGCAATTCATAGCTGTCCGCCTCAAGATTTCGAAGAGGGTTTAACTTGTCGAGAAAGATTTGATGCGAAATACTACAAGGGAGAGTTTCAAGCTCGCAGCTTAAGCCGCCTAATTTGAGCATGTGGTAACCAAAAAGACGAGGCAACCATTCGTCTAGACGATTTTGAATCAGTGAACAAACCCATTCACCATGCGCAAATTGTTCCCAAGTGTAAGGATAATCTAAAGGTCTTTGGCTGCGTGCAGGTTTCATATTTTATCTACATTTAGCTGAGGGTTTCTATGCTATTTATTTCAAGCATACCTGCATTTTATGACAATTACATCTGGATTATCGAAAATGAAAATAAGCATTGTTATATCGTCGATCCGGGTGATGCAAAACCCGTATTAGAACGATTAAAAAGAGACAACTTACACCTTGATGCCATTCTTATTACTCACCATCATCGTGACCACACTGACGGTTTAGAGACATTGCTCGCACATTTTCCTAACAGTCGGGTTTACGGCCCCTCTTCAACAGATATTTCCATCATAAACCATACTCTTTGCGATGGTGAACACTTTACAATTTACAACATTTCATTTACCATCCATTGCATTCCAGGACATACACGCGATCACATATGCTATTACGGCAATGAAATGCTTTTTTGCGGTGATACGCTATTTTCTGGTGGATGTGGGCGCTTGTTCGAAGGTACGCCTGAACAAATGTATAATTCGTTGTCTCTACTTGCCTCTTTTCCAAATGAAACCAAAGTATTCTGCGCTCATGAATACACGCTTTCAAATTTGGAGTTTGCGCAAACGGTTGAGCCTGATAACACTGAACTTCAACTTTACGTAAAGAAAGTCAATGCATTGAGGAAAAAAGGGGAAAATTCACTTCCGAGCACCATCGGTATTGAAAAAGCCATTAATCCTTTTCTTCGAACGCATCAACCCAGCGTAAAGAGGGCAGTGAATACAACAACAGACTCTGACCTGGAAACATTTACTGCGCTTAGACGTTGGAAAGACGAATTTTAACCTCCGCTATCTATACCTAGACATTTGAAAATGCTGGAAAACGCCAAGAACGAAAAGCCCCTGAGCATCGATATTATGCGATTAGGCGTTGAGGACACAGGCAACCCCATGCAGCTTCAAAGGTGACGGGTATATAAAACCCAATCACATCCAACATCGATGTGATTGGGAAATAAAATCAGCAAAACATCCGCATTTAAATTCGAAGGGTATAACACGCTCTCTCCTGCTCAATGTCACCTTTTTTTGAGGTTAGCCAGTCATGAAACGCCATTTTGTATTCGTATGTTTGTTATTCATTTTAGGATGCCAACTTCAATTGGATAAAGACATCGAGGCGAAAACGAATTCGCCAAACGAGCCAGAATTGCCTCTTTCACCAGAAGTAACAAACCATCCTCAAGATCAGAGCGATGTGTGGGAACGTATTGCCATGCAATTAGAAATGCCCATGATTGAGAATCCGAAGCTGGATCATTATCGCACTTGGTATCTAAAGAACCCACACCACCTAAAAACCGTCTCAGAACGCGCAACTCCCTTTTTATATCTCATTACAGAAAGAATTGAAAAAGAAGGGCTTCCTTTAGAAATTGCTTTGCTTCCCATCGTAGAAAGTTCGTTTGACCAATATGCCTACTCTCACGGCAGTGCGGCGGGTCTTTGGCAATTTATGCCCGAAACAGGACGCGTTTTTGGTTTAGAGCAAAATTGGTGGTATGACGGACGCAAAGACGTTCTTGCTTCAACCGATGCCGCAATAAAATTATTAAAATATTTACACAAAAAATTTAATGGAAATTGGTCATACGCCCTTGCTGCTTATAACACAGGCGAAGGCCGCGTCTTTCGGGCCATTCGAAACAACAAAGCCAAAGGCTTACCGACCGATTTTTCCTCTTTATCTTCTTCTTTACCAAAAGAAACCCGAGACTATTTCCCTAAATTATTGGCCCTCGCTGATGTGATTAAAAACAGAGAAAAATACGGCATATCATTGCGAGCCATTCCAAACAAACCTGTGGTAGAGCAACTAAAGCTCGACGTTCAAATGGACTTAAGTATTGCCGCTGATTTTGCGAAGATCCCTCTTAAACAATTGCAAAATCTTAACCCTGCTTACAATCACTGGGCAACCTCTCCAGACGGCCCCTACCATCTCCTTCTTCCCATAGATCACGTCGAATCATTTAAAAAGACCTTCATTGAACAAGACGCAAAAGGAATCAACATATCCCGCTACAAAGTCAGTTATGGCGATACCTTGGGACACATTGCACTACGATACAAAACATCAGTAAAATCAATCCAACTCGCCAATGATTTAAAACAAAATAGAATCAGCGAAGGGCAATACCTGATGGTTCCTTTTGGCCAAAAAGAAAGATCACAGTTAGTGAAGAAAAAAAAGCCAACAGAAAAAAAGAAAACGCATGATTACAAACTGACCCACACGGTGACCAATGGAGATAACATTTCATCTTTGGCCGATAAATATGGGATTTCGCAAAAAAACTTGCTCCAGTGGAATCAAATCACCTCCACAGAAACACTGCACATTGGACAAAAATTATTGATATGGAAACGCGCTCAAAATGGAGCACGTATACGCACCATTGTGTATGAAATTCAAGAAGGGGATGTATTGAGCATGATTGCGGATAAATACCACGTTTCGCTTTCAGATTTGATTTTATGGAACGCCCTAACAGAAAACGCGTATATTCAACCAGGACAAGAACTGACCCTGCACGTTGATACGACCAAACTCAGCGCTTAAAAGCTTCCCGCCCCCCTCATTGGCAAGAGGGGGGACGCTTTACTTCGTCTTTTTTAAATCCAACAAGGCATTTTGAGCCATCTTCATCCCAAAAAATACAGACGAAATACGCATGATCATAGAAAGGAGCGAAGAAACCCATTCACATTTTGGATCTCTTAAAACCTAAAAAGATCCTCCCTCTATACCCAAGATATTTCAAAATGCAGGCAACTGGCAAGCAAGTGACGTCCTTGAAGTGAGCAGCACTGTGTCATGAGTTAAACGAGCGTACCCGACACC
This sequence comes from uncultured Enterovibrio sp., assembly GCA_947040595.1. Lineage (GTDB taxonomy): Bacteria > Pseudomonadota > Gammaproteobacteria > Enterobacterales > Vibrionaceae > Enterovibrio. Next base: position 1,438 of record CAMRBZ010000212.1, on the reverse strand, counting down.
CACGCAGCTTTAAGGCGACAGGTCTAATCCCCTTAGGTATAACTTGAAAGACGCTCTCCATTCGCCTTATCACGTTCTCTTTCATTCTTATTCAAGGCAAAGAAAGGAAAAGAATTTTTTATTTTTGAAATAAATTAATACATGAATCAATAAACTCAAATGCTTATCGAAATATGATGGCTTGGCCTTTTAGGTATGCAATCCGGTAACCTAAGCGACAAGCAAGCCTGCTTGCCTTGTCAGCACATTGGAAGTACATATGAATCACAATAAGAGAGGATTTTATGGGTCATCCGTCTGATCACAATTTTGTTACATCAAAAGGTTATTCCGCCTTAGAAATGATGTCTCACGCTGAAGCTTATGCTTTGAAAAAGGTCAGTAAATCGACCAGCACAACCATCATCTTGGCCATACTCGCAGGTGCATTTATCGGGTTAGCCTTCCTTTTCTTCATCACAGTCACAACCGGTAACGAAAATATAAACTGGGGAGTGAACCGTTTGATTGGAGGATTTGCTTTCAGTTTTGGCTTAATTCTTATCGTTCTTTATGAAGCAGAACTCTTCACAAGCACTGTACTTTCAAGTATCGCTTGGGCGAATAAACAAGTAAGCACACGCAAACTCTTATCAACATGGGGAAAAGTGTATTTCGGAAATTTCATTGGAGCCATGATCTTGGTCGGATTGGTTTCAGCGGCCGGTTTATATCAATTAGACGGTGGGGAGTGGGGACGTAATGCACTTAACATTGCACAACATAAGCTCCACCATACATGGACTGAAGCCTTCACATTAGGGATTTTATGTAATATCTTGGTTTGCACAGCTATTTGGATGACATTCAGCACTGCAAACCCTGTTGGAAAAGCCCTTCTAACCATGCTACCTGTTGCCATGTTTGTTTCTAGTGGATTTGAACACAGCATTGCAAATATGTTTATGGTACCACTTGGGATCATCATCTCAAATTATGCCTCTCCCGAGTTTTGGCTCAATCTTGGCGTCAATTCTGAAATATACAATGATCTGACGGTTTCCAATTTTGTCATTAATAACCTTATTCCAGTCACCTTCGGCAACATCGTCGGCGGCGCCTTTTTTGTGGGTCTTGTGAACTGGGCAATTTACAAGAAATCATCCAAAATAGACTCAAAACACCCTGTAAAAGCAGAAAAAAATAAGCGGCCCAAACAAGCTAAAGCTTAGGCTTTTTTCTCTATTTACAATAAAACGCCTCATACTCCTGTGGGGCGTTTTTTTGCCTGCTATTTCAGATCAAAAACATCCGTCATCTGTTCATGTTTTCATGTTTTCATGTTTTCATGTTTTCATGTTTTCAAATAGTTTCAGACTGACAAGCAGTTCAACGCCATCCCTGATCATTCTCTCGCTCCATTGAGTAAACACCTTCTTCTATTAAGGAAAGATAACCC
>CAMRBZ010000211.1 GCA_947040595.1 uncultured Enterovibrio sp. | reverse complement strand
ATCATGGGTGTCCAATTAACCTGAAAATATCAACCCAAGCAAATTGATCATGGGTGTCTAATTAACCGCAAGCAAATTAATCATGGCTGTCCAATTAACCTAATGCAACACGCAGTGCATATGAGGAACTAAAACGATTTCAGGCTCTTGCGTAACATCAGTTAATTATTTGAAAGTGGCTTTATTCAGGATATTTCGCTGTAAAACTCACAAAGTTCGTTTTCATTTTCTTCAAGCAAATAAAAAAGACGTGGATCTATTATTTTTCCTGCCTGCAACGCGAGGGCTTGGAGAGCGTTTTTGATGCGTATTTTCAAATCTCCTTCCCCTTTCGTGATTTCCCTATCCAAAAGCTCAGCGACTGCGACAATACGAGCCCCTTCAGGAATGATTTCCCCTGCAATTTCAGGCTGGCCGGTCCCATCCCAACGGGTATTTTTGTGCATCAAGAGTGTCACGCTTAAAAATGCAAACCCTGTTTTAGCTTCAGAAAGTAAAGAAAGACTTCGTGACTCTATGCTTGAACCTTCTTTATCATCCTCCCAAAGCCCTCCAAGAGAGCAGAGTGGATAAGCCAAACCCATGTCTTCTGAATTCACCTTCGTAAGCCCGTATTTTAAGGAGAGCCATTCACACAATTTCGCAATACGCGGAACAGATAAAGTGACATTCTGAGATCGAAAAGTATTAAGTGACGCAATTTGATTCATAACAAGTTGATAGCTTTCTCGCATCAAGGCCATCCGCGCCTCACCCAATAAATTGGCAACGCGGCTTTTGACCAATTCGGCCGAAACAGGCTTAATTAAAAAATCAGACGCGCCCACTTTAAGGCCCTCAACTTCACTCTTGTATTCATCCAAAGCCGACACAATCACAATGGGAATATGTCCAACACTCGGCTCATTTTTCAATCTCTTACAAACTTCATATCCATTCATTCCGGGCATCATGATATCAAGCAAAATCAAATCTGGCCGTTGTTTTAAAGTCAATTCAATCGCGCGCTCTCCTGATTTTGCAAATATCAAGGTGTATTGATCTTGCAAAATACTTCGCATCACATGCAAGTTACTTGACTCATCATCAACAACCAAAACCTTATAAGCCATAACTGCTCTCTCCTCGCAGATGAACATCTGGAAATTTTTCCATTAAACCCAAAAACAACTGATGAGCTTCATCAAAATCAAAATTATCGATTGAATCAACGATTTTTAAAAATTCTAACGGAGAAATTATCGCCAGAATTTCAGGGATCAAGGCTTGATACATCTCCTCATCAAATCGACCTTGCGACAATTCAAATATAAATTGCTCCATTTTCTCCCCAAAAAGACAAGCATCCATTTTCTCTCGTTCTAAATGCTCAAAGAGGACATTTTCTCGGATCCCAAGGCAAGCAATGACTTTTTCTATACTTTCTTGAAAAGCATTTTCTAAAATATCAACGCGCAACAAAACCCCTGTTGTATCTGCGTTTTCAATTAAATGAAGAAGTCGGATCAGCTCTAACTCAAGCTTCTGAAAACCAAGGTAATGAGCTGATTCTTTTGCATTTAAAAGAGGCTGTATCAAGGACTGAGGCTGTTCATGCAATACTTGAGGGATAAGGGAAGGTAAATCACGGTATTTATCAATAAATTCTCTGACCACATTAAATAAAATGTCAGCGGTCGGCCATCGATGAGTGGCATAATTTTCATCAAATACATTGACCTCTGAACCCGCTTTAAGGGGATTAAACAAGGTTAAACTGTTCGTGAGTTCATCCAACCCTAAGCAGGATCTTAATACTTCAAAAACACGCTCACTTTCAAAAGGTTTATTAATCCTTCCATCAAAACCGAGGGCTTTCCACTCTGCGTCAGAAATCACATCAATCAAGAGGGTCATCGCAATCACTTTGGGGGGTTCTTTTTTTGATTGCTTGGCCCAATCATGCAGCATATTCAACATGGAAACCGCATCACCTTCCAAATACACATCTAACAACACCACATCAACTTGCTGTGTTTTAATCACATCAGCAGAAGAAGCAATATCATCACAGGTTAAAACCTTCACCCCTTGTCGTAAGGACATAAATCTCAATTCTTGCTGATTCTTAGGCACATCATCAATGACCAAAACTTCAATCGCAGGCAAGCTGTAATGTGGAATATTTTCATGGCTTGATTGTTTAGCTTGTTGACTTGAAATAATAGGGAGATCTGCGTAAACCAATGAGGCGTGTAATAAATCACCGTCAAACCAAAGATCCCCTCTCATTAATTCAACTAATTGCCCAATCAAGGTGGAAGAAAGCACTTGACCTTGACTGGCGGTTTCATCACCTTGTTCTTTCGGGGGATCACTCGAAAAAGTAGACACTGCAAATCTCACCATGTCATTCATGGGTAAAATATGAAGGCCCACATGCCCTTGAGAGGTTTTGGCTAACGCACTGCGGATCATGTTTTGTAACAATTGCTTAATGCGCCTTGCGTCTCCAACATAATATTCAGACAACAATTCACTGTAATAAAGATTAACTTCTCCTCCTCTTGCGAAAACCGTTTCTTGCCCAATAAAAGCAATTTGTCGCCCAAGTTGAGCCAAAGAAAAATCTGATAAATCAAGTGGTAAGGATTGATTCTCAAGTCTAGAAGTATCGAGAATATCATTGATTAGTTTTAATAAACCTTCTCCTGATTCTTTAATCACTTCAAGATGGTGTCGACGTGAGGGATGTTTTTCGCTCTTCATCAATATATTCGTCAGTCCAAGAATTGAATTCATGGGCGATCTAAATTCATAACTCATATTGGCCAAAAAGGTTGTTTTAGATTTTTTCGCCTTCTCTGCTAAGCGCGTTTCTTCTTTTCGTTCTTCTTCTTGCTCATGCCTTTCAGTGATGTCGATAATGATCCCATCAATCCACGTCGTTCCATCTTCAGCACGATAAGTATGCCCTATCTCTAAAAACCATTTTTCTACATTCTTCTTCGTTCTGAAACGGTATTCACATTCGTATTTTCCATTTCGTAAAGAAGCCACTTCTCGAATTTCTCGATAGCCCCCAACATCGTCTTGATGAACACAATTTATGAAATGCGAGGTGTTATTTTCGCCCGTTAAAAGAGCAGAGGAATAACCTGTAATCGATTTCGACACATCACTGATGTACACCATGTGCCAAGTGGCCCCCGTCATTTCACGAAAAACCATACAAGGTAAATTGGCAATCAAAGAGCGGTATTGCTTCGCATTTTCTTTTAATGCCTTTTCTAGATGTCGCTGCTCAGAAATATCAGAAATAATCCCAACAAATTCATGTTCATTACAGGCCTGCTTTGAACGGTGCCCTATGGCAAGCCGAATAGGCAACAAAGACCCGTCTTTCTTCTTTATTATCACCTCTCGAACAGAACCCACAACAGAGCCATCTTGTCGCTCTAAAAAATGCCGAATGTAATTATCATGACGATGTTCATGCTCATCGGTGACCAACAACTTTACATTTTTACCCATCACTTCAGATGCATACCAACCTGAAAGAACTTCAGCTGAATGGTTAAAAAAGCTAATAAGCCCTTTTCTATCAATGGCAATAATGCCGTCACTGACCGTATTCAGCAGCGACTCAAGTTCTTCCTCCTTCGCATGCATTATTTTCACTTTATGTTTCAAACGACAAAGTGCATTGGACATTTGACTAAAGAGCGCAATAAAAAGAGAACCAAACATCAAAATAAGCACAATATTTTGCGCACTGATTGAAGAAAGGAAAGGACGATGTGGACGAGCAGAAAGAACAATCGCGTCACGAATGACAAGGGTCATCATCAATACAGAGAAGGTCAGAAAAAGAGAAGATAAAAAAGCCCGTGTTAAATCCTTGTCCCACCCCCCCTCTCTTTGTGCGGAAAAGCGAATAAGCATACCCATCCACAAAAGAAATCCTGAGAAAAAAATACCCAATAAAAAGACAGGCACATCCAACAGACGTATTCCCACTCCATTGATCGCACTCAAAGACATCAAAGCTTGTAAAACAAGGGCCATTTCAAGCAAAAATGCAGAAAAGAAAATACCTGTATTGCTGTTGTGTGAAAACGAAACAAGATGCAAAGCAAAATAGGCGAGATAAAACGAAAGCAGAGTCGGAAAAAAGAGAAATAGAAGGCTGAATTCTTGATCTCGAAAGAGAGGAATAGAAAGAAAACCCAAAACAGGGATCAATACAAAACTCCACGCAAGCAAGATTGCGTTCATTGGAATCGTTGAAAAACGCCAAATTGATTCTTTTCTTTCTTGAAGAGGACGACAGTAAAGGGCCAGTGTCCCCAAAAAAAACGTCCCCAAAACACCTAAAAGAAAAATCCAAGGATCACTCGAGCCACTCAAAATAAGCTCTTCAGAAGAAGATTCTTTGAAAAAAACAGACAAAGACTCAATGATTGACATTAAAAATACTCATGCTAGATCGTTACAATAAAAGTGTATTAAAAAATCAAATAACACTCATTTTTGAGACATAACAAAAGCGTAGTCAACATTCAAAAAGCAGGGACTTAAAGGGACTTTAAAAAGCAACACAACCGCTGCTTTTTAAAGTAAAAAAATCAAGAACGCGGAAGAAAACCAATGACGTCGTACACATTTTTCAAAGTGACAGCGGCGCGTGAAGACGCTTTTTCTGCCCCTGTTTTCATCACATCATTTAAATAACTTGTTTCTTCGCGATATTGCTTATAACGCAATTGAAGAGGCTCCAACATTGCCACGACCGCATCTGCTGTGTCTGTTTTCAGATGCCCGTACATTTTACCTTCATATTCATTTTCAATGTCTGAAAAACTTTTCCCCGTTGCAACAGAAAGTAAGCCCATTAAATTGGCGACGCCGGGTTTATTTTCAATATCAAACACAACACGAGGTGGCTCTTGTGAATCAGTTACAGCGCGCTTTATTTTTTTTGCAATTATTTTGGGGTCTTCGAGCAAACCTATCACATTATTTTTATTTTCATCTGATTTTGACATTTTCTTCGTTGGATCTTGCAAGCTCATCACGCGCGCGCCAACCTGAGGAATGAAAGGCTCTGGTACTGTAAAAATGTCGCCGTATAAATTATTAAAACGAGAGGCGATATCCCGAGCAAGCTCTAAATGTTGCTTTTGATCATTTCCAACAGGCACTTGATTTGCTTGATATAACAAAATATCTGCCGCCATCAACACAGGATAACTAAAAAGACCTGCATTGATGTTTTCGTTATAGCGCTGAGACTTGTCCTTGTACTGCGTCATTCGGTTAAGCTCACCCACTTGCGCATAACAATTCAGTACCCAACTCAATTGAGCATGCTCTGGTACATGCGATTGAATAAACAAATTACTTTTTTCAGCGCTCAAGCCTACAGCAAGGCAAAGTGCCAGAGAATCTAACGTGGCTTGGCGTAATGCTGTGGGATTTTGACGCACAGTGATCGCATGTAAATCAACAATGCAATATTGACAATCAAAATCATCTTGCATTTGCTCCCACTGACGCAAAGCCCCGATATAATTGCCAATACTCAGCTCACCAGAAGGTTGAACACCACTTAGCACAATCGGCTTATGCGTTGTTATGGGCTTGCTCGTAGGATCGCTCATATTTATTAGTCCAATAAAAAAAAGAGCCCGCATAAAATTGCAGGCTGAAGATGAATAATTATACCATTCTAACCAAGTCGTTAACCAGATATTGCACAGGAAAAGTCGCCCAGAACAAAAGAAGAATTATTGATATACCCAAAGCAATTGAAGATGCGCGCCTGCACCAAGCGAGTGAAATCCCTGAGCCTAGATGGACTCTGTGATTGGGCGCTGCGAGCCTA
>CAMRBZ010000210.1 GCA_947040595.1 uncultured Enterovibrio sp. | reverse complement strand
CCAGCTACTACAACGTGACTGCCCCCCCCCCCATCCCCCCTTGCCACGACGACCACCGATGACCAGATCACGTCTTCCTCGAAGTGCTCCACCTGCACCAACCACTCCAACGCCCACCTGCTTTCCCACACTCACCGACACCTCGAGACCAACCCCAGCTCCTCCCACACCAGACCCGGAACCCCTCATCATCACCTTGGCACCCTCAACCCCAAGACCCAACCGCCGAAAATCATCGGACTCGATCCAGCCAGATCCAGACCCTGTGATCACCTCTTCTCCACCGCCGGACCAGAGGATACAACCCCCACCGTGCACCAACACTGTCATTAACAAAACTATCAACAAAACATACACAAACCCCGCCGTGTTCTCCTTCTGCGCGGAAGTCCACCCACACCCCCCCTCTCCACCCCCCTCGAAGATTCTTTTACAGATCACACCCACCTTAACCGACACAAACCTACGAAATCCTAGCCCGCCTTCTCTTCCTCCCCCACCTCCTCCTTCTCCTTTAATTGGCTCTTCTCATCTCCAACCCCGTATACACCCGTACACAAATCGCAAAGCTTCAAACTGGAATCTCCCCATCAGAAAAGAAATGATCATTTTAGGCGACTCTAACATAGCTCGGATCCCTAAACAGAAACTCGACCATATCCAACTAGACAGTTTCCCAGGTGCAACACTCAGACACATAACAACAATTTTATTAAAAATCCCTTCTCCTAGACCTGAAACAAAACTGGTCGTCCTCTCCGTCGGTTTAAATAACTGCATCAGGGAACAAACGGCATTAACAATCACAAAAGACGCCCGACGCCTTATTAATATCACACGACTCACATTTCCCCAGGCCCGCATCGCCATTCCATTACTTACAGTTTCCATCAAATTGACTGCCGCACAACTTCGTTGCGCTAAAGCTTTTAATGGTTTTATCAGAGACCAAATCGAAATTGTGGATTCCCGTTCAGTTTATCTCAACACACTGTCTCTATTGCAATTCCGCACTACAAGCGATAACATTCACTGGACACCTGAAACAGCACGTTCAATGCTAAAAGATTGGCTTATCCAACTGGATTTATGTTAGAACCACCAGGCGCAACGCTGCCTCCGTTGACCTCCCTTTCCAACGTTACTAACCTCTCGGCCCTCCAGATTTCCAAATCACAGCAAGAGATGTTGGAACGAGGCCTTACATTTATTCCCACCCCACCACTACCAGACCGCGACCTTTTAAGAAGGGATATTCATTCCTACCATCGACGTCTTAAAATCCTCGATTATTTCGATTTTAATACAAATTGTTCTTTTATACCTTTTATTAGCCCATCTAACTGGGAACCATCGAATCAGTCTATCTCCCAACCTATTTGTGAAATAATTAAACAAGACCTTAGGTCCTTCCGTCGACTCCGTTTCTCCAGACCAAAGACCACACGCAATATCAACAATCAACAACAGCAAGCTATTAATAAATTAAAATCACAACACGCAATAATTATCAAACCGGCGGACAAGGGCGGCCAGATCGTTCTCCAGGATCGCACCAACTATATCCTGGAGGCAACACGTCAACTCACCGACACCTCGTTCTACCGACCAATTAGTGAGCCCATGTACCTTGAGACCCAAACGATCGTCAGGACCCTCATCGACGAAATGTTAGAGAAAAAACATATTACATCAAAACAAGCACATTATCTGTATGGACCCGACCTCCCTAGGGCGAGATTGTTTTACCTCTTACCTAAAATACACAAGCCTCCATCTCAATGGACAGTCCCCTTCGTGGTCCCGACGGGACGTCCTATTGTGAGTGACTGCGGCTCTGAGACTTACAACATAGCAGAATTCATAGACTATTACATTAACCCTCTGTCCCATACACACCCCAGCTACATCAAAGACACTTACACATTTGTAAATAAATTAAAAAATCTTACCGTGCCCGAAAACACCTTCCTCTTCTCCGTTGACGTGGAATCCTTATATACCAACATTGACACCACTCTAGGCATTGAAGCAGTGCGTAAAGCACTAGCCTCATCACCCGATCCATCCCGTCCAGACCATTATATTCTCCAATTCCTCCATATTACACTCACCCGCAATGACTTTTTATTCGACACCTCCTTCTTCCTCCAGACCAGCGGTTGCGCGATGGGTAGAAAATATTCCCCAGCTTATGCAGACATTTATCTCGCAGACTGGGAACACAACGCGCTTCTTAAATGCCCCATTCGCCCACTAGTTTACTTTCGTTACCTGGACGATATTTTTGGCTTATGGGACAAATCGGAAACAGAATTCTTACACTTCATTCAAACCCTCAATTCCCACCACCCACGTATTAAATTAAAACACACCCTTCATCCCCAACAGGTCCCTTTCCTTGACACAATAGTTTTTTTTACTGAAGCAAAACAAGGAAACAAATCATTAGCCACAAAAGTTTATTTTAAAGACACAGACAGACATTCATTATTATATAGTACTAGTTATCACCCACGTCATACCTTCACCTCCATCATCAAGTCCCAGTTGATCCGTTTCAACCGCATCTGCTCTTTCCCCCATGACGTAGAGGAAGCCACAAGGATCCTCTTTAAGGCCCTCCGTCCACGAGGATATTCGAAGAGGTTCCTCAGATCTGTCAAAGCAGAGGTCAGCTCACTCCTCCAGCCAGGTCACCACAGCATTCTTCCTGTAAAAAACAAAAATACAAATCACAAATTAGTACCATTTATCACCACTTTTTCCCTACAGTTAGGCCCTCTTAATCAAACTATAAAACAACACTTTAACTCCACCATACCACTCATTAACACACCCACACCCTTTAAAATATTATTCTCCTATCGCCGCAATAAAAACCTAGGAGACATATTAGTACACACAGCACTCAATAAAACAATCCCCACAACCCTGGACCCCTACTTTACAAACCACAAATACATATCCAACTCCCGAGCCGGTGCCCCTATATGGCAAACATTTACCCTCCTGTCACACAACGTCATCTATGCAATTCAATGCAAACTATGTAAATCAATGTATATAGGTGAAACAGGAGCCACAATCAAACAGAGACTACATCAACACATTTATCACATACAAAAAGGCACCAACAATAAACTATTATATACTCACTTTGCTTCTCACACCATCATTAACTTTTCCCTATGCGGCCTTGAGACAAACCTAGGTTGGACCCCTCAACAGAGAAGAGCGGCGGAAAGAAAATGGATCTGCAGACTTTCCTCCAGATCCCCCTTTGGCCTAAACGACGACAACCCATCCCACCCCTCTAACCCTAAACCACACACACAGCCTACTTCAATCTCTCCTATCCCCCTTCCCCAACCATAACCCGCATCCCCTCCTTACCTCATTTATTTTTACATAACTTTTCATTATTATCATTTCTTTTATTTTATTGTATCTCAAACTAAAGCCTAACCCTAACCTTAACCCTTACCTTAACCCCTCCCACCCACCTTCCCTAATCATAACCCACACCCCCTCCTTGTTACATTGACATCTTTATTATTTTGATTAAGCTAAAGCCTAACCCCAACCCTAATCCTTTTTCCTAACCATAACCCACATCTTCTCCTTTTCCCTAACCATAACCCGCATCTCCTCCTTGTTGCATTTATATTTTATTTCATTATCTCCATTGTTTTTATTACTTTTATTCATTTTATTCTATTTTTTTATTTTTAATTATAGTAATGGTTGTTAATATTGTTATTATAACTCTATTATTATTCTTATCCAATTTGTTTTTATTCTAAGCTATAGTCATTGTTTATACTATATTTTACTGCTTGTGCCCGTGCTCTCCTCTCTTCCTTGCAATGACGCAGTGTAACTTGAGATGCCTGTTGGCGTTCCTCCGCGCTGCTGCGCCTTGCACAGAAGAGGGCGTCCTAACCCAAACCTAACCTTGCCAGCGCCTAGCAGTAAAACCCAATGATCTTTATGCTTGTTCACCATTTTGCTTAAGCCTCTCCCTCTTACCTATAGCTACCTATGGGTTATGCCCATCCACAGTACTTTTCTATCCCTCCAAAAACCCCCCCCCCCCCCCCCCCCCCCCCCCCCCTTATCGTACCATTCTGCGGATTATTGGAGCATCCTCATTGGCTGGAAAACAACGCAAGACTGATTGGATGCACCGCAGCCTAGTAACCTAAATGCTAAATGCTTATATACTTCCTGTTTTATTTCCTCATTATCCTCTGATGAAGCCTATTATGGTGAAACGTTAGGAACTTCTCTCTGTTACCTTTTTTTAATGTTTTAAACTGCTATCCTTGGTTGGCTATTATATTATGCTTTCTTTGAAGTGTGGATATCTAATAACTTTTTTAGTTTGTTTTACAAACAATTATTTTAAAGCCGTTTTTGGCTTATTTTTGTGAAATGGAATAAAACATCAGTTACCTTTACCATCCTTGACAATGGTGTATTACAATTCAAACGGATCCAGCCTCCCTCCATGCCTTCCTATTGTTGGTTGGTGAGTACTCAAGGAACACGTGTTCAACACTATCGTCCTTTTTTCATCTGACGGTGCCTTTTGGGGAGAGTTCTTTGACTAATCGAACAGGATAACAAAGAGCCTATTACCAGACCTTAATACGGCCTACATCCCAGTTCTCTGCTCCCTCTCCCAAAAGAACAATTTCACCCATCAAGACGATCTACAGTGTCCAGAAAACATCCATTACGGACCTTCTATATACTTACCTGCCTATTGGACTAACAGTGTTTTGCTGGTTTTTACCTGGTTTTACCTGTTTTTTACTTGGAACTACCACTGTTTTTATTCCATTCACTGTTTTTAGTATCCACTACTTTTAATGCAGTATCTTGGCTTGAACCTATTTTAGCGTTTTTTACATTTTTCTATAGATTTTTTATTCTCTTTTTTGCATAGGCCTATTTTAATTATTTTCCCTCTTCCCCTTTTTCTATTCTCGCATTGTACCACCCGACACTAACCCTGAACCTATTTCTTATTACGTCATTTTGTCTTTTAACCTTATGACGAACACATTTAGAAACAGATTCGCCCCTTTGGCTTCTTTAGACTATCGACAACAACCCTATCCTAATCAAACTCCGATCACTACACCTGTATTGTCTGACGTGGACCCTAAGTTAATCAAAACATATTTTAAACTCTTACAAGCAATCCACCATATAGAGATTTTACAAGATGCACTTGATAACAACACCCCACCAACTGGTATGGCCAGAAAGGTTGACTTTTTAACATCTTTTATTAAACCAGCAGCACCAGATGACCTGGTATTAGCAAACATCAAACAAAACACAGCGGATTGGATGATCAGGAATCTCCAAATCCTAATCAAACACTACACAGGTACAATAGCTAAACTCACTTCTGATTTGGGTCCATTTAACAATGAAGCCCTGACTAGAGCTCTTCGTTGGGCTCAACAACGTTATGGCAAACGCCTCACTCCTTCCTCTGTTACCAAACTACATTCATTACTATCAGCTCCGGACCCGCCAACAACTGCCATTCCATTCCTCATATCAGACACTAAGGCTTTTCCACCTCTTCCAACACGACCACACACTACGATCCCACCCTTTAAACATCGCAATACACTTTTCCTTCCATCTAGACCATTAGGCCTACCCATTCCATCTCTTCTCTCCCTTCCGCCTTTATCCCTGAACACTAGGCCAACTAGACGCTTCCTTCCCCCCCCTCCCCCCCTCCCCCTTCCCCTACCTGTTAATGCCTTTATTCCTCAGCTACTACAACGTGACTGCCCCCCCCCCCCCCCCCCCCCTCCCCCCCCACCCCCCCCGCCCACCCCCCCCCCCCCCCCACCCGCCCCCCCCCCCCCCCCCCCCC
>CAMRBZ010000209.1 GCA_947040595.1 uncultured Enterovibrio sp. | reverse complement strand
AGGCTCAAAGGCGACGGGTATAATGTCAATGAGGCATTTTAAAGTGCATCCAATTTGATTTGCGCACACACCCCAAAATGATCTGAAACCAAAGGATAAAAATGATCATTAAAAATCGTCTTGTGTGTTTTTACTAAAAGCGAGTGATTCGACAAAATAAAATCAATTCTTAATTTATTGGTGTTCTGTTTCCAGCCATCAATTTTTTTAATGACCGTTGTTCCTTCATCTTTTTCTTTGGCAAGGAAATAGCAATCAATTAAGCCTTTTTGCAATAAATAATGGTGCCCTTGATCCAATATATGGGCTGGATTATTAAAATCGCCCAATAATAACGCGGGCCTCGAAGTGACCTTCGCCATTATTTTATCAATATGCTCTTGAAAAGGGCTTTCAATGTCATTCCACCAACCACAATGACAATTAAAAAAATCAAATTCATGCCCTTTGATGCTCACTTTAATGCGCACCGCGCGGCGATGCTTCCAAAAGCGAATGTCGTAGTCTTCATTTAAATCGATGACCTCATGCTCTAAAACCGGATGCCGACTCAAAAACGCCAGCCCTTCCTCATACACCTCATAGCTTTGATGAACAAAATCCCAGGTTAATTGATATTCAGCGCCAAGCGCACTTAACTTTTTCTGCAATAAATACCCGTAATTATTCTCTCGTAAATGCTTCTGTCGTATGTCCTCATTGTGCATTGTTTTGACATGTATCTTTGAAGCATCTTGATGCTGATTAACCTCTTGAAGTGCAATGACATCAAACCCTTGTTCAATGATTGCTTGAGCTACTATCTGTATTTTTTCTAATTGGGCATCTTCTTGCCAACTGTGGGTATTTAACGTCAATATTTTCATTTTAAAATCGTTTTAAATTATTTCGTTAGACAAAAAAAGCGCAGCCAAAAGACTGCGTTTTCCCTCTTTATTTAGCAAAGCATTCCTCTTACAAAAACACCCCTTACTGTTCCCTGCAACTTTGAAAGCGCTTAGGTATTGACTGGGCCCTCAAATCAGATTGTCTATCTGCGCCAAAGGGCTTTCTTTTTTGGTGGGTCTTCACGTCTTTTGGCTGTAAACCAAAGCATGTTTATCGATTAAGCAAGACTTTATATTGTCCACGCCGGGGCCGTATATGGCTTGTATTCCTTGGTCTTTCACCAGCAGACCCAGCGCACCGGTTAATTTCCATTCACTGTATTGCGCCACCAAACTTGGATCTTTGACCGTGATGCGTAAACGGGTCATACATGCGTCTATTTCCGTGATGTTACTGTGGCCCCCAAGGTTTTTAATGATGATGTCGATTTTCTCGCCTTGAGTGATTTCTTCACTTTTTTCATCAATGTAATTCCCCGCGCGCCCCGGAGTAGGCAAATTAAACTGGATGATCAAAAAACGGAATAGCCCGTAATTTATCCCGAAAAACACAATACAAACCAAGAAAAAGTTCACAAGATCGCCTCCGATCCCCGCCGATATCATCATGGGAATACGGGTGAACAATTCAATTAAACCAAATGCATGAACACGTAAATCAAAAATATCAGCCAAAGCAAAAGCAAAACCCGTTAACAAAGCATGTGCAAGGTACAAAAGAGGGGCCACAAACATAAACATAAATTCAATCGGCTCCGTCACCCCGGTCAGTAAAACGGCAAGGCAAGCAGATAAAAACATGGGTTTATATTGCTTTTGTTTTTCCTTATCCACACTTTGATACATGGCCAAACCAATGCCTATCAAAGAAGAAGCACCAATGATCACTTGCCCCACTTTAAAGCGGGCGGGATGCACGGTTTCTAATAAATGTTGATAGGTTGCAGGCTCGGTTAATTTAAGGTTGTTTAAATCACTCACCCAAGCAAGCCAAAGAGGGTCTTGACCATAAACACTGGAGCCGGAGCCCGCCCCACTTAAGAGATGATAGACGCCCCCTAATTCGGTGTAATTCATCGGGATAGTTAATGTATGATGCAATCCGAAAGGCAATAATAAACGCTCTAATGTGCCATAAATAAACGGGGCAATAATGGGGCTTGTGTCTTTTGATGCCGCTATCCATCGACCAAATCCATTCAATAACTCTTGAACAAAAGGCCATACAATCGAAAGCCCTAGCGCCAAAATAACGGAATAAAAAATAACCACAAAAGGAACAAAGCGTTTCCCGTTAAAAAAAGCCAAGGCCTCCGGCAAACGAGAAAAATTGTAATATCGATTATATAAATTTGCGCCTAAATACCCAGAAATAATCCCGATAAAAACCCCCATATTCAAAGCCGGAGCCCCTAAAACAGAGGTGAAAAATTGAGAAACGGGTAATTCATGTCCAAATAGATTCAAAACACGAGCATTAACATCCAGCAGCATGCTGTTATTCACACCAAAAATAACACCCGTAATGCGGTTTATCAGAATAAAAGCAATGATGGCCGCAAAAGCCCCTCCTGCACGTTCTTTTGCCCATGAGCCACCAATGGCAATCGCAAAGAGTAAATGAAGATTAACAATGATCCCCCAACCAATATTTTCCATAATACTGGCAAGCGTTTCAATGACCCCAACCCCTCCCGCATACATAGCTAAAACTTTACCCAACGAAATCATGATCCCAGCGGCAGGCATCACAGCAATAACAACAATGAGAGACTTTCCAAATCGTTGCCAAAAATCAAATGACAGTAATTTATTCATGGGTCTTTCCTTTATTAAATGTCCACTTTTGTTTTACTTTTAAAATGTATACCCGTCGCCTTTGAAGGTGCGTGGGTGTTGGCTTCGCACGCTCAACCCAATCAGATAGTCCATCTATGCTCAGGGGTTTCACTCACTTGCCGAAGGCGCGCATCTTCAATTCCTTTGGGTATATAAAAAAACGGATTAATTCTTTTTAACAAAAACATATGCGCAATAGGCTGGGGCTATTTTCGAGGTTAAAAAATCAGACTTTTTATTTTTATTGTTCGTCGTTTGGTTATTTAAAACACACTCCCCTAACGAAGAAAGGTCTAAATCAACTTTCGATTCACGCCCACTCAAATTCGTAATAATGCTCCATGTCATATCTGATGAAATACGCTGATATGCATAAATTTGTGGGTCGTCATCTAGCATTAATTGATATCGCCCCTCAATTAAACTGAGGTTTGATTTTCTTAGTCTTATTAATTTTTTATAAAAATTTAAAATAGAATCTGGATCTTTTTGCTGCTGCGCCACATTGATTTCAAGATAATTGGGGTTGAGCCTGATCCAAGGTGAGACAGTAGAAAAACCAGCATATGCCTGATCATTCCAATGCATAGGAAGACGGCTATGATCACGGGAAACTTGATTGAGTAAATGAAGTATTTGCGCGTCAGTCTTGCCTTTTTCTTT
Organism: uncultured Enterovibrio sp.; assembly: GCA_947040595.1. GTDB lineage: Bacteria > Pseudomonadota > Gammaproteobacteria > Enterobacterales > Vibrionaceae > Enterovibrio. The sequence continues at coordinate 2,552 of CAMRBZ010000209.1, read as the reverse complement.
TAGTTTTTTAATTAAATTATTCGCAGAAACATCATTAAATTCATTTAGAGAAGTAAATTGATGATTGGTCATCCCAATTTCTTGGCCCTGATAAATAAAAGGCGTCCCTTTCATTAAAAAATAACAAGCGGCCAAGGCTGTCGCGCTTTCATAAGCCTGTGTCTTGTCTGCAAAGGTATTGATACTGCGGGCTTGATCGTGATTTTCAAGGTAAAGCGCATTCCAGCCCTTTCCTTCTAACGCGTTTTGCCATCTCGTTAAGATCGTTTTAAATTCAATAAGATTGAAAGAATCACGGTTTTCCTCTTCAGCCCATAATGTCATATGCTCAAATTGAAAGACCATATTAAAAACGCCGCTTTTCCCCTGTTCATCTTCTTCTCCAACCCAAGGCAGTGCGTCTTCTGCACTCACACCATTGGCTTCTCCCACAGTGACAATATCAAAAGGCGAAAACGCATTTTCTTTTAGGTCAAAAAGGTGTTTTTCAATGCCTTCCACATTCATGTGATACTCAAATGAAGAAACATGCTTTTGCTTATTTGGGTTGGGTAATGAAGGCAAACCGTGTTTTTTCTGTATATGACTGATGGCATCCACGCGAAAACCATCAATGCCACGCTCTAACCACCAATGGATCATTCCATAAAGCGCTTGTTTTACTTCTGGGTTTTCCCAATTTAAGTCGGGCTGCTTTTTAGAAAAAAGATGAAGATAATACTGCTCAGAATGCGCGTCATATTCCCACGCGCTGCCATGAAAAATACTTTCCCAATTGTTGGGTTCATCGGTTATTTTTTGAGGCGTTGCAGGAGCCGCATCACGCCAAATATACCAATCGCGCTTTGGATTTTCTTTGCCTTTACGTGATTCAATAAACCAAGGATGTTCATCGCTTGTGTGATTGATGACCAAATCCAAAATAATGCGTATTCCACGCTGATGAGCGGCTGAAATAAGATTATCGACATCGCTAAGGGTGCCAAAATCAGGATGAATCGCTTGATAATCCGAAATATCATATCCGTTATCATCATTAGGCGATTGATAAAATGGACAAATCCACAATAAATCGATGCCCAAATCACGAAGGTAATCGAGCTTCTCTATGATCCCGGGAATATCGCCAATACCGTCCTGATTTGTATCATAAAAACTTCGAGGATAAATTTGATAAGCAGTGGCTTTTTTCCACCAATGAAGGGATTTTAACGGATTATGGTGCGGATATTTCATTGATTTTTCCTCATTGAATACAAGATTCAAAAGCGCGTGTTACCGATAACACAAAGGATAAAATCAATTGATGCTGGTTGTAAAATTTATTTATATAAACTGTGTGCTCTCTCTTATCTTGAGTTCATATTCCCCCTCTAAAGAAGTAAAATCACGTTTAATCAATTTTTTCACAGCCTGATAACCCATTTCATAATAATTAAATGAAATACTGGTTAAGCTCGGAACCAATAAATCGCTGTATTCATAATCCCCCACTCCCACAATCCAAAGATCATGACCAATTTTTAATTTCAGCTCTTTTGCTCTTCTATACAAACGGATAGCAATGTTGTCTGTGGCACAAAAATACAAATGAGAGGGTTTTAATTCGATCTCTTGATAGGGTTCTTTTTGCTCTGAATCACTGAGGCTATGCAATGAAAAATCAAGCTCAGGGGCGCATTGATTGATGCTTGATTGCATCAATTGAGTGCGGCTAGAGAGCATCCGATTATCATAAATATATCGAATCGCACAAAGAGGCGCTTTTTGCTCTTTCAGTTGTTTAATTGTCTGAAAAACCAAAGCTTTAATCGCATTGGACTCAGGATAAAATAAACAACAACGGGAAGGGATATCTTTTCCGATAAAAATAAGATTGTCTAAAGTCTTATAAAATGGCTCATCCACACAATGTTTAGAAGCAATCAAAAGCGTACCCAAGGCATTTAACCCATAAAATTCACTGACGGCTTCGCGCTCAGATTCAAGATTAAATCCGGTGGCATGAAACAAAACGCGCGCTTGGTATTCATGGGCCGCAGCCAATGCCCCTTTGATCACAAGACGGGTTGTATTGGACTCAATGCGAGGCGCAATAAAACCGATGATATTGGACTGGCTACGAATAGATCGGGCAAATTTATTGGGGATATAATGATTTTCTTTGACGATGACATCAATTTTATTTCGATTCTCTTCCGATACATATCCCCCATTAAAATAACGAGAGACTGTCATTTTTGAGATCCCAAGCTGTTTTGAAATTTCAGCCATGGTCATTTTTTGCGCCATAAAAATCCATCATCCGATTTTGTCACACAGACGTATACCCCATGTTTGTCCTCTCTTTTAACACGTGAACCTATGATTAATCCAGAGATAAAATCCTTTCAGCCCCTTGCTCTTTCAATGTCCGAACCCCTTCTTTCGAGTCCATCATCCCTGTAATAAAAGAAGAAATATACCCGCCGCCTTTGAAGCTGCGTGGGTGTTGGCTACGCTCATTCAGTCCAATCACATAGTTGATCTATGCTCAGGGGCTTCATTCGCTT
>CAMRBZ010000208.1 GCA_947040595.1 uncultured Enterovibrio sp. | reverse complement strand
CTCAGGGGCTTCGTTCGCTTGCCGCCTACACGCATCTTCAATTCCTTTGGGTATAGACCATTTTGATCAGGGGCTTCATTCGCTTGGCGCAGGCACGCATCTTCAATAACTTTGGGTATAGAAGCGTCATTGCTCACCTTCGCTCGATTTTTTAAAATCTAACGTTGAAATCAAAATTGAAATGCAAATTTTTCATGTAGCGTCACGAGCAGATATGGGTTTGTGGACAGCCTCTAATCGGAATGCCTATAAATCAATATTATTTTCTCATGTGTGGAATCTCGGATACATGTGCGGAATCTCGGATAGAAGAGAGGCTCTACAATTCTCGCTGAAACAAGCATCCTGAAGTGCTTTGGCGTTGAACTTAATTAAAAAATTTTGACGTTTATTCCAAAAAATAATCTAAATATTATATTTTCTTGTTTTTGCGCATTGTTTTATTGATAAAAGGAAATAACGAAAGAGCGCTTTGATTCATACGTTGGCGCATTCCCAAATGCCTTTATTATTTTCATCATAAATAATAAAGGCGTCTGGGAATTAAATGAATGAGCAAATAAGAGTTGCACAATTTGATAATATTTAATCCTTCTTTCTATTTCAGTGCTAGAAATAGAATATAAATGTTCTTAGAAAAAAGTCTCTGTGTTATAATGATTTTTTCGCGAAATTCAGTGATGAAAATGTATATTTATTTTCTTTTTGCCTTATCAAGACATTTTTGTCGGTGAAATAATATTGATTTTTAGTCAGATTTTAATTTTTTTGTATAAATAATTAGGCCTTTTGAGCTTAAAAGATGAACAAGAGTTATTTAATTAGAACTTTCGCTCTAGATTTTAAAAAAATGAGAAGAAGAATATAGCGCGATTATCTGTTTTTTGTGTAATCCCCTCTATTCGGTTTTTTATAAGTCATCGTCTTTCTAATTGATAAGAATTAAAGATTGATAATTGCTTTTATATGTAAATTATAAATAGAAGATTTAAACTGAGCATTTGATTGATTTTGAACTCTCCAAAGTAATTGAAGATGCGTCTAGGCCTCAAGCGAGTGAAGCCTTTGATCATAGATTGAGTATCTGATTGGGCTGAACGAGTATAGCCAACACCCACGCAGCATTAAAGGCGACGGGTATAATTGAGAGATTCAAGTTGTATTCTGAGTCATAAACTTTTGGAGTGACGAAAATTGAGAATACTTTAAAGTTTGAACAAAAATGAGTTCCATTTTCTTACAGAATAAATAATTTCTTCATTGTAATGCTCCTGACTCAATTGCTTTTTTAGTACAGAATAAGAAAGATACTCATGTATACGGCTGATTTTCGAGAGAGGCTCAAGATTGAAAGGGGAGGGGGGATAAAATAAATTTCAAAATAGAGTCTTACGATGTAATAAAAAGAGTCTTCCTTATTCAAAAGAGGGACATTTCATTATAAGAGAGTGAACAAAAATTAAGCATGGTATTGAACCTTTCTTCTTGGTTGTAAAGTGATTAAAAAATGAGTAATAAGTCGATTTCTAAATCTCTTCCTTTTTTCGTAGATGAAAGGTTAGATAAAATATATTTTGATACAATCGGTCAATATAACACTAACACACATGCTGTTATTGGAATGAGTCCTCAGAAAGGCGCTGTTCTTATGCAAAACAGTGACTATCTTAGTTTATCTGAAGACACTTATATTAAATCTGCTCGTATGGAAGCAATAACAGGTAAAAATAAAAACATCGCGATGTCCGGTATATTTTTAAAATCGGAAAGTCCGAAATCTTTATTCGAAAAATGTTTTGCTGAATATGCAGGGATGGAAAGTTGCATTTTAACTCAATCGGGTTGGTCTGCGAATATAGGTTTACTTCAAACTATCTGTGCACCAAACACACATGTTTATATAGACACATATGCCCATATGTCATTATGGGAAGGCGCTCGTAATGCGGGTGCGAATATACATCTTTTTTTACACAATAATCTACCTCATCTTCGGAAAAAGATTCAACAATATGGGAAGGGATTAATTCTCGTCGATTCTGTTTATAGCACTATGGGCACAGTGGCTCCCTTAGAAGCCATGAATGAAATGGCCAAGGAATATAATTGTGCCTTGGTTGTTGATGAGTCACACTCTTTGGGTGTTTTTGGTTTGAATGGGTCTGGTTTAGTGGATGAACTTGGTTTAAGAGGGGAAGTCGACTTTATTACGGCGAGCTTAGCAAAATCATTTTCATATCGAGCGGGTGTCATATTCGGTCCCCAGAAATTGGAAAAAGTTCTCCCTTTTTATTCATTTCCTGCCATCTTCAGTTCGACTTTACATACGCACGAAATTCAATCTCTTGACGCAACACTTAAAGTAATAAAAAGTGCAGATAAAAAAAGAATGCGTTTATTACATTATTCAAAGAAATTACGGGAAGGTCTTATTTCTATTGGTTTTAAAATAAGAAGTGAGTCGCAGATCGTTTCTTTGGAATGTGGTGATATATATAACACTCGCCGTATACGAGATTTTATAGAGGAAAATAATGTTTTTGGTTGTATATTTTGCAGTCCCGCTATGCCAAAAAATAGAAATATTATTCGTTTCAGTGTAAATGCAGATATGACAGATCAAGATATTGAACTTGTGCTTGACGTTTGCAAAAAAGCATTTGAACACCCTGACTTTTATTTTATATAAATTTTAATACTGCGATACTAAAATCGTGATTATTATTGATTTTTATATGCCATGACAAAATTTGATTAACCTGATGCTTAATCAATGTGCATGCCTCTCGTCTTCTCTCGACGTTTTACTCTTTTATATATCCATCAGCTTTGAAGCCGTGTGAGTGTTGGCTACGCTCGTTCAGCCCAATCAGATAGTCTCTCTATGCTCAGGGGCTTCACTCGTTTTCCGCCTACACGCATTTTCAAGTGTCTTGGGTATAGACTGGATATCAAGGCGCCTGAATATTCTTAAATTATCTTTAAATTCAATAGTTTTGGTGTTTCTTTGGGGAGGCGAAGAATTTGATTAGTTGTTACCCCCGCTTGATGGGTTCCCAATAAAGAGATAAACAAAAAAACAGAATATTTTAAAGGGGGAGTTTTGAATAAAAGGTTTAAAAGAGAGCGTAAATTTACGCTCTTTTATTTAAATCCAGCTATTTATTTTATCTATCAATTTATTTTTATCGACAGGTTTAATGATAAAATCAGAAATGGAAACTTGCTTCATCTTTTTTAATGTCTCACAAGAACTGTCTCCTGTGTAAGCGATGATGGGGATTGTTGAATAATCCGCAGTTGATGCCCTGATTTTTCGTGAAATTTCTATTCCATTCATGATGGGCATTTCAATATCCATCAGAATTAAATTAACGTGAAAAGCATTTAAAATTCCAATTATTTCTAAACCATTAGAGCATTGGATTACATTGAATCCTTCTTTTTCTAAAAGAATGGAAGTTAATTGACGTAAGGCTTTACTGTCCTCAACAAATAAAATGGTTCTCTTTTTTTGTTCTGCTTGTTTTTTTTCTACTTCAGGTTCTGAATATATATCCCAATGATAAAAAAATAAATTATTGATGATGACTTTGCTGTTCTGCAGCCATGTCTGGGTCTCGAAGCAAAGTGGTTTATATGATAAAGGTTTGGATCTGTCAATTGGATTATTTTGAAATAAATAGATAATTCGAGCTTCGGTAAAGGTTAATTTTGATTCTAACTGCTCAAGTTGATTCTTTTTATCATTGATTGAATCAATATCAATGAATAAAAGATCATATTCAAATTCATACTCTTCTTTTTTTAATGCGGATTTAATATTCATTGTCTCTAAATTAAATCCCATAGAACGGCTCAATTTAGTGATCTCTGAAAGCAATGCAGGGCGTTGAGTGAGAATAAAAACAGATTTTAAGTGGCAAAGTTCATGCTGAATGCCCGTAATTTTCTTTGAGTTAATCAACGGAAAGATCACTGTAAATAAAGCACCTTCGCCTCTTTTTGACTTGCAAAGAATATCACCACCAAAAGAAGTCATTACTTTTTTACAAAATGGTAAACCTAAACCATAGTGTTCCTGTGTTCCCGTTGTGTAAAAGTCATGAAAGATATGTGGTATTATTTTTGGATCAATGCCCGGGCCATTATCTTTAATTTGAATATAATTAAAATGCAACGACTTTTTAAGTGTCACTGTTATTTTTAAATTATTCGAAGAACGATGGCGATAAGCATTTTTAAAGATATTGAATAAAATATATTTTAGTAAAGTGTCACTCCCAAAATAATCAAAATTTCCTTTGTCTTGAAAAGTAATCGAGAAGCGGTCGACTGAGTTTTTATAGCTAAAACTTTGAATTGCATTTATAACAATCGATTCAGCCTTGTATTTTTTAAAGGTAGATCTTGATACTTTATTTTCATCAATGGAGGTGAGAAGCAAATCAATCGTTTCATTTCCGGATTGGATACTATTGATTGCATTTTTTATCACCTCATTAAGAGAAGAAATATCATCTTTTTGTAACAATACATCTTTATTATCTTCTTTAGGGATAATGGATTGAATGATATCCATCGATGAATATAAAGTACTCAATGGATTTCTCATTTCATGTGCAATGCTTGCTCCAAAGGATTTTGCTATAGAAACGTTACTTTCATGCTCGTTTTGATTTCGAAAATAAAACAAATTTCCAAAGACATAAAGAAAAAGAAAAACGGGAACATACGACCAATTCATCGTAAAGTCCAAGCTGAATCCTTGGTTTATCCAAGCGCAAAGAACAGCAAAAGAAATACCGATCACCGTTTGAAGCGTCATGATCCAAGTGATGTGAACAAGGAGGATATGAAGAGATATGGCTGCCATGACAGACATGATCCAAACAATTGACCAATCATTCATTAAGAGCATATAAAAGAAGAAAAAGGGCAGGCCGAATGTAATTGTACCTTGATAATATAAATGTAAATAAAAATGCTTTCGCCATTTTGGTTTTAGTTTATTACGAAAAGCAAGTGAAAAAAAAAGCAATGAGCCAAGGGTCCTTAGAAATAAACTGTCATACACTTGAGGGAAAACATAAGTCCATATGAGGTAATAAAGAGGGAAACCCAGAAAACCCATCCAACCTACAACCGTCAGATTTGGCTCTGCATATTGATAAGTTTTACTTATTGCCTTTTCCACGATACCAACCTAAAAAAATGTCGTAACTTTGTTTAAATTTAAACATTTTATATCCTATCGCCTTGTAAAAAACAATTAAATATTCTTATTTGTCTTTATTCAATTTAAATGCGATATTTTCATTTTAAAAATGCAGTCTAAAAGAATTGAACTCGGTGATAAGGTGAATTTTTAGGTCGTTTAACTATGTCACTTGACGTGAGGGAGGGGGTTAAAAAGAAAAATAAAATATCTTTCTTTAAATATAAGAAGACTATTTCATTGGAAAAAAATATTTGCATGATCGATATTTATTTTACTTATATTACCTGATTCATGAGTTTTGTTGCTTATTGGGTCTCATTTTTTTCGTCGTTTATTTCTGTTTTTTTAGCAAGGCGATAAGAATCAATAACACCGAATAACCAAGTTATTCCGATGAGGGGGTATGAAATGAGCACCCAGAAGGTCTCTTTTTTTTCAAGTGCTTGTAATAGAGCGGCTCTAATTTGTTCAATATCTAAAGGAAGAGCGCCTTGCTGTATTTGCAGCGTTATTCCATGGGTTATCTCTATGATATGAGAGAGTAAGATGAACAGCCCCAAGAGGCTTAAAAAACCTAATGTTATGCCTTTAATGTATTGTTTTAAATAGAGATGTCCGCTTCCTGGAAAAAGAAAAGCAGAAAATAATGGGGCTTTAATCGATTTTTTCATTGGTGGCTCGCACAGAAAAAGAAAGGCAAAAAGAATATAACGGGCAATCTCTTTCTTATCAATGGATTCGGTTTATTTTTTG
>CAMRBZ010000207.1 GCA_947040595.1 uncultured Enterovibrio sp. | reverse complement strand
CTCTGGTGCGCTGGCATAATAAAGCCTATCGGTGATGGGATCATAAGACATGCTTGTTGCACTAAAGAGGGCCTTTGATCTGAAAAAAGTACGTTCTTGCGCGTCGGTATAAATATCTTTCATTTTTTCTCTTTCTTGAAGATCAAGCAAAAGACCGACATGCCCTCGCCCGGCATTCATTGAATAAACATTACCAGCACAATTTGCCATCACTGGCGCAGAGATCAGCGTCCCCACGAAAACAAATAAAGGGAATACAACTTTTACTCGATTCATCGTCACTCCTTTTCTTACAAATAATACCAATTCCATTAAGTAGTTAGTCAGAAATTGCGACGAAAAAAACACGGAGAACAAGGCGTGAATTTTCGATAACGTGTTATTTTAATTTAGAAATTCATAACGATGTTATACCCAAAGGAATTGAAGATGCGTGTAGGCGGCAAGCGAACGAAGCCCCTGAGCATAGAGGTACTATGTGATTGGGCTGAGAGAGTGCAGCCAACAACCACGCAACTTCAAAGGCGACGGGTATATCGGTTATTTTAACAAGCAAGAATGATCAAATGTTTAATGAGATGGGTATAAATTCACCTCAAGCGACTTTTTCTTCTCGTCACCTTCAAGGCGTCCTCTTGCATTTCGCTCTTCGTTTTCACTTTTCAGTAAAAAACGCATCTTCATTCCACCAACAAAGAAATCCTCGGGAGGTGGGCGCGAATTTCCACTTGTTAAGGAAATATGATTGAAATCTGGAAATCGCGCATTTATCAAAAATAAGAACAAAACACTTTACCTTTCTTGAAACGTGAAACCCTACCTTCTTGCAGCGTTGGGCATGATGAATAGCTGATCAATCAAAGCAAAAAAGATCATTCTCTCTCGCTTACTGAATTAAAAAAGCCTCTACTTGAGAGGGGGTATTTTTTCAATTTAAAAGAACCTATACCCACGCAGTTTCAAAGGCGACGGGTATAAAAAGAGCAAGCCTGAAAAAGCATACTTTTTATTGAAGCGTCTTCACAAAAATACAGTAAAAGACAGATCACAAAAAAAGAGCTACAAAAACAGAGCTCTGCCAAATTAATGCGACATCGCTCGCATTAAAGACAATAAAAAGTCGTTAGATTGCTTTTTTATTCGCATGACATTCTAATCCATATGAAAAAACAAAATTTGATCTTTATTGTTCCTTTCTTTTTAGCAAGTGCCGCACATGCAGAAGGAAATAAAGCAAATTGTTCAACGGTGACCGCGCCTAACACAAAGGAAAATTGGTGGGTCTCTTTTGCCAGTGATATGGAGCACGCCATGCCCTATTTTACAAACGGAAAGGAACGCTGTTATATTGGCCAAGATATTCCGTTAGCAAACCTTCAAGATTACCGTTTTCGCGTCTTTAAAGAAGAGCGTATTTCAGGCCCCCAGAGAGGCGATATATACAACATCAAAATCAACCAAAACACCAAACTTGAAGATTTAAGATTTAAGGCAACCTCTTCTGCAGCCAGATTTCGTTCAGCGGTCGTTTATCGTCCATCAGGGAGAATGATGGGCAGTAAAATAACACAGAGCCTAAACTGGTGGGGAAACAGATATTTAGCCGAAAACAAAAAACCCACAGACTACCCCTATCCTCTTATTTCGGATGACTTTCTCTCCGGAAATGCAGGACAGCATCGCCGTCTAAAAACAGATTTTCAGTCCGCCTCAATCACACTCAGAAACGACAGCACAGACGACGCCCTCAATGCTATCCCGCAATGGCGTAACTGGTGGTCAGTCTCTGTTTCTGGGATTTTCACGGACAGCGTTTTTGAGTTTAATATCTATGACACATACCCGGCGGGTAATCGAGGTTGGGAATACGAATATACCCCGATTTATTCATACGACAATAAGACCTGGCAACGTTTTGAAATCAATGACTTGAAAAAAAGCATCTCAGAACATGAAGGAAATGTGACCCATAGAATTAAGATCACAAAACAATTTACCAAAAACAAAGTTTGGATGAGTCGTTTTTATCCCTATAGCACGGATGATTTTGACACATTTTATTCTGATCTTTTAAAAAGACTTCCACAAGGCCAGCTCACCAAAAAAACACTCGGCAACTCACCTGTTTTAAATAAGCCTATCGAACTTGTTACCATGACAAATCCGAAAATCCCTGACGCTAAAAAGAAACGAATCTGGATACATACTCGAACTCACTCAGCTGAAACGGGCGGCTCTTTTTTGGTAGAAGGACTCATGCGCTTTCTTAGCCGTAAAACCCCAGAAGCTAAAACTGCGCTGGACAATTTAATTTTTCACATTGTACCTGTGCATAACCCTGACGGCGTCGATTCCGGCAATTATCGCTTAAATTTGAAATCACAAAATCTCGAAGTTTTATGGATAAGAGATCCTAAAAATCCATTGCTTCTTTCTTCCGAAGCACCCATTGAAAATCAACTCCTTAATAAGGCAATACGCCATCTTGCTCAAAAAGAAGGAAAATTCACCTTAGCCCTTAACTTGCACTCATCACAATCAAAACGTGAAACGCGGCCCTTCTTTTTCCCTCATTTTGGTCCAAGCGCGCTTGGCTATAACACAGAAGAATCAGGTCTTTGGAATAAGAGCATAAAATTCATTGATTTCGTTAAACACTATTATGGAAAAGATCACATAGAGGCAACCCACACAGACGGGGGTCGTTCATTCGTTCCCAAAAGCTATCCTGAATCATGGTGGTGGGCGAATTTCAAAAACACTGTGATGGCCTTAACCTTAGAAACTACCTATGACCAATCAGACTATGCTCCTGGTTATGTTGATAAAGATAAACTGCGTAAGCTAGGAGAATCACTTGGAATGGCCGCTTTGGCTTATCACGACTTACTAAGCCCCTCTTTATCTGCAGCGCCAACATTCGGTTCACAAAGAAACATCGATCCGATGATCCATGATGAAGAGAATTCAAAAGAATAAATTAAAGCGCACAACAAAAAAACAGAAAAGCCTCCGAAAAAGGAGGCTTTTCTTATCGTAAATCGATTAAATCTAAAAGGTTCGAAACTACAAGGTCGATTGAATAATGACTTCGTCCGCTTTTTTAATATAAGAGTCCATACAATTAAAATTCAAATAACGGTATGTATCTGCCGCCGTTGAATCTATTTCTTTTGCATATTCCAAATATTCAGCAAAGGTTGGGATGCGCCCCATAATAGCCCCCACCGCCGCAAGCTCTGCCGAAGCAAGATACACATTGGCTCCCGTACCTAAACGGTTTGGAAAATTCCGTGTCGATGTTGACAAGACTGTCGCCTTATCCGCCACTCGGGCTTGATTCCCCATGCAAAGCGAACAACCAGGCATTTCTATCCGAACGCCTGCGCGACCAAAAATGCCGTAATAGCCTTCATTGGTCAGCTGATCTTTATCCATTTTTGTGGGGGGGGCCACCCACATACGGGTAGGCAAGACATCATCAAATTTTTCAAGCAATTTACCGGCCGCGCGAAAATGACCGATGTTGGTCATGCAGCTACCGATAAAGACTTCCTCTATTTTTGTGCCAGCAACGTCTGACAACAAACGCGCGTCATCGGGATCATTGGGCGCACACAAAATAGGCTCTTTAATTTGATTTAGGTCGATTTCGATGATTTCTGCATAACTTGCATCAAGATCAGCTTCCAACAACTCAGGATTTTCAAGCCATCCTTGCATTGCAAGAATGCGGCGCTCGATAGTGCGAACATCTCCGTAACCTTCGCTTATCATCCATTTAAGCATGACAATATTGGACTCAAGAAATGCCCGAATAGAAGCAGGAGACAATTTAACCGTACAGCCTGCAGCAGAGCGCTCAGCCGAGGCATCAGAAAGCTCAAAGGCTTGTTCAACCGTTAAATGCTCAACGCCTTCAATTTCCAGAATTCGCCCTGAAAATGCATTGATTTTGCCTGTTTTCTCAACGGTCAGAAGACCTTGCTTGATGGCAAAATAAGGGATGGAATGCACCAAATCACGTAAGGTGATCCCAGGTTGCATTTTGCCTTTAAAACGCACCAATATCGACTCAGGCATGTCTAATGGCATCACTCCCGTTGCCGCAGCAAAAGCCACTAAACCCGAACCCGCAGGAAAAGAGATCCCTAAAGGAAAACGGGTGTGTGAATCACCTCCGGTTCCAACGCAATCAGGTAATAGCATACGATTAAGCCAAGAATGGATCACGCCGTCTCCAGGACGAAGAGATATCCCTCCACGATTCATAATAAAATCAGGCAAGGTATGGTGTGTCACCACATCAATTGGTTTTGGATAAGCGGAGGTATGGCAAAAAGACTGCATGGTTAAATCAGCAGAAAACCCTAAACAAGCCAAATCTTTTAGCTCATCGCGCGTCATTGGACCGGTTGTATCTTGCGAGCCTACCGTGCTCATTTTTGGTTCACAATAGGTTCCAGGACGAATGCCCACAACACCACACGCTTTGCCCACCATTTTTTGAGCTAAGGTATAGCCTTCTTTTGTCTCCGTTACAGGCTGCGGACGACGGAAAACCTCAGAAGGGGCTAATCCCAAAGACACACGCGCCCTGTCAGTGAGACCGCGACCAATAATCAAAGGAATACGTCCACCAGCACGCACTTCATCGTACAAAACATCCGTTTTTAAGGAAAAGCGGGAGAGGAGTTCTTGGGTATCATGGCGATACACTTCACCTTTAAATGGATAGATGTCAATGACATCTCCCATGTTCATCTGGGATACATCAAGCTCAATAGGCAAAGCCCCAGCATCTTCCATCGTATTAAAAAAGATGGGTGCAATTTTCCCTCCTAAGCAAAAACCGCCACCGCGTTTATTGGGAATATACGGAATATCGTTACCCATAAACCAAAGAACAGAGTTTGTTGCTGATTTTCGTGAAGAACCCGTCCCAACAACATCACCTACATAAACAAGCGGATAGCCTTTATCTTTTAATTGTTCAATCTGAGTAACGGGTCCTATCGCCCCCAGCTTATCCGGAGAAATACCCTCTCGTTCATTTTTTAACATGGCCAATGCATGCAAAGGAATGTCGGGGCGAGACCAAGCATCAGGAGCTGGAGATAAATCATCGGTGTTTGTTTCACCGGTCACTTTAAAGACGCTTAATGTGACTTTTTCAGGAAGATCGGGTTTGGACAAAAACCATACTGCATCCGCCCAAGAGGCCATCACCTCTTTCGCAAAGGCGTTACCCGCTTTCGCTTTTTCTTCTACATCATAAAAAGCGTCAAACATAAGCAAAGAATGAGAAAGGGCTTTGGCTGCAATCCCCCCTAATGAAGGATCATCTAAACAGACAATAAGCGGCTCAATGTTATAACCGCCTTGCATGGTCCCCAGAAGTTCCACAGCCCTTTCTTTGCTGACTAAAGGAGAATGCGCCTCACCTTTTGAAATGGCGCTAAGAAAACCCGCTTTAACATAGGCCGCTTCATCCACTCCCGCAGGAATACGGTTTTCAAGCAAATCCAACAAGGCTTTCTCTTCACCAAGGGGGGGAGATTTGAGGAGTTCAACAAGCAACGCGGTTTGATCTGCATCAAGAGGTTTCGGGGCGATGCCAAGGGCTGCACGTTCTTCGACATGTTTACGATAAACTTCAAGCACAAGATTTTCCTTATATTGAGTCTTAATCATCACGATTAAGGCATCTTGAGAGTGGTTTGGTTTGCAAATGCCATAGTCAGGTTCAAAGGCAACTATTTTTACGTAGGCGTCTTGCATAACAGGATTGGCGTGTTATACCCGCCACCTTTGAAATTGCGTGGATGTTGGTTTTGATCAGAGAGTCCGTTTATGCTCAGGGCTTCGCTTAACAAGCATCAACACGCATTTTCATATCTTTTGGGTATAAGTTGTTTCTTTTTTAAGAATATACTTCCTATATTAGATAACCGCATATTTTTAAATAAAATATTTTCGAACCCTCCCATTCAAGG
>CAMRBZ010000206.1 GCA_947040595.1 uncultured Enterovibrio sp. | reverse complement strand
AACCCGCAACCTCACGATTTTGATATTTGCTTTGCCTCATTTAAGCGCATTGCCCAAGTATTAATTAATATACCCGTCGCCTTTGAAGTTGCGTGGTTGTTGGCTGCGCGCTCTCAGCCCAATCACATAGTACCTCTATGCTCAGGGGCTTCGTTCGCTTGCCGCCTACACGCATCTTCAATTCCTTTGGGTATAACATTTAGAGTAAAATATGGATAAACAAGAACTTGCCGATAAGATTTGGACATCGGTGAAGCAATAGGGTGTTCGTATCGCGTTGGAAGCAGGTGGCTATGCTGAGAAATTGGGGAATAGATATGAAGCAAATTGGGTTGCATATCAATTATTGAGATTGTTACAAGAAAAGATCAGCTTCGTGACAATGCAACAAAGAAAGCAAATAATTTACCCATGTTAATCGTTAAATTTGTGTTTTTTTTCATATGAATTAGCGTGGGTGTCCAAGTTGATTTTTCAAGTTGATTTTCCAAGTTAATTTATTCTAAGGCAGCCTTTGGTTTCAGTTGTTGAGCTGAGAATGGGGAATTAATGTTTGGCATAATGTGCACTTCAATACAGCCCTGAAATTTACTTTATCTTGAATCATAACTGTTCATTGGCAGCTTGAGAGATGGGGTGCTATCTCTGTCCATTTCTGTATTAGGGTAAGCAAAAATCTGGTATCGTAAGCCTTCCGTTAGCTGTTGGAACTGTTTGTTTTATTTATTCATAACAGACTCGAATTTATGTGTGAGAGCTGAAATTCTGCCTTCAGTTGACTCACAAATAAAATGTTTCTCTGTTGCACTTATTGTATTACTCCTGTAATCACCTTATTATCTTAACTTAGGATTTTATATGACGACTCAACTCTATCACTCTGGTTTCAGGTTACGAACTTTAAGAGAGCTCAAAGGACTTAAAGAAAAAGAACTTGCAGACGAATTAAACATCGCATTTGATCTAGTTCTTGAATGGGAAAAAAATGGCGTTCCTGAAGATGCCATTAACTCAATATTAGATTTTTTTGAAGTTAAACAAGAAATATTTTCCGTTGAAATATTTAGTGAAGATATGTTATCAAAATTAGCTATTGCTGAACTAAATCGGTCTTATTTAGATAAACTATTAAATGAACGAATAGATGAGTTAAATTGGAATAACGCTGATAATGTAGATTTATCTGATTTAGGACTAACTTCTATTCCAGAAAGCATTTTAAAACATCCGAACTTAAAAAAAATAAATCTGAATAATAACTTTCTAACAGAAATACCGCCTGAGTTAGATAAAATAATAGAGAAGGGTTGTGAAGTATTAATACTAAATAATCACATACCAAAAAACACACCTACCAAATATAACATTAAGCAAGAAACAAAATTACCTTCTTTATTTGAAATCAAAAAGATACGATTACTTGAGTTAGAGTTAGAAAATATAGGTATATATGAAAATTTAACCCTTACTTTCAACGAAAATTTGAGTATATTAATTGGTGTTAATGGCGCAGGCAAAACAACCATTTTAAAAGCATTAAGTTTGGCAATTTTAGGTGCAAGAGAAAGTATTGAATCTAACGCTATCTGGCTACGATCCATTGACATACCAAAAAATGCAAATAGTAAAATTACACTAAAAGCCAGTATTGATGATATAGAATATTCCAATGCAATTGAGATTATTTATGATCAAGACACCAGTGAATTAAAGATACAAGGTACACGCTTTAAAGAATTATTCGATTCTCCGACGACGCTAAAAAACCTTATTTTGTGTTTAGGTGAGCAACGTAATTATAGTTCAACCAAACCCAAACAAAACTTAGAGATTACACCTAGGATCTTAGATCTTCTTCCATTATTGCGAGGTGATGATCAATCATGTATTCAAAGTTTCACTTCTTGGCTGGCCAATTTAGAAAATAGTAAAACCTCTAATGAGGAAGATCAAACTAAAATAGATGTTTGCTTTGAGATATTTTCAAAATTTATGGAAGAAAATATACAATCTGCAGGATTAAGAAAAGTTGAACCTAATAGTGAATTATGGATAAAATATGGTTCTGGAAAAGAAACCCCTTTAGCCTTAGCAAGTCAAGGCTATCAATCTGTTATGGGATGGCTTGGTTTCATAATACAACGAATGATTGAAGCCAATTCAATGCATCCATTACCTTTGAGTCAACCGAGCATTATTATCATTGATGAAATAGACCAATTATTAAGTATAAAATGGCAGCAAAATATCCTAAGCATTTTAAGAAATTTTTTTCCCAACACTCAATGGATAATTTCAACTCATTCACCAATGATCCTGACGGATGTAGAAAAAAATCAAGTCATTCAATTGCATGAAAAAAATGGTATTATTGTTGCTGAATCAAACAATGTCGATCTTTGGATGTGGAAATATAACGATATCATTCGTCGTTTTTTTGAAATACAAACAAAACCACCAAAATATAAAGAACAAAATATTATTGATAAAATATCTAATAACCAAAAAGATGAAAAGAAACTTTCTATCTTGAAAGAAAGATTAGAGAGGGTAAGAGCAAGCAGTGCTGAGATAGATGAATTCGAGAAACAAGTACAGTCATTAAAAAAAACAGAGCAACAACTAATTAAAATAATATCTGAATTTAAAAAAGGCGTTTAATTGTGGAGTTTATTGAACGAAGTTCAGAGCCTGCATATCTGTCTGAAAATAAAAAACAATGGACAAAACATTGGGTTGATCATTACAGAGAAAACAAAAATGTAAATGGAAAATTATTGAAAGAAAGAAAACCTTCTGATTCTCATTGGCTTCATGATTTAATTCGAAAGGTTTTGATTAATGATTTTAAAAATAACTGCGGTTATTGCGGAAGTATAAGACCAACGCCAATATCCGAGGAAGCACGAGTACCACGAGGTCATGTTGATCATTACAGAGCTAAAGCCAAATATCCAGAATTGACCTATGAATGGACGAACTATATTTGGAGTTGTGAATCTTGTAATGTTGAAAAAGGGGAATTTGATGATCTAGAATACCCTATATTAAATCCTTGTGAGTTGAGTGATTGCGGAATTGTTGAATTTATTATTGATACGGGGGCATATTGCATTAAAAATATGTGTCAGGCTCATAAGTTGAGATTTAAAAATACAGAAGAAAAAACAATGATTAATGCTAATGTAATAAACGTAAAAAGGAAAAATAGAGTTAAATTTATCATTTCAAATTTTGAAACAATAAATACATTAATGCCATTTTCAAATGACAATGAAAGTATAAATGAGTTAATAAAAGAAAACATAAAAAACATATTAAATTCATTAGAAGATCAAGAGTTCTATTTTTTAATACAAAAGAACTATCTTGATCTTCGTGATAAGCATATAGATGTTGCTAAATTGATAGATGATAATTGTTCTTAATCACAAGATGCCCAAAACTTTTCTATTTCCATGTTCAATGCTTTTTTCACTGTTAAATTATCACCAATGTTTATATTTTCATTTCCTGAAATAAATATTTTTATTGTTTTAAAAAAAGCCCCATTTTCTTGTTTTATTTTTTCTATTCCCACATCAAAAATCAATAACCATAAAATATAGAAGTTTCTTTTGTTCCTTGCCCTTGTTTTTAAACTAATAAGAAGATCAAATTGTTTCGATTTTTCATCATCGGCTAAATCAGATCCAATGAGATATGATATTTTATCAATAAACACTCTTACATTATCAATGCTATTTATCACTTCCTCCTGATTATTAGCAACAAGATCCAGCCAATGATCTATTTTCTGATTCTCGACTCGAAACATAACAGGGTTTCCATTTGCTTGGTATATTTGCATTGGTTCAAAGATACTAATTTTTTTCGTTCGAGATTCAAAATCCATATAGACAAAGGATAACAATAGTTCCTCAAGTCTCATTCTGCGATCATCTTTAATATAATATAACCAGTTTTTGCATTCAGAAACTAAGTCTTTTATACCTTTGATAATCTTTGGTGGAGCATAACTATTCCACATTTCAAAACTAGGGTCTTTAATATCATAAGATTTATCATTTAATCTTATGAATAAATCTATCGGATCAAAATCAGGATTGCTATCTTCATTTATGTAAACGATACTAAGCTCAAAGTCAAAAATTTTATCTTGGTATCTTTCACCGATATTAGAAAAATCCTTTCCTTCAAGCCCTTTTAATATAGGTAATTTTTTTGGTAGCTTAAAATTATTATCTTTTTTAGAATCCATCACTGTTTTTGTTACGTTCTCATTGTAATAATATTTTTTATGCTCACCAATAAATCCAAGGATACTTAATAAACGTTGCTGGCCATCAACGACTTCACTTACCCCATCAAGACTTCTAAAAATAAATATTGTTGGAAGAGGAATTCCTAATAAAATACTTTCAATGATCCCAGATGCTTTTTTATTGTTAATTACCTCTTGTCTTTGATAAGCAGGTCTTAATTTATATTCATTATTTACCATTTTTAAAATTAAATTTTCAACCGTCGTTGTTTCTGATTCTTGGCGCGCCAAACGTTTTTCTTTAAAATCATTTTCAGGAGATTCAGGAGATTCAGGAGATTCAGGAGATTCAGGAGATGTTGCTTTTTTTCTTGTGCCTTTTAAATAATCACTAAAATCAACACTTGTTTGTTTAGAAAAAAAACAAGAGATTAATCTAAAACGCTCATTTGTTGTGGATGAAAAGCTTTTATTTAAACCTGTAAATAATTTAATATTTTCTGTTATTTCTTTAGCCAATTCATTCACCACATTATCAGTGAAGAAATTAACTATATTTATCTCTTCCGTTTCAAGCACAGTTAAAGCCCAAAAAACACATTGATAAAGCAACCATTCATCTATCTTTAATTTTTCTTTTAGTCGAGTCAAAAGGCGAACTTTGATAATTAAATAATTAAGTTTTTCTTCTTGTTCTGCATTTAGGTCTCCTTCAGAATCATCACCTTCAATATGTTGTTTAAATAAGTGCTGGTTAAAATCAGATCGTTCCGAGGTAGTCGCATAAATATTGATTGGGAAATATTGGAGAACAATCAAGTCACGTAATTTGTTCATGATAATATCTATTGTGACATTAACAGGCTTTGTTTTAAAAAATAGTGATTTAAAATCACACACCCAATTGTCTTTGTTTTCATCAATGGTGTGTCTCATTAAGGTTGTAAAGTTATCGCCTTCATGGCGAGCATTTTCTACTTCTACTTTTTTTAGTGGGGTAATCCCTGTATTGTAACGTCTAAATATTTCTTTTGTTATTTTGTCTTCAACTTCATCTTGTTTTCCAGAATTTTCGTTTGGATTTTTACTCGAAAATTCAATAATCCTTAATGTTGTATTATCAAATGCTCTACGGTACTTATCAAGTTCATTAATTAAATCAGTGTATTTTTTACCAGAAATATTTTTTAGTTTGCTTAATCCATTTTTTTTAAGATTGAAATCACCTTCTTTAAATCTTTTAATCGTTTCATAGCGTTGACGCCCATCTATGATTTCTAATGTCTTTTTATTTTTATTACGTATAAAAAAAATAAGTGGTGGAATTTCTACTCCAAGCAAAATGCTTTCAATAAAAAAAGTGGCCTTATCATCATTCCAAACATAATTACGTTGATATGCAGCTTGATAATCAATGGTTTTACGCCGAGAAATTAACAAGCTATCAATGGATTGTGATGTTGACCGAATATGGAGATTTTCAGTCATTTCTTTTTCAAAGTCTTTATTATGATGACTTGTCATGTAAAACCTTTCTTTTTTGAAATTCAAGCATTCGATAAACGCGATTCATTACTATATCCTTTTGCCCAATTAATTTAAAGGTTATCAATATCTTCTTACGAATATTTTTCAAGAACAATAGGATTATCCTAGTGCAGCGAAGCTCTAATACCCATACAGCTAAAAATGTGCTTTGATGTGTATCTTTATTTTCTCGCTTTCACGGTATAAATGAGCTCCCTGCATACTCAGAAAATAGAACTATCAAAACAAGAAC
>CAMRBZ010000205.1 GCA_947040595.1 uncultured Enterovibrio sp. | reverse complement strand
GATTATTCCTAGAAAAGCACAGTGACTGTCTGTTTTTTTCAATTAAGTATCTTCAAACGCGAGAGATATGAAAGATAATGCTGGCAACCCCCCGCTGTAAGAATGCTTATCGCAGCCTTTGAAGTGGCTATGATCCTTTAGCCCAATCACATCGTCCATCTATGTGATTGGGGCTTCACTCACTTTTTGCCTACAGGCAACTTCAAGTGTCTTGGGTATATGCAGAGGAGCAACACTCGCTATATTTTTATAATCCTTTAATATATTGCTGATGAGTGGTTGGAAATATCAGTGAATTGATCTCTTTTTTTGCATTCATATCGCCGTTTAATAGGCGTTCAAAGTGAATGATGATGCTTTCTTTGTCAGTGTTGATTTGTGTGTCTGTTTTTATATTTCTTAAATCAATAAACAGACTTGTAAATTTATCTGGTATATCTGTGTGAATCTCCATATTCAAATAATTGTGTTCACTGTAAATATTGTTGTACTCTCCTTTTTGTTTGTCGATGACAAAGGAGAGATCTTTCATATTAATAATAGAAGCCGACTTCGTGCATTTTTTAATACAATTATCATCAAAGACTTCTTTTTTACATCCTGTTGTTTGATGGAATAAACATTGTCTGCTTGTCATCAGTAGAATTGGATGATAAATACTGTAATGAAGAGTGAAGTTGTCTGGTTTGGTGATGTTTTTTATTTGGTTTTTATTTATTTCATTTGAAATAAAGGCGCCAGCACAATTAAATTCATTTTTCATACATTGTAAGCTAAGCGAATTGGTTGTGTTTAAAAAAGGCCCTGCAATCCATGATATGCCCATTTCATAAGCTTTATAGGCAATGCCCGTATTATTTGTAACAATCGATTTAGGTTTTATCACATCTAAAAATTTTATGGCTGCATCATAGTTGTCGCCAATTAAAATAGCTGGAAACCAAGGAATTAAATTCTCCTTTGTTGAAAAAACATCTATTAAATTAGAATAATCAGCCTGTATTCCTTCGGGTAACTGAAAATAGATGTCTGTAGATGTGTGATGAGTCAGGTTTATATCTTTTTTGGATGAAATAAGCACTGAGAGCTTTGTTTTTATATCTTTTGTTTCATTTTGTTCTTGTTTTTTAGTTTGAGTATCTAACACAGGTTTTAAAGACGATATTTCAACAGGAGAAATTAAGTGTTTTTCTCCATTTAACAGATAAGCTATTTTATCTTTTATGTTAGAAATTTCTTTGAATGAAATAAAGAGATGATGGCTTAAATTATTAATGTTTAATTCTTTAATAAAGTATTCTTCAGTGTTTAATTGGCGAAGCCTTTTTTCTATGCTTTCAAAATCGAGCGTGTGTTTATCGGCTTCAATCAGCATGCTTTCTGATTGTACTTCAAATGCGTGCTCAGGCGTGATCACCCTGGCCACCAAGGCTTCTCCGAGCGTTCCTGAGATATTGATGTGTAATGGCAGTATGCTGATGTCTAAATCTTTTATTTTTTCGGTTACAGTCGTGATGATATCCGTTTTAGTATTATAGAGTTTTTTCTTAATAAGGCTTATTTCAGAGGCTGTTTCACATTTATATATATTTGAAAAATGTGTAACCGTATTGTCACGAGGATTATCAATAAACATGTCTTTATTGATTTTACCTTTTAAATATGAATTTGTGAAATCGCGATTGAAAACAGTCCGAAGCTCTGTATCGTCCTTCAGTAATTCATTTGTATCACAATAACTTTGAATTTGTTTACGCCAATTATCGACCACTGTATACACGTAGTGAAATTTTTTGATTCGCCCTTCAATTTTTAATGAATAAACGCCTGCATCTGCAAGTTCTTTTAAATCAGAATAAGCAGAATTATCTTTAAGATTTAGAGGGTAGCTTTTTCCCGCTGCGGTTGTTTTATATTCATCTCGACAAGGCTGTGAGCATCGGCCTCTGTTTCCTGAATTTCCATTGTTAACAGAGCTAATGTAACAAAGTCCTGAAAATCCAATACAGTAGGATCCATGAACAAAAACTTCCATCAAAACATTATGATCTTTTCCTACTTGAGCGAGGTGTTTTATTTCTTTTATGTTTAATTCTCGAGATAAGTTCACGCGGCTGGCATTCAGTTTACCTAAGAATAAGATTTGCCCTTCATTGTGGGTGTTTGTCTGGGTTGATGCATGTACATCAAGAGATTTAAAATGTTCTTTTAATAAATAAAACAACCCTAAATCTTGAAGGATAATGCCGTCAATTTTTGTATTTACAAGTTTATTTAAAAGGCGAAGAAGGCTCTGAAATTCAGATTCTAATATAATAATATTTAGCGTCAGGAATATTTTACAATTATATTTATGAGCCAATCTAATAATGCCATTTAGGTCTTCCAATGTTATGTTTGTGGCTCTATTTCGCGCGTTAAATTTATCTAAACCACAATATATTGCATCAGCGCCCGCAATAATAGCGGCTTTAATTGATTCAATGTCTCCGCCCGGTGCTAATAATTCAAATCTGTTTGTCATTCTGTTTTTTCTCTTTTTTATACCCGTCGCCTTTGAAACTGCGTGGGTCTTGGCTGCTCTCGCTCAGGCCAATCACAGAGTAGATCTATGTTCAGGGCCTTCACTCGTTTGCCGCAGGCGCGCATCTTCAAGTGTCTTGGGTATATCGTTATTCAAGATGTTTTATTTTTTCTAATTCTAAGCTGGAGCGGGATCTTTGGTTCCTTTTGCAATCTGGGTTTTACATACTGAGTTGAGTCATGATTGAAGCCGATATTTTTCAATCTTTTTTCAAGTGAATCAAGGGGGTATTAAGTGAGGAAAGATAACTGAAAATGCGTACAGAGGAAATCTTAAGAGGATAAATAATAAGGAATTTTTAAGACAATATTGAAGGCGGAATATCAAAAAGGAGGCGAGGCCGCCAAGGTTGCGCAACAAGCTGCATATAAAACAAAAAGCTGACTTTCTACGTGAAATTCTGGGTTATAAATGCTCTCACTGAGACAGGATTTTCATGTCGGTTCATGGTTTACTTGAGCGCGAGAGTGTACCGAGCGCACAAGAATCGTACTGCTGGGTTTGAGCTTGCCATGTTGATTTGGACATATGGTATGCTTGAAGGTCTTTCGTTCTGAAAGGGTAAACTCGTAAGAATACATAGAACCGCTTTGATATCCATGCTCATCAGCCAATTCGCATATTGTGTAAATGCCTTCCTTTATGCTCTGCATTTTGTGCATGTGTATATTACAGAGGTTCATTTTTGATAAATCAGGTGCTGCATTAAAGATGACTTTTTTGTTTTCTTCGGTTAAGTGAATGTCTCTTGGTGATTGTGGTCCAAATGCTTTTTACTCTGTATTTTTTGTGAGTGCCTCTCGTTGATCTGAAATGATCTCATCTCATCAGACACATTCGTGTGTTTGATAGATTGTCTTTGGCAAAACATAAAGAAGGGTGTGGGAAATGGCGATGATTTTTGTGAGCATTTTCATCTTTTTGATCTACACGATTTCAGATTAACGACAAGTTAGTCTCAAAATATAGAATAATTGATCTTCATTTTTATTTTCAACCCAAGCATCTTCAGATAATTTGGGTATATACCCGTCGACTGTGAAGCTGCGTGGGTGTTGGCTTGGCTCGCAGCGCCCAATCACATAGTAGATCTATGCTCAGGGGCCTCACTCGCTTGCCGCAGGCGCGCAACTTCAATTACTTTGGGTATAAAAGAGGGAGGACATTGTGAAAGTCTCTCTAAATGCAAGAACAGGCCGTGATATTGAGATCCCCCCTAATGCGGAGAGGGATACAATCGCAAATGAAAAATATCGAATTTAAGGTTTTTTTATGACATTTAGTGCTGTGATTTTAGCTGCGGGTAAAGGGACTCGTATGTATTCTGAGCTACCGAAAGTGCTCCACTCCCTCGCGGGTAAACCCATGGTAAAGCATGTGATAGATACATGCGCGTCATTGGGTGCGAATGACATTCACCTTGTGTATGGACACGGGGGGAACACCATGAAAGAAAGGTTATCTATGGAGCCGGTCAATTGGGTGCTCCAATCTGAGCAATTGGGTACAGGGCACGCGGTGAATCAAGCAAGCCCGTTATTTCATGATGATGAGCAAATTTTGGTTTTGTATGGAGATGTTCCATTAATTTCAGAGCGAACGCTTGAAAACCTTCTTGAAGCCCAACCGGATGGCGGTATTGCTTTATTAACGGTTTCTCTTGAAAACCCGGCAGGTTATGGACGCATTGTTCGAAGAAATGGACCTGTGGTTGCCATTGTTGAAGATAAAGATGCGTCTCAAGAACAAAAACTCATAAAAGAAATCAATACGGGTGTGATGGTTGCGACAGGGCGAGATTTACGTCGTTGGTTGTCTTTGCTTAAAAATGACAATACACAAGATGAGTATTACCTGACCGATGTGATTGCGATTGCTCATGACGAAGGGCGCGCTGTGGAAGCTGTACATCCTGAAAGCGCCATTGAAGTTGAAGGGGTCAATAATCGCATTCAATTAGCGCGGCTTGAGCGCGCTTTTCAAATGGCCCAAGCTGAGAAACTCCTTGAAAGTGGCATCATGCTTCATGATCCTTCTCGGTTCGATTTACGGGGTCAGCTTCAATTTGGCTTTGATGTTGAAATTGATATCAATGTGCTGATTGAAGGATCTGTGACACTCGGCAATAACGTGGTGATTGGCGCAGGTTGTGTTTTGAAAGATTGTGAAATTGATGACAATACCCATGTTCGTCCTTATAGCGTGATTGAAGGCGCGACGGTGGGAGAGTCCTGTACTGTCGGTCCTTTTACAAGGTTGCGTCATGGCGCCGAGTTACTTTCTGATTCACATGTCGGTAATTTTGTTGAAATTAAGAATACCCGCATTGGTAAAGGCTCAAAAGCGAACCATCTGACTTATCTTGGAGATGCAAAAGTGGGCGAAGGCGTCAACATTGGCGCAGGCACTATCACATGTAACTACGATGGTGCGAACAAGCATCAAACCATTATCGAAGATAACGTCTTTATTGGTTCTAATACTCAACTTGTGGCGCCATTGATTGTACGAAAAGGTGCAACTGTGGGGGCTGGGACCACTTTAACAAGAAGCGTGGAAGAAGATTCTTTGGTGATAACACGTGCAAAAGAACGTGTAATTAAGGGCTGGATACGCCCCAAAAAGAAATAAAGAGACTTTTTTCGTTTGAAAAACAGACAAATTAATATTTTTTTTAAAAAAGCGGTTAAAAACAGAGCAAACAGATGTTTTTGGGGTTGACGGGTTATCCCATCCGCCATATTATACGCGCCTCAGTTGGGATATCGCCAAGCGGTAAGGCAGCGGCTTTTGATGCCGCCATTCCCTGGTTCAAATCCAGGTATCCCAGCCATTGCGTCCGTAGCTCAGCTGGATAGAGTACCTGGCTACGAACCAGGCGGTCGGAGGTTCGAATCCTCCCGGACGCACCATCTTTTTTAGATGGGAGAGGAAGGCAAAGAATGCGGAAGTGGCGAAATTGGTAGACGCACCAGATTTAGGTTCTGGCGCCGTAAGGTGTGAGAGTTCAAGTCTCTCCTTCCGCACCATAAATTGAAGTTATTATGCGAGTTAAGCATGATCTCTGTTGGGATATCGCCAAGCGGTAAGGCAGCGGCTTTTGATGCCGCCATCCCCTGGTTCGAATCCAGGTATCCCAGCCACTTAAATTTGGCTACGTAGCTCAGTTGGTTAGAGCACATCACTCATAATGATGGGGTCACAGGTTCGAATCCCGTCGTAGCCACCATTTATACCGAAAGCGATTTGCTTTCAAACTGGCCAGGCACACTACCATGTAGTCCTGAGCTTGAGTTATAAACAATTTGCGGTGGTGGCGGAATTGGTAGACGCGCTAGCTTCAGGTGCTAGTATCCTAACGGATGTGAGGGTTCAAGTCCCTCTCTCCGCACCAAAATGTTCTTCTTTTTTTGGGAGTTCATTTAGCAAAAAAAATTTGCGGAAGTGGCGAAATTGGTAGACGCACCAGATTTAGGTTCTGGCGCCGCAAGG
>CAMRBZ010000204.1 GCA_947040595.1 uncultured Enterovibrio sp. | reverse complement strand
CTTTGGGTATATCGAAGATTCTCGCCTTTCTCTCAGCGATTTTTCCTGCGCAATATCTGGTTAACTGCTTAATGGGATGGGTATAATGCACACACTTTTATGTGTTATTGGATCAAATCATGCTCAGTTATCGCCACAGTTTTCATGCAGGAAACCATGCCGATGTGCTAAAACACACTGTTCAAACCTTCATTATTGAATTACTCAAAAAAAAAGAAACTCCGTTTGTTTATCACGATACGCACAGCGGTGCTGGACGGTATGATTTGTTTGGCGAGTATGCTGAAAAAACGGGTGAATATAAGGACGGCATTGCTCGTATTTTTCAAAGTATTGATGCACCAAAAGAAATGTCCCCATATCTTTCTGCTATTCATAAAATGAATCATGAAGGTGAGCTTAGATATTATCCAGGCTCTCCATTATTAGGGCGAATCTTGCTTAGAGAGCAAGATAGAGCTGTTTTTTCTGAATTACACCCGACAGATTTTCCTTTATTGTTGCAAGAGTTTAGAGGAGATCGACAGGTTAAAATGTACAAAGAAGATGCTTATTCGCGCTTGAAAGCCAGTCTTCCACCCAAAGAGCGTCGTGGCTTGGTATTGATTGATCCTCCTTACGAATTAAAACATGAATATCAAGATGTTCTGAATGCTATTGAGGAGAGTTTAGCGCGCTGGGCCACAGGGATTTATGCGATTTGGTACCCTGTTGTGTTTAGAGAAAATGTTGATTTGATCATTAAAGGATTAAAAAAACGAGGGGTTTCTAAAATGCTTCAAATTGAATTAGGGGTTGCGCCTGACTCACCAGCGCGTGGAATGACAGCCTCTGGGATGATTGTGATCAACCCTCCATGGACCTTAGATGAAAAAATGAATGAGATCTTGCCTCGATTACAATCGCTTATCGCACCTGAAAAGGGTCATCATTTTGTGCGTTGGCTTGCTGGCGAATAAAGGCTTCCATAAAAGGTAAAATTAGAACGTTTTTTTGTACACCAAAGGGCATTTCGGCTACGCATCACTGCGCATTTTTCACTGCGACACGAATAAACAAGCACTGTATTTTTCGCGCAATAAATTAAAAAATGGAGAAAAGATGACTAAGCATTTTGATTATATCTGTATTGGAGCAGGAAGTGGTGGGATAGCTTCTGCAAATCGCGCAGCAATGTATGGTGCTAAAGTCGCCCTTATCGAAGCGAGTTATCTGGGTGGAACCTGTGTCAATGTGGGTTGTGTTCCTAAAAAGGTCATGTGGCACGGAGCTCAAATTGCTGAAGCCATTAAGCATTACGGACCCGATTATGGTTTTGATACCACGCTCAATAAATTTGATTGGGGCAAATTAGTAGAAAGCCGTGATGCTTATATTGGACGTATTCACACGTCTTACGAAACGGTTCTTGGGAAAAATAACATTGATGTCATCAAAGGATTTGCGCGTTTTGTTGACGCGAAAACCGTCGAAGTTGAAGGGCATTTATACACGGCAGATCATATTTTAATTGCAGTGGGTGGCGCGCCCACGCTTCCTGATATTCCAGGTGCGCAATTTGGTATCGATTCCAATGGATTTTTTGAACTAAAATCCCAGCCAAAACGTGTGGCGATTGTGGGCGCAGGATACATTGCAGTTGAAATTGCGGGTGTGTTGAATGCGCTTGGAAGTGATACGCATTTGTTTGTGCGTAAAGAGACACCGTTACGCACTTTTGATCCCATTTTGGTTGAAACCTTGGTGGATGAAATGAAAAACGAAGGGCTTCATTTACATACTCAGAGCGTTCCTAAAGAGGTACTAAAAGAGTTAGATGGTTCCTTCACATTGCATTTTGAAAATGGAAGCTCGCACAATACCGATCTCTTGATTTGGGCTATTGGGCGTCACCCGAGCACGGGAAATATCAATCTTGAAGCGGCGGGTGTGGCGGTCAATGATCATGGTTACATTAAGGTTGATGAATATCAAAATACCAATGTACCCGGCATTTATTGTGTGGGTGACATCATGGAAAACGGGATTGAGCTGACGCCTGTTGCCGTTAAAGCGGGACGTTTTTTATCAGAGCGTCTATTTAATGGAAAAACACACGCGAAAATGGATTATACCTTGGTTCCCACAGTTGTTTTTTCTCATCCTCCCATTGGTACGATTGGTTTAACACAAGCTCAAGCGCAAACCCAATACGGTGAAGGCAATATAAAAATATACACTTCAAGTTTCACCTCGATGTACACCGCCGTTACTCAGCATCGTCAGCCTTGTAAAATGAAATTGGTGTGCGCAGGAGAAAATGAAACGGTCGTGGGTTTACACGGTATTGGATTTTCAGTGGATGAGATGATTCAAGGGTTTGGTGTCGCGATGAAAATGGGTGCAACAAAAGCTGATTTTGATAGTGTGGTGGCGATTCATCCTACAGGCTCAGAAGAATTTGTGACCATGAGATAAGTCTTTATTGCCTGATATTTTATCCTTTAGCGCCTTATTTTTTCATTGTAAGGCGCTTTATCTGTGGCTCTATAATGGTTTTATTGATTTTCTTGGGTCGTTTCTTTTTTGTCATTTGTATTTTCTTGGTTGGGGTTGAGTCTGGCCATGTAAAAAGCGTCCATGTAGTGCCCGTCTCTTAATGCGTATTTTAAAGCGCGTCCTTCTATTTCAAAACCAAACTTTTTATACAGTGCAATCCCTGCTTCATTATCACAAAAAACAACGAGTTCGATGCGTAGGATATTGATCCAGTTGTCAGCTAAATCAAGCATTTTCTTGATCAATTCGCTTCCGATCCCTTTTCTTACATGTTCATCGTGTACCGCCATTCCAAATTCGGCAACGTGGCGTCTACGAGGGTTTATTTTCACATCAAATCCAAGCTGACCGACAATTTTCCCCGCCTCTTCTGCAACAAAGCAATAATAATTATCGGGTGCGGTACTCAGCCTTTTTTCCCACATAATATGAGAAGATGAAGGGAGCTGAAGGGTGTTAGCTTGTGTATTTTTGCATGAATACAGCCTGAAAATAGAGGGGATATCTAAAGGTTCAAGAGCCCGAACGATAATGGTCATTTGTTATCCTAAGTTTCGAATTTAGTTGATTTATACCCGTCGCCTTTGAAGTTGCGTGGGTGTTGGCTACACGCGCTGCGCCCAATCACATAGCCTATCTATGTTCATTGGCTTCACTTGCTTGGCGCAGGCGCGCAGCTTCAATTTCTTTAGGTATATACATATTGAAATTTTAATTAAATGAAATATTTTTTTATTAATCTAAATACAAGTCTATGGGCGTTTTGTTTTTTTTGTTTGGCAGCTCGCGCATTAAGCGGGGGACTAAATAACCTGAAACTTCTGCAATTAACCCAGCCATTAATTCTCTTGCTTTTTCATCTGAAACCAAAAAATGTGAAGCTCCTTCTACCTTGTCGAGCAGGTGTAAATAATAAGGAAGGATCCCCGCGTCAAAAAGGGCATGGCTTAAATTTTTAAGGCTTTCTACTGAGTCATTGACGCCGCGAAGCAAAACACTTTGGTTTAATAATGTTACATTGGCCGCGCGTAATTTTTTAAGAAAAAAACGGACTTCATCATTGATTTCATTCCCATGATTAATGTGGGTAACGATCACAACATTAAGGCGTGTTTGTTGGAATATTTCAATTAATCCGTCTGTTACTCTTGATGGGATCACGATGGGAAGGCGAGTATGAATGCGCAGATTTTTCACATGGGGTAAAGCGGCAATGTGCTCAATGAGCCATTTTAATTCATGGTCTTTTGCCATTAAAGGATCGCCACCTGATAAGATCACTTCATCTATGTGAGGTTTTTTTTGAATGTAATTGAGGCTATTTTTCCATGCATCTTTCCCTCCTTTGTTGTTTTGATAAGGAAAATGGCGACGAAAACAATAGCGGCAATTGATTGCACAGCCTCCTTTTACAATCATCAAAACGCGATTTTTGTATTTATGGAGAAGGCCTGGTACGGCATTCTTTTGTTCTTTGAGAGGATCTGCATCAAACCCAATACTTTCATTAAACTCTTCAATGAGAGGTAAAACTTGAAGCAATAAAGGGTCCTGAGGATTTCCTTTTTCAATGCGATCAATAAAACTATGGGGAACGCGTTGTAAAAAAAGCGTTCGGGCCGCAAAACCCGCTTCCCATACTTTTGGGTCAATATTTAATGTATTGAGCAAGATTCGTGGATCAGAGACAGCATTTGCTAATTCATTGAGCCATTTTTGCTCAACACTGGGCGTGTTTCGGGTTATGATGTCCGGCATTTATTTAAACTTCGAAGATGTTAAGAGGAAAGATATGGCGTCTTTTAGCACCAATGAATTCCGTGGTGGAATGAAAATTATGCTTGATAATGAGCCTTGTGTCATTATCGAAAATGAATTTGTTAAACCAGGAAAAGGTCAAGCCTTTAGCCGCGTTAAAATTCGGAAATTGATTTCTGGCAAAGTGCTTGAAAAAACGTTCAAATCAGGCGATACGGTTGAAGCTGCCGATGTTGTTGATGTTTCTTTAGATTATTTGTACAGTGACGGTGAATTTTTTCACTTCATGAACCCTGAATCTTTTGAGCAGATTGAAGCCGATGCGAAAGCGGTAGGCGACAGCTTAAAATGGCTCAAAGAAAACGACAGCTGCATTTTGACATTATGGAATGGTAACCCCATCGTGGTGACGCCACCCAATTTTGTTGAACTTGAAGTAACAGAAACCGATCCCGGTTTAAAAGGGGATACGGCGGGTACAGGTGGAAAACCTGCAACCTTAATTTCTGGTGCTGTGGTTCGCGTTCCTTTATTTATCCAAATTGGTGAAATCATCAAAGTAGATACTCGCTCTGGTGAATATGTCAGCCGCGTAAAATAAAGTAATTTGAACGCCCAATAAAAAGGCCGTATCTGTAAATAGAGACGGCCTTTTTTGTTTTAATCCCCGTCGCCTTTGAAAACACAGGCTGTTTGGGTATGGATGCTTTTATTTTTTCAAAAACCCTGCGGCACGCATTTTTTGTTCTACCGTGATTTTTTGTTCTGCGCTTAAAGTGCGCAATGGCAAGCGAGGGTTTCCAGCATCAATATCATGAAGCGCCATCGCGGCTTTTCCAGCGGCAACGCCACCAAATTCAACTAACACACGAATTAAATCAACAACCGTATCCATGCCTTTATAAACAGCGGTGTGGTTGCCTTGTTTGAAATCTTCAATCAATTGTAAAAAATGTTTTCCTGCATAGTTATAAGTGCTTCCTACCGCGCTGGTTGCGCCAACGGCCAAGGCTCCCGGTAAAAATTCATCGACACCGAAAGGAATATCAAACTTACCGTCACACGCGCGCAAGCAGCGTTGGTATTCATACAAATCGCCGCTGTTGAATTTAAGCCCTGAAAGGTTAGGAATGCATTTATCCGCTTTGATAAGAAATTGTTCCATATCTAAATTTACGCCAGACATTCCTGAGTGGTAGTAATAAAAACCTTTAGAGGGGGCCGCGCTTGCCACGGTTTGACAATAAGAAACCAAATCGTCAATGTTTCCTGGTTTGAAAAAACAAGGGCCAATAACCGACGTCGCTAATATATCAAGGGTTTCGGCATGACGCGTTAATTCAAGGGTGTCCACAATACTCAAAGCGCCTGTGTGAACAATCAAATCAAGTTTGCCTTTTGAAGCTTGCACCCAGCGCTCTGCGATGGCTTTTCTTTCTTCGACAGAGCAATGAATTCCTTCCCCTGTTGTTCCACAGATATAAGCGCCTGTTACCCCTTCGTTGATGAGGTGATCTGCAATTTTATCAATGATGTCAAAATGAATACCGCCATTTTGCATAAATGGTGTGTGGGGTGCTGCGATAAGTCCTGTGAGTTTTTTCATTGTCTGATCACCGTGAAGTAAAACTTCATAACTGGAATGAAGGATTGGAGTTTTAATGTATATTATGGAGTAAAGTTTCACAATTCAATCTTAAAACCCTTTATCTTGGCCTCCAATGTTGGATTTGTGATAGATCTAACAGGACGAAATAAAAATGCCGATCCAGCATATGACTTTGGGTATTTGAAGAG
>CAMRBZ010000203.1 GCA_947040595.1 uncultured Enterovibrio sp. | reverse complement strand
CCTCAACCTTCAGGAGATAGACTCGTTGTTCGTTGGTTAGATAAAGAAAAAGCGGCGATAATCTCGGTTTTTGTTCTTCTTTCTATTCTGCTATTAACCTTTTATATTGATCCTGTCTTTTTTGCTCTTGCAAACTTCACCGTAGAAATACTTAATTTTTGGGGGGCAGGGCTTGGTGCTCCAGTTTTACAGCCTGATGCATTTCCATTTTTAGATTCGACCGTCACGGTGTTGTCTGTTATTGCTCAAATTTTAATGACAAGAAAATACGTTGAAAATTGGATTTTATGGATTGTCATTAATATCATCAGCGTTGGACTTTATGCTACTCAAGGTGTTTTTGTCCTGTCTATTCAATATACTGCTTTGTTGTTTATTGCAATCAATGGAACAAGAGAATGGGCAGGGAATGCGAAAACGTCGAAAGAGCTTCAGCATGCTAAAACAAAGCCTCTTTTATCAGAATGATCGATGTGCATAGGACGTCAGCTCCTTTCTTCCGACTTTGACTGTATACCGAAGAGATTTAAAAATCGGTGTCGGCGCATGTTAAGCGAAGTCCCTGAGGATCGCGATATTGTGTGATTAACTTTGAAAACAAAGCCAAAAATGCTCTATACCCAAGACTCTTGAAGTTGCGTGTAGGCAACAAGTAACTGAATCCCCTGAACATAGATGGACTATGTGATTGGGCGCAGCGAACGTAGCCAACACCCACGCACCTTCAAAGGCGACGGGTATAACATCAAAGAGAACGGGGATTATGGGGTTATAGCAAGGATACAGGGTGTGTCTTTTGTGGCTTTACCCATTTCGATTTGACATGCTGGGTTTTTGAAAAATACACGCCATGCCCGTGAAGCAAAAAATCACCATCAAGATCCGTTTTAACAGATTTTCGGTGGTGTTTTTTATTTGTTTTTTTCTTTTCTCAGCATACCCCAAGTCAAAGCCGTTCCCGGTTCGATGTTTTGGCTTGCTTTTGCACCTAAAACCACCTCGTAATGCTTAGGGGCTAAACCAAAGCCAGGGCGAACACTGCGAATATTTTGGGCGGTAAAGTTTTCACCTTTATGTATTTTTTTGCAGGCATAAAGTGAACGCCTAAATTGTAAATTGCTTTTTTCCGTGTCCTTTATTTCATACCCCGCTTTTCCCAGAGCTTCCCACGCTATTTTGGTTTTCTTACAGAGGGAGGCGAGCTCTATGGGCTCCAACGAAAAAGCGGCATCAGGACCGGGATCATTGCGGCTTAGGGTCACGTGTTTTTCGATAACGGATGCGCCAAGGGCCACGGCCGCAATGGAAACGGTTGAGCCCAGAGTGTGATCAGATAAGCCCGATATGACATTAAAACGACGGCTTAAATCTGCAATGGTACGTAGATGGCATTGAGATGCTGGGGCAGGGTAAGCGCTGATGCAATGCAAGAGAATGAGTTCTTTGCAACCGTGGCTTCTTGCTGTATCAACGGCGTGTGTAATTTCATCGAGGTTGGCCATGCCTGTTGAAATAATCATGGGTTTTCCTGTTTTTGCAACGTAGGCAATGAGGGGCAAATCGATGGCTTCAAAAGAGGCAATTTTGTAGGCAGGGGCGTTGAGATCTTCAAGTAAATCAACGGAAGTGAAATCAAATGGGCTGCTAAAAAGCGTGATCCCTGTTTCTCTTGCTTTATCAAATAAAGGTTTGTGCCACTCAAAAGGCGTTTGGGCTTCTTTATAGAGTTGATAAAGGGTTTTTCCGGCCCAAAGTCCGTCTTTAATTTGAAAATCAGGGGTATCAAAATCAAGGGTGAGGGTATCGGGTGTGTAGCTTTGCATTTTAATGGCGTCGGCTCCTGCTTTTTTTGCCATTTCAATGGTTTTAAACGCCCGTAAAAGAGATCCATTATGGTTTGCAGACATTTCTGCGATGATGTAAGGCGGCTGGTCGGGTCCGATTTTTCGGCCATTGAGGTAGAGGGAAGGGATCATTGTATTTCCTCCATCGCGCTGACGACCCGCTCGCATCCAAGGGCGTCAATGTCATCTATTTCAAGTCGATGAGGCTGAGCATGCAGGTTCTCACAAAGCCAGGTTATTTCTTCAATGTAGTCTTCAACGCGGGTATTTTGTCCTTCACCCAAATAACGGTAAAGACCTGTTTTAGCGAGATGCTCTGCCATCGGACGTTGATTATTGGCCAAGCAAACCAGTGTGGATGGAATTTTTAAGCAAGCGCGCTCTATTGCATTCACTCCTGCGCTTCCTATGGCGTAACGCGATGCGCAAAGCTCTGAATCAAAATCGGGAAGGCTTTCAAAGCAGACTAAAAAATCAGGCTGAGGAAAACTTAAAATTTCATTTTTTGTTGTGTTCTCCATCCCGTAGATCATTTTGATTTGAAAGGGTAAGGATTCAAAATGTTGACATGCTTTGATGAATTTGAGGTTTTCTCCTGTTGGATCGGTTCCACTGAAAAAAACAAAAACCTGATTTTTAATTTTTTCGGGGTTATTTCGTAATTGATAAAAGTTCTCACGCAGTAGCGCGTATTTGGGCCCCAGCAACATTAAGCTTGTTTCTGGGATCAAATTTTGGTAACGGGTTTCAAAGTGAGGAAAGGGGTTTTGATCGAGTAAAATATGGCATTCATGTTGTCTGTCGGCTAAATCATCAATCACCAGTATTTTTATACCCGTTGCGGCTATGGCATGCTCAAAAAGGCTATCAAGGGCGTAGTGATCACAGATTAGCCAATCTGGACGAAAGACAGAGAGTGCAATAATGGATTGATTTAAATCTATTTCTTGTGCTGTTTCAAGCCAATGTGAATGAGGGAGATCTTTTTGTTTTGTGCTGGGGGTATGATTTTTTTCAACCACAGGCAGTGGGATCACCTTGACGCCCTCTGATTGGCAAAAATCAATTAAGTTTCCTTTGAGTACACGAGAGACCATCTTCACTTCATGGCCTTTTTCGAGGAGTTTTTTGGCAAGTACAAGACAACGCATGACATGCCCTGTGCCTATTTGCCAAGAAGAATCAACTCGAATAGCCACTTTCATCGGGACATGCCCTTTTTTTTCCTGAGCAGGCTCTATTGCTTGTGTCATAGTTCACCTCGTTCACTCAGTATTTGATAAAGCATTTCAGCCCGAAGCCAGTCATCTGGTTCATCAATGTCTTGCACGCGAAAATGTGGAATTTTAACCACTTTAGAGTGAGCTGAAAAAAGAGGAAGGTGAGATAAAAACGCCTTGGGTTTTCCCCAATAAAACATGCCTGCATCGTGATAGCTGATTTCTAAATCTTGAGAGCGTGTAGAAAAATGTTCGGGCCAAAACATCCTGACATCACCATTGGATGAAATACGTATACTTCGCTGAATTGGAAAAGAAAAACGTGTAGCAGCAAAGCTGTATTGGGTGTCTGTATTTTGATTAATTAAAGACAAGCCTTCAGTGAGATCGGAAATACGGATAAAGGGTGCGGTGGCGTAAAGGCAGCAAACCGCGTGAAGGGGGCTTGAGTGGTGTTGATTGAACCAGCGAATGGCGTGCTCGATCACATCCAAGGTGCTTGCGTGATCGTTGGCGATTTCAGCGGGGCGTATAAAAGGTACGTTTGCCCCATATTGCTCGGCCACCAAAGCAATCTCTTCGTTGTCTGTTGAGACAATGATATGTTCAAAAAGGCCTGATTTTTGCGCGGTCTCTATGGCATAGGCGATGATAGGGCGGCCCATAAAGGATTTGAGATTTTTGCCGACAATGCGTTTACTTCCACCTCGGGCGGGGATAATACAGATGTTCATGCGGTTTTCTCACCTGTTTTTTCAAAAAGTAATTCAGACAATACACTGATAACCTTGTCTTGTTGTTTGTTTGTCATATCAAAAAAAAGGGGCAAGCTGAGTGCGGCATGGTAATAGTTTTCCGCGTTAACAAAATCTCCCCAATCGAAGCCAAGTTGACGGTAATAAGGTTGAGTGTGTACGGGAATATAATGGACATGCACGCCGATCTGTTGGGCTCGAAGTGCATCAAAAATGCGACGACGAGAACCAGGGTCTTTGAGCTGTATGACGTATAAATGCCAAGAAGGATCACATTCATTTAAAAGTGTGGGAAGGATAACAGGCAAGGAAAGCAATTTTTCGTGGTAGCGTTTCGCTAAGGCTTTTCGACGTTTTACAAAGCTGTCTAAACGGGTGAGTTGGCTCATCCCAAGGGCGGCTTGAAGCTCTGTCATTCTGTAGTTCATGCCCAATGCATTTTGTTCGTAATACCAAGCGCCTTCAGAGAGATTGAGTAAATCTTCCCGAGCATAACTGATGCCGTGGCTGCGTAAATGCGTCATCGTTTCTGCCAGTTTTACTTGGTTTGTTAAAGCCATACCGCCTTCTGCGCAAGTGATAATTTTAACCGGATGAAAGCTAAAAACAGTGATGTCGCTGAATTGACCGCCTCCAATGTATTCTCCTTTGTAGCGTCCTCCAATGGCGTGAGAGGCATCTTCGATGATTTTAAAACCATATTCACAAGAAAGAGCATGGATTGCTTTCATATTGCAACTTTGTCCTGCGAGGTGAACGGCCACTAAGATACTCGGTAATGTTTTATTTTTTCTGGAAATTTTTAGTTTTTCTTCCAGTTTAATAGGACAAAGATTGTAGGTGTGAGGATTGATATCTACAAAATCAACCTCTGCCCCACAGTAACGCGCGCAATTGGCAGAAGCCACAAAGGTGTTCGGGCTGGTCCAAAGGATCTGTCCTTCACACAGTCCAAGAGCCAAACAGGCCAAATGCAGGCTTGATGTGGCACTGTTTGTTGCAACAGCATAATGTGCCCCCACTTTTTTCGAAATTGCGTTTTCAAATTGTTTCACCCGTGGACCTTGGGTGAGAAAATCGGAGGTGAGAGCCTGGATGACGGCTTCAATGTCCTCTTGAAGGATGTTTTGTTTTCCATAAGGGATCATGTTCTTTGCTCAATGTTTAAAATCTCTTCGACGTTTAAAAAAACAGGGTTACAACCTGAATGATATTCAAAGCCTTCAGGCACCGGGATCCCGCGCTCCCCCAATGCATTGAGAGAATAATCGTGATCAGCCCCATAAAATTTGATAGTGGGACGCATGACATAATGATCTTTAAATTCAAGAGTTAAATGTGAGTCATCACTGGGACACATGATTTCATGCATTTTTTCACCGGGTCTGACGCCGATGATCTCAATAGGAAGGCCGTTACCGAAAGCATGCGCAAGATCGATAAGACGAACAGAGGGGATTTTGGGTACAAAGATTTCACCTCCGTGCATTCTTGTGAAATTTTTTAATACAAAATGAACCCCTTGTTTTAAGGTGATCAAAAATCGGGTCATGTCAGGATGTGTCACAGGAAGAGAGCGGGCTTTTTGCGCGACGCATTTTTGGAAAAGGGGGATCACTGAACCGCGAGAGCCGACAACATTTCCATATCGAACCACTGAAAATCGGGTTTGAGTGCCGCCTGTGATGTTATTGGCTGCCACGAAGAGTTTGTCTGAGCAAAGTTTGGTGGCACCATAAAGGTTATTGGGGCTTGCGGCTTTATCTGTGGAAAGAGCAATGACTTTTTTTACATGGTTAGCAATCGCCGCACGGATCACGTTTTCTGCACCGTAGACATTGGTTTTTATGCATTCCATTGGATTGTATTCAGCGGCGGGAACCTGTTTTAGGGCGGCGGCATGGATCACATAGTCGACGTCTTTCATGGCTTGCAT
Organism: uncultured Enterovibrio sp.; assembly: GCA_947040595.1. Lineage (GTDB taxonomy): Bacteria > Pseudomonadota > Gammaproteobacteria > Enterobacterales > Vibrionaceae > Enterovibrio. Next base: position 393 of record CAMRBZ010000203.1, on the reverse strand, counting down.
CATGCGATCTGAGTCTCGAACATCCCCAATGAAATAACGCATACAAGGAGAATCAAACTCTTGTTGCATCTCAAATTGTTTTAGTTCATCACGAGAGAAAATAATAAGACGTTTAGGCTTAAAAAGAGAAAGAATGGTTTCGGTGTATTTTTTTCCAAAAGATCCCGTCCCACCCGTTATCAAAATCGATTTTCCGTTAAACATAACATTCCTTTGTGTCTCTTTTAATGAACCATTCTAACGTATGCGTTTGTCATTCTTTTTGGGAAAATACAGACAGCGTGATATGCCCCTCGTACTTTAAGATTCAAATTGAATAGGGCGTCATATTTTTAAATCTTATTAACTGATGTTACGCAAGAGCCTGAAATCGTTTTAGTTCCTCATATGCAC
>CAMRBZ010000202.1 GCA_947040595.1 uncultured Enterovibrio sp. | reverse complement strand
CTTGGAGCTTATAGGCAACTGACTCTCATTTCTATCGTTAGGTGTGTAGGTTATTGCTGTAATCTAAGTTCTACGTTCACTCGGCCTAATCAAATATACCCCTCACCTTTTACGCTTCGTGGGTGTTTTCTACGTTCGCTCAGCCTAATCACATTGTCTATCTATGCTCAGAGGCTTTACTCGCTTTTCGCAGGCGCGCATCTTCAATTACTTTGGGTGAACATCAAAATTCAAAGCAATTTGTGCGCTTTTAGTCTTGTGATGAACTTAAAAAACTTTAAAATCACTTTCTGAACCATGTGCGTTTTTACAAAACGCGCTTGCTGTTTATACCCGTCGCCTTTGAAGCTGCGTGGGTGTTGGCTACGCTTGTTCAACCCCACCATAGAGTCCATCTTGCTCGGGGCTTCACTCTCTTGCTGCAGGCGCGCACCTTCAAGTGTCTTGGGTATAACGACACCGATGTTCCTTACTTTTTTCAGGGAAGAAAAAATGAAAATCAATGCCCTTATTATCAGGTTCATTCTCATTGCGCCATTCTTAAACTTTTTTTTCTTGCTGCTTTGTTTTTATTTTGTTTTTTATTCGGATTCAAGTGAGGCGAGCCCTTCAGATAAAGCGGGGTTAAGCGGAGATATTTCGATTTTGGGTGTTTTCACTTCAAACAATTCCAATTTATCAACATCCCAAAATGAAAGAAGAAATGGCGCGCTGAATTTGCATGGAGAGCAACAGCAAAAAGGCTTTGGTGGGCTGCTAGGAAATTTTGCTTTTACTTTTGGCAGTCAATTAGATAAGAAATTCTTTGCAGGAACATCGCGTGAAGATATTGCCATTGGCACCCTCGCTTTAGAAATCGGCTATCAACAAAAATGGGCGTTTGGTACGCTTTCTTTTTCTTATTTACCCACATTGCTTGGCGAAAATGTTTGGGCTGACCCCTTTCTTATTCATGCCTCAAAAGAAGAGACAGAAAAATCAGGTCATGCTTATCGTTTTCAATTTGAGCGCTTAGCGAATTCGCCCTTATCATTTGAACTTGCTTATTCCAAAATAGATATCGAAATTGAAAAAAGTGGTCATGCTTTCGAAATTCCTTTATCTGCGCAAGAGACATTGAAACGAGATGGGGAAATATATTATGCCAAAACCAGCTATCGGCAGTTTTTAGACGACGGCCTTGGTGTTACCCCTTCCATTATTTATTTAGAAAACAGAGCGCAAGGCGATGCGATGGCCTATAAAAGCCTTGGAGGACAGCTTTCTTATTTCAGATTTGTGGGTAGAAATAAAATGATCCTCACCGCCAGCTATTTTGAACGAGATTATAAAAGCCTTCACCCTGTGTTTAATCAAATAAGAGCGGATCGTGAATACTCTCTTTTTGCAGCCTTAAGTTACTCTGATTTTTTAGGGATTAAACCTCTTTCTTTCATTTCTCTTTCTGGTTTTAAACAAATGGAATCAAATGTCGATTTTTATGAAGAAAAACAATACATGGCAAGCCTTGGGGTGAATTATATTTTTTAATGCTGTGTCGTTTGCGTGCATCTTCAAAGAGGGATGCTTTATTTAAGCCTCCTCCGTTTCCCTGGCTTGTTTTTTTCGGTATAAGGTTGACGGGCTGACTTTCAGCAAGACGGCGGCTTTTAATACATTCCCTTTACAAAATTCTATGGCTTTTTGGATCACTTCACGTTCGATGTCGCATAAGGGAGGAATGTGGTGGGCAGAAGAATGAAAAGAGGCATTGTCTGTTTATTTTAGAAACAGAGCCCGTATTTTGTGAGCTGGCGCTAAGTGGCAATGTGATCTCTTGGCTGAAAAGGCTGATGTTAGACAAAGAAAGGATCTCTTGGGAGCTTAAGCTTTCATTGAGAGGGGCGGGAAGTTGTTTGATATTGACGCTTTCACCATCGTGCAAAACCATCATATTTCGGATCACATTTTGAGGTTGGCGAACATTACCGGGTCAAGGATAATGGCGTAAAACCACTTCGGCCTCAGAAGAGAGTTGTGTGAAGCGTTTTCCTTCTTCTTTATTCGCGCCCACTTTTTTAAATTCACCCGTTTGGATAAAACGGAGTCATTTTTTTGAAGATCCAAGTCCATTTCGCATATTTCATTTAAAAACAAAGTCCCCCCGTCAGCTTGGCTTGCGGCGCCTTTTCTGTCTGCGCTTGCGCCTGTGAAAGTGCCTTTTAGATGACCGAAAATTTCACTTTCCATTAAATCGTGTGGAATGCCTCCGCAATGGATGGCAATAAAAGGTTCTTTGCTTCGCGGGCTTTTTTGTGGATGGCTTCCGCGCAGACTCCAGATAATGAGCCTAAAGGCTCACCAAGGGTTGCGCGTCTTCTATTCATCAAATGCGGTATTTTTATTTCATGAACCTGCGTGTCCTTAAAAAAAATGAGATCCACTCAGAGGGCATGAATGTCTCCATGATGCAGGCTTGATGAGCTCAACATGAAGAGAGACTGTTCTTTTTTTAAGATTCGGCCATTTTTGTTTAAATCATGAAGCCCTCTGTGATTCGTTTTTTTAATGTTTCAAAAGAAGCCCTTGCCAGAGAGGGAAGCCGAAGGGCATGGTTGATTGCTTGCTCGAGTTCATGGTGTTTGCAATTGAGTTCAATTTTTCTGCATAAATTGCAAAGAGGAAGATTTCCATGGGCAGCAGCAGAGCTTCCAAGTGTATGGGTTTCAAATTCAACGGCGTAGAAATCCCTGTTTTTTGTGGCTTTGGTGATGTTTATGAGGCGTTTTTCTGCATCCATTAAATAATATTCGAGCAAGCTTTGCATGATCTCAGGCGAGGTGTCTTCGGCCAATTGCATGAGTGTTTTTTCATCTACTAAATGCTCATTTTCGTGATCCTTAAAGATCAAAGGTTCATTTTTCTCGCTTTCTGGGAGGGCTTCTTCTTTCTGTTTTTCTTTAACGTGCAGGGCTTGCCTCTCTAAAGAAGGCGGAACATCTGTTAAAAGAAGGGGAGGAAGAGGGATGGGTTCACCCGTTTCTGCGTTTCTAATTTTTGGCTGCCAACGGGCCAAGCACTCTAAAATGGCTTTTCGTGTCACAGGTTTGGAGATAAAATCATCCATGCCGGATGAAAGAAAATGTTCTTTGTCTCCGCGTATGGCGTGCGCTGTAAATGCCACAATAATGACGTCTTTTTTAGGCCCTTCTAAGGCACGGATCCTTTTAGTGGCTTCAAGTCCATCGACTTCGGGCATTGAAATGTCCATAAACACGATGTGGTAAGGGAAGCGTTTTATCGCTTCGACGGCTTCTAACCCATTGGCGACGATATCAACGGACAGTCCTGAAAATTCTAACATGGTGCGAAGTACCATCTGATTTGCAGGGTTGTCTTCGGCCATTAAGATGCGTAAATCTTTTGAAATATGGTGCTCGCGCTCTGGGGTGTCGGCTTGAATTTGTGCAATGTCAGCTTCTGCGGCAAGTTTTAAGGTCACGGAAAAAGTGAAGGTCGAGCCTGAGCCAAGCTCACTTTGGGCATACAGGGTGCCTTTCATTAAATGCCCCAGTTGTTGACAAATAGCCAGTCCAAGCCCGCTGCCTTCGTGGGTGCGATCATAACTGTTTTCTATCATGGTAAATTCGTCAAACAAATTGGCCATGTTTTCAGGGGCGATTCCGATGCCCGTGTCGATGATATCAATTTGAATTTGGCAGCTGTTATTTTTGATGCCATTAGAATGCAAACAAAGGGTGACGTCTCCTTCTTGGGTGTATTTAATGGCGTTTGAGAGTAAATTTACCAAGATTTGCCGGATCCTGTCGCCGTCGCCAATCAAGAAACGCGGGGTGTCCAGTTCGATGTCATGGGAGAGGTTGAGTTGCTTATGCTCTGCTTGTGGTTGGATGATATTGATGGTTTGATTGATGAGTAAATGTAAATCAAAGGGGCTGTTTTCTAAGCTGAGCTTTCCTGCTTCCATTTTAGAAAAATCAAGAATGTCATTGATAATGGTAAATAATATTTCTCCTGAATCTCGGGCTGTTTGCACAAGGCGTGATTGAAGAGGGTTTAATGGGGTTTCTTTTAAAAGGCCTAAAACGCCGATAACGCCGTTCATGGGGGTTCGAATTTCATGGCTCATGGCCGCGAGAAAACGGCTTTTTGATTCATTGGCAAGCTCGGCTGCACACTGGGCTTCTCTTAATATTTGCTCTGTTCGTTTTTGTTCTGTCATGTCAAAAAAATGGGCGACAAAATGGGTTAACCTGTCTTTTTCATCTTTGACTGCGGTCATGCTCATGTGTACGGGGAATTCAATTCTGTTTTTGTGCCGTAATTTGAGTTCACTGCTCCACATGCCTTTTTCATTGAGTTCTAACCAAACCTGTTTGTGAAATTCTGCATCATCGGCATTGGCGAGCAAAGAGCGCGGTTTGCATCCTTGTACATCCTGTGATTCATACCCTGTTACGGCTGTAAATCCTGGATTAACGCGAATGATGTGTCCTTTGTTGTCGGCAATGAACATGGCTTCGGAGGTCTCAAAGGCGTGGGCGGCCAGTTTTAATTCGGTTTGGTCAAGGATGGGTTGTGTAATATCGCGAATGTAAGAAACGAAGATAAGCCCTTGCTCTGTGTTGGCACTTGAAATGGAAATTTCAATTTGAAATTCATGTCCTTGCTTATGCCGCGCGGTGAGTTCAATGCGTTTATTTAAAACGAAGACTTCGCCTGTTTTTAGAAAACGCTTCATTCCTTCGGTGTGCATGCTTTTTAAACGTGGAGGGACAATGGTTTCAGCCATGCCTTTTCCGACGATTTCATTACGTGTCCAACCGAATATGTGCTCTGCAACGGGACTGAAGTCAATGATCATGTCCTGATCATTGGTCACTACGATGGCGTCATGGGAGGCCTTATAGATGGCAAGGTATTTTTCTTCTATTTGGCGGGCTTGTGTATTCGAATGATGTTGGTTTATCAAGGCGGCCTTGAGTTCTTCGTCAGTAATTTTTAGCTTTTCTTTTAAAGTCTTGACCATTTTGACTGTGGCGTAGATGTCATCTTGAAATATAAAAGAGCGCGCTGATTTGTGCGGCGTGACTTCGAGGTTATCGTGGAGTTTTCTTAGGGGCCTCATGAGACGTAATAGAACGATATACATGGTTAAAATAGCCCAGATCCCGATACCTGAAGCTCCCCAAATAAGGGAGCCTTCATTGGGGTAATGAGTGAGACTCTCATCGTGGGCCTTGTAACCCAAGGTCAGGCTGCCAACTTCTTTTTCGTTTACTTTTAATGCTTGATTGAAAACGCTGATTTTTTCATCTGAAATCGGTTGGTCTGAGGTGTAATTTCGCTCTGTTCCGAGAAAAGAGAGCCGTAAAAAAGCAATTTCTTTATGGGAAAGAAGACGCTTGCTTAAGGATTCAATGTTGCTTATGTCATTGTTTTTGATGGGCGCCTCAAGCATTAAGGCGATGATGCTGGCCACTTCTTGTGCGCGGTGTATCCGCTCATTTTCTTGGGCTTTATTCTGCGCATATAACGCAATCGAAATGATTAACACAAGAAAAAACCCGGAAATCAGGAGGGTTTGAAGGTTAGATTTTTGTCTGATGTTCATTTTTTTTCCTGCTTAAATAAAAACAATAGACATATCAATTGGTTTGGGTCTAGTTTTGTGGGTCACTAATTTGATTTATTTTCGCGTTGAAGAAGAACCAAGGTGATATCGTCTTTGTTTTTCATTCCAAATGCCTCAAAGGTCTCCATGACTTTTTGTGTGGCCTCTTGCAAGGGTAAATCAAGTGTGGCGTGAACAGACAGAACAATTTCTCGTTCCAAGTCTTGTCTTGCTCTGTCGTCTTTTTCCGTTTCAATTAAACCGTCGGTGTAAATCACAAGGCGCTCTCCTTTTGCTATGCGGATTTGCATGGATTGATATTGTGCGCCATATAAGAGCAACGCCAAGAAGACGTCATTGCGTATTATGAAAAACTGAAAGCCGATAAGGCCGATGATGAGGTTATTCTTTTCATGGATGCCGTCCATCCTACGCAAGCGAGCAAAGTGACATGCGGTAGGCTCCGTGTTGGCCAAGATAAAGTGATTGAGATCTTAGATTGCAGTAATAACCTACACACCTAACGATAGAAATGAGAGTCAGT
>CAMRBZ010000201.1 GCA_947040595.1 uncultured Enterovibrio sp. | reverse complement strand
ATCCTTCTTATGAAAATGACTGGTGGCATTATAAAAAAAGATTTATTTTAAATAAGAATTTACACAATGAGGAACACCAAAATGCCAAAATGGTACAGGGTGCGTCGCTGGATTGCCTCAAGCTTCCAACACTTATCTGGAATACACCTACTCGGCATTTTAATTTCTTATACCTTCGCAAGCTGGCTACTGCTTCATGTGGCAGGAGAAGACGCTTTAACATCTCCTTTTGTGAATTTTATTTATTACTTATTGGTCACGGCATCCACCGTGGGTTACGGCGATCTTTCTCCGCATACGGATGCAGGAAAGTGGATCGTTGCTTTATTTATTATACCCTGCGGTTTGAGCTTATTTGCGGTGTCTGTTGCCCGTTTAGCGAATACCACTCTCGTATATTGGCGTAGAGGATTACTTGGAAAGAGGCACCTCGAAGTGAAAAACCATATTCTGATTTTAGGATGGAATGAACAACGCACCCTTCATCTCATTAATATGCTACTTCATGAAGAAAAAAATAAACGCCCTATCGTGCTGTGCGTTCGCGCTGAAATTGAAAATCCAATGCCTAAAGAGATTGATTTTGTATACACAACAAGTTTTACCGATGACACAACAATGACCCGCGCGAAAATAGAAGAGGCCAATTGCATCATCATTGACAACAAAGAAGATGACATTACTTTTGCCGCCGCCCTCTTCTGTGCCAATAAAAACCCTACTGCACATATTTTGGCCTACTTTCAAGAAGAAACCCTAAGTACACTTTTAAAAAAACACTGTCCAAATGCAGAATGTATTCCTTCTGTTTCTGTTGAGATGATGGCAAAATCTGCAGTTGACCCAGGCTCATCTGAATTACATCATGAATTATTAAACACGCAAAAAGGGATGACCCAATACATCATTACCTACCCCGCAACAGCCAAACAGACAACCGTGAATCAATTATTTTTACACTTCAAAGAAAAATATGATGCAACATTAATCGGTCTTCGTCGCGATAAAAATATCTACGTAAACCCTGCGTTAAGTGAAAAAATATTACCAAACGATCATATTTTTTACATCGCAGATGAACGCATTGCTTGTTTTAGTGAACAAAAAATGCCTTCAGAATAAATTCACTGGGAATTTGAAAAGAACACACATTTCATTCAATTCAAAAATGAGTTTAGAAATAAGCATTCTCTTTCAAGAACATTTGACACTGAAATAAGCCGTTCTGGAGGATTTCTCGGTCCAAGCAATTTGAAAATGCAGCGAGGCGGCAAGGACGAAAAGCCCCTTGAGCATACCCGTTTTGTTTGATTCGGCTTTGAGAGCAAAGCCAAAACCGAAGCATCTCCAAAGACAAAGAGCATAAATACAAAAAAATATTTTCTTTTTCTTATTCTTTTTCTATATCACCATCAAGCAGTAAACGCATTCGGATTTTTAGAGTCTCAATGATATAGTTTGTTTATTATGACAAGACAACCAGATGAAAACCATGTCGAAAATAAGCACGCCATTGTTATTTTGTTTCTCCGTTTTTCTCCTTTCCGCTTTCCCTATAAAAGCAGATTTTCCATTTTCAAGATCAGAGCCCTTCTCTATAAGTGCACAACCTGCATTTCTCCCTGTAAATCAAGCGTTTCCTTTTGAATTTAATCAAAAAGAAAACGAACTAAAATTAACCTGGAACGTAACACCGGGATATTATTTGTATCAAAATAAGATTTCGGTGTCCTCCGATTCTTCAGATGTCCGATTTGGACATATAGAAATGCCGAAAGCCCAGCCTTATCACGACGCCTATTTTGGAAATGTCGAAATTTACAATACAAGCCTCACACTAAAGGTTCCAGTGTTAGAAGCGACCAATTCATCCACTTTAAATGTTCACTATCAAGGATGCGCAGAAGCTGGATTTTGCTATCCACCAGAAACCATAAAGATCCCACTCAAGGCGGTATTAGAACAAGCCACTCAAGAAGAGACCTTGCAAATTCCGCTTCCAAACACCTCACCAGAAACTGAACAGAAAAAAGTAACCAGTCTGAGTGAAAATTGGTGGCAACCTCTGTTGTTTTTAGGGTTAGGAATCGGTCTTGCCTTCACTCCTTGTGTTTTGCCCATGTACCCTATTTTGACAAGCATCGTTCTTGGTGGGGGCAAAAAAAGCCAAGGCCAAGCTCTTCGCCTTTCATTGCTCTATGTTCAAGGAATGGCTCTGACTTACACTCTGCTCGGATTGGTTGTGGCGTCTGCTGGCTTACAATTCCAAGCGGCATTTCAACACCCTTATGTCCTTATTGGATTAAGTACTCTTTTTGTTTTACTTTCAGCGTCTATGTTCGGCTTATTTACGCTTCAGCTTCCTTCAAGCCTACAAACCAAACTTTCTGAAATGGGCAACCAACAAAAAGGGGGGAATAATTTTAGCGTTTTCATCATGGGGGCCATTTCTGGGCTTGTGTGTTCACCTTGTACAACGGCGCCGTTGTCTGGCGCCTTGCTTTACGTCGCTCAAAGTGGAGATCTGCTCACTGGGGCGGTCACGCTTTATTCCCTCGCCCTTGGAATGGGGATCCCCTTGATTTTTGTCGCTGTATTTGGAAACAAACTGCTTCCAAAAGCGGGTGGATGGATGGACAACGTAAAGGTTTTCTTTGGTTTAATCTTATTGGCCGCCCCTGTTTTCTTACTTGAGCGTATATTACCCGAAAATATCACCCTTGGGCTCTGGGCGGCTTGGGGATTTGCTTGTCTCGCTTGGCTATACCATTTAAGTCGAACGATAACATCCGGAAAAATAGCAAGTTTTATCGGAGTTATGAGCATTCTTGGGTTCTGTTTTGGGTCCTTATATGTTTATGATGCCACCGTTTCAAAAACAATAAACACACCTAAACCTCAAGTTGATTTTATCCACATCAATTCAGTGGAAGATCTTCAATACGCATTATCTGAGGCTAAAATAGCCCAGAAACCCGTCTTGCTTGATTTCTATGCTGACTGGTGTACAGCCTGCAAAGACTTCGAAAAGTACACTTTTCATGATCCAGAGGTCGCTCTTCAATTAAAGAACTTTGTTCTACTTCAAGCAGATGTCACAGACAACACAAAAGAAGACATACAGATCCTTCAATATCTTGACGTTTTAGGCTTACCTACCTTAGATTTTTGGGATGCAAATGGCCAATTACAACCCAAAGCACGCTTAACTGGCTTTGTAAAAGCCGCGCCTTTTTTAACGCACCTATCTCAGCATCGCCTCATCAATAAAACCCCTTAATCCCATCTAAAATCACACCTCCCGAGATAAGATAAATCTCTCGGGAGATCGATCTCTGACTTCTTAAACAACAGGTTTGAACAAATATTCGAGTGATGTTATACCCAAAGTAATTGAAAATGCGCACCTGCGGCAAGCGAGTGAAGGCCCTGAGCATAGATGGACTCTGTGATTGAGCTGAACGCACGTAGCCAACACCCACACAGCGTCAATGGCGACGGGTATATCGTCATAAATAGAGAACTAAGAAGGAGACTGCCATGCACCATCAATACAGCATTATCACCGCCGATGACCACCCGCTCTTTCGGCGTGCTCTTTTTGAGTCTATTCGCATAGGGATAAAGGGAGCAAACTTACTTGAAGCCGACTCTTTAAGCAGTTTATTGAACTTATTAGAAAAAGAGCCTGATATAGATTTACTCTTGCTCGATCTTAAAATGCCTGGAACAAACGGCATGTCGGGCTTAGTGCAACTTAGAGCTCAATACCCAACACTGCCTATTGTTGTCATTTCTGCAAGTGAAGAAACCAGCGTGGTTCGACAAGTCAAATTAAATGGCGCACTCGGCTTTATTCCTAAATCAAGTAACATGCATGAACTTATTAAATCACTCAATACCGTTTTAAGCGGAGATCTTTGCTTTCCTGATAACCTGCATGTTAAGGAAATAAATGAAACCCCCTTTTTAAATGATAAAATATCCTCTCTCACCCCACAACAACACAAAGTATTAAATATGCTTTCTGATGGCCTTCTTAATAAACAAATTGCTTATCAGCTTAGTGTTTCGGAAGCCACAATAAAAGCCCATATGACCGCAATTTTTCGAAAACTCAAAGTAAAAAATCGTATTCAAGCTGTAATTTTATTAAAACAGTTTGAATTAGAAAAATGAAAAAATAGAGCGACAAAAATATAGCCTGCCTTTTTTAATTTAAAGCTTTCAAATGATCTCAAAATACATTTAAATATCAGAACAAATAAAACACTTTATGCATTCACTCTGGCTATGCATAAATAAAAACCATTCATCCTAAATTTAAATATATAAAGAGTATCATATGATATATTCACCACCAAACACTGAGAATTCGCTATTCGCCTTTAAATCAATATATTTTAATTTTATTAATGGCACTTTCACAGCACCTCTTTCTGATAGATATTTTGATAATCTTTCTCCTGTCGATGGACAAATTTATTGCAAGGTCGCACGATCATCTGAATCTGATATTAATTTGGCACTGGATGCTGCCCATCGTGCATTTTCAACATGGAAAAAAACCAGTGTGACCGAGCGGGCCAATATCCTTCTTAAAATAGCCGACCGTATCGAAGAAAATTCAGAGCTTCTCGCCTTTGTAGAAACCTGGGATAACGGCAAGCCTATTCGTGAAACCTTGGCCGCTGATATTCCTCTTGTTGTCGATCATTTCCGTTATTTCTCATCGTGCATTCGAGCCCAAGAAGGAAGCGCCGCAGAGTTAGACTCAAATACCGCAACCTTTCATTTCCCTGAACCTCTCGGTGTTGTAGGGCAAATCATTCCGTGGAACTTCCCTTTATTAATGGCGGCATGGAAACTGGCCCCCGCTTTAGCTGCTGGCTGCTGTGTCGTTTTAAAACCAGCCGAACAAACCCCTATTTCAATTCTTATTTTGATGGAAATCATTGGTGATCTTCTTCCTGCAGGAGTGGTCAATGTGGTTAACGGATTTGGCGCTGAAGCAGGAGAGGCCCTTGCCAAAAGTGAACGCATCTCAAAATTAGCCTTCACCGGCTCAACTAAAATCGGTACCCAAATATTAAAATGCGCCGCAGAAAACCTGATCCCTTCAACGGTCGAGCTTGGTGGAAAATCGCCAAACGTATATTTCTCAGATATTTTTGATAAAGAAGATGAATACCTTGATAAATGCATTGAAGGTGTGCTTCTTGCTTTTTTCAACCAAGGCGAAGTGTGTAGCTGTCCTTCTCGCGTTCTTGTGCATGAATCAATTTATGAAAAATTTGTCATAAAAGTCATCGAGCGTGCCAAAAAAATCAAACAAGGAAACCCACTCGACACTGAAACACAAGTCGGCGCTCAGGCTTCTTTGGCGCAATTTCAAAAAATAATGAACTACATCGAAATTGGAAAAGAAGAAGGTGCAGAACTTCTCTTTGGTGGCGCCCCCGCGAAACAAGATACGGATTTAAATTCGGGTTATTACATCCAACCCACCTTGTTTAAAGGGCACAATAAAATGCGGATTTTCCAAGAAGAAATATTTGGCCCCGTCATCGCCATAACCACCTTTAAAGATGAAGCTGAAGCTTTAGAAATAGCAAACGACACTGAATACGGTTTAGGGGCCGGAGTTTGGACCCGAGACCTTAATCTTGCCCAGCGTATGGGCCGTAATATTGAAGCAGGCCGAATTTGGATTAACTGTTATCACGCCTACCCTGCCCACGCCGCATTTGGTGGATACAAAAAATCGGGAATAGGCCGTGAAACGCATAAAATGATGCTGAGCCATTATCAAAACACCAAAAATATACTCATCAGCTATGACATTCATCCTTTGGGCTTTTTTTGAGATAAAATCTATTCATTGACCCTTTTTATCTTTAAAAATATCGGTATAAAAAAAGGGCGTCACAACCTTTGCCGTCACGCCTTTATTGGGACAAATCAAATTACAAGCTGCTGGGGTAACATATCGGCTTGATTCCAGTGATCTTGAGAATAATTAATTTCTTTTTTAATTCAACGCTTTAATCATTTTTTCTGCTTGGCGGAGAATCTTATGAATTGTTGGGACCAATCAAGTTATAAGCTGCGGGGGTAACATATCGGTTTGATTGCAATGTATATTCTGCCACCCATCTTAAATGGTGCGGGTATAATCTGCCGCCCTTTATAT
>CAMRBZ010000200.1 GCA_947040595.1 uncultured Enterovibrio sp. | reverse complement strand
TCCTTGTCTGGGTCCTCCTTGTAGGGGTCCTCCTTGTAGGGGGGAATGGCCTTGTGTGTGAAGACCTGGATTATGCACTCGAGTGGCAGTAAAGGGCGTATGTCGAGGGGGGACTAGAGGCTGGAGGGAGGGGGCCGTCCTGGCTATGTGGCCGGTTATCCGCTGCCATTTACTTGGATTGGTCATGATTTTTCCTTAAATATCATTTTGTTGTATTTAAGGCATTGTATAATCAATCCACTCTCGTGAATGAGTGAAAAAAGATAAAAAAGAAGAATGGCAAGAGAGGCTGTGGTTTTCAATTTCTTAGATTCAGCTTTTTTTCTTCATTAAAAGCGGCAGAGAGAGGCTTGATTTTGTGGGGAGCGGAACGTTTAACCTCGCCGTGCGTTTTTATTGCGGTACATCCCTTTATCGGCTCTTTCAAATAAGCTTTGAAGCGTCTCTCCTGGGCGATAAAAAGCACATCCTGCTGAACTGGTGATTTTATTGGAATGCAATAAGGGGTCTTTTATTATCAATTGCTTTAACCGTTGATTGAGGCATTGAGCGGATCTTTGAGAGGCGAGACTTAAAATCACAGCAAATTCATCTCCTCCTAAGCGATAGCATCGATCGGATGTTCGAATGGCGTCATTGAGTAACGTCGAAAATTGGCATAAAACCTGATCTCCATAGAGGTGCCCAAAGCGGTCATTGATTGCTTTAAAGTGATCGATGTCAAAAATCATTAATATTAATCCATTGTTTTTTCTTTCGTTAATGCAAATGGCATGCTGTAAATCTTGCTCGAAACGGCTTCTGTTATTTAATTTTGTTAAGGCATCTAAAAAAGATAAATCTTTAACGCGTCTGTATTCAATGGCATTGAATAAAGGACCCGCGAGTAATTGGTGATAAGAATGAATGAGATTTATTTCTTCAACGTCCAGTTGATAGGGCGTGGTGTATTGAAGGGTTCCAAGAGAGGCGTTTGTGTACGTAAGGTGAAAAGTTTGGCGGTATATGGAGGCATCACCGCGTTTTACTATGTGGGAAATGTCTTTGTCTTCCCAAATCAAACGGGTAATGTCTATTTGTTTTTCAAGCTCTTGTGTAAACATTTTAAATAAAGAGTCCAGCTCTAAATGAGCATGAAGTTTTTGTAAGGTAATAAGGCGCAATTTTGCAGATAAAGCACGAGGGCAAGCGCTGAGTGGCTCTGTTTGACGATTTTTTTGAGTTCTCATTTTGTTTGCCTTTTCCGTTTTTGGGTTTGACCGAATACCGCTGTCTGCGTTGAAGAGGCCAGGTTGTTCTGGGGCATTTTCAACTATTTTGCATACCTTTTTATGGCCTTTTTGGGATCTCTTGCGACATGAAAAATGTCCGAATGCTTCATTTTTTCAATAAAAAACCTGCAAGATACGTTCCTTTTTCTCTCGTCGTTGAAAACCAAGCATCTTGTCTGGATGTTCAGATAGCTTAAATGTTTGTTTTATTATGTAAAAAGAGCTGGATTTAAAAGGCGTCTAAAAAGAGGGCCAATTGCGTTTTATTGTCTTGTGCATCTTGGTAGCCCGTTTTGATTAACATATTGATATAGTCAGGTTCAAAAAGAAGATAACTGGTGATCACCGCATCTTCTAAGGGGCTTATTCCTATAAGTTTCATGAAAGAGCGAACGGCAATGGGCATGCTTGAATAATATTTTTCAACCAAAGGCTCGAACGAGATGGAAGGAGAAAGATGAAATGCGTTGACTTTTCGAAGTGACAAGCGTGTTGCTTCGTTTTCTTTCATAGAAGAAATCAATGTGTTCATACGGTCAAGGTGTTCTAAATCTGCTGACAAGGTATCGGCAAAAATGGCGTCCATTAAATGACCGCCGATGGTGGCAAGTCCAGGAGCGCAGGCAAGCCCCTGATTTGGCGTGCTTTCGTGTGGCGCGGCGTCGATGATGAAAATTTTTTCAGCGCCCAGCTTTAAGGCTGGACGCAAAGGGGCAATTTGGTGAATTGAGCCGTCACCGTAAAAGCTGTGTCCAATTTGTGATGCGGGAAAAACAAGCGGTATCGCGCAAGAGGCCAGTAAATGCTCTGTGGTAATTTGACAATGAACACCGATAGCGCGGGAGCGTGTCCAGGGTTCAATGCAGGGCTGGCCTTGAAAAAAAGTGACAGATTGACTGGTTTGGTAGTTTGAAGCCGTAATGGCCAATCCGTGTAAATACCCGTTAAATATTTGACGTTCAATTTTTTGGTAGTTAAGGACCTTGTTAAGCAATTGACGAAGGGGGCGAGTGTTGAGTAATCCAAAAGGGGGGGCGGGATGATACTGCGCCTGCATTCTGGCAAAGGCTTGAATGGCAAAATAGTGAAACATGCTTTTGAATGAACTTTTAAAGATGTTATTGGTGTGTAAATGGGACCAAAGGACAGAAAGCTTTTTGACGCCAAGATGAAAGCAAGACGCATGGCTTGCAAGGGCGGTTGCGTTTAATGCCCCAGCGGAGGTGCCACAGTAAATATTAAAGGGGCTTTTTTGATGGCGTGGATACCAGCTTGATATGGCTTTTAATACCCCCACTTGATAAGCCGCACGCGCCCCTCCGCCACTCAAATGCAGGGCTGTTTTTTGCTGATACTGGGATTGAGGACGTGCGTTTTTCTGATGTGGCTCCATGATATTTTTTATGTTTTCCTGTCTTTTTAAATATACCCCTCGCCTTTAACGCGGCGTGGGTGTTGGCTAGGCTGGTTCAGCGCAATCACAGAATCCATCTATACTCAGAGGCTTCACTCGCTTGGCGCAGAGGCGCATCTTCAATGACGTTGGGTATCTGAACCAAATAAGAAAAAGTGCGTACACCTGCATTGAGTATGACAAATTTGACTCAGCCACTGCTTGAAAACGCTTTTTCCTTTTTACCTTCATGTTTGATGTCTAAAGAATAATTCAAATGAAATATGGAAGAGACGAGAAGACCCATGTTTGACTCAAGGCTTTGCATTAAAGAGGATGAGTCGGGCTAGAAATAAAAACGCCCCCTAAAAAGGAGGCGAGGGGGACAAAAAAGAAGGGTTTATTTTTGTTGAGATTTTATAAACTCAACCACCTTGCCGATTTCAATCGAGACTTTTTCACCTTCGCGGCGGTTTTTATATTCAACAACGCCGTCGTCCATGCCGCGCTCACCCACCACGATCATGTGCGGAATACCGATCAATTCCATGTCGAAGAACATCACGCCGGGGCGCTCTTTTCTGTCATCAAAGAGGACTTCAATGCCCGCGTCTGTGAGGTCTGCGTAAAGTTTTTCACAGGCCTTTAAAACGCGATCTGATTTGTGCATGTTCATCGGGATGAGGGTGACAGCAAAAGGGGCAATGCTGTCCGGCCAAATAATGCCGCTTTCGTCATGGTTTTGTTCAATGGCGGCGGCCACAAGGCGCGTGACCCCAATACCATAACAACCCATTTCTAAAATAACATTTTTTCCGTTGGCGCCGAGCACGCCACAATTCATGGCTTTTGAATAGTTTGTGCCAAGTTGGAAAATGTGTCCCACTTCAATCCCGCGTTTGAGCTGAAGGGTGCCTTGTCCACAAGGGCTTGGATCTCCTTCGATCACCAGGCGTAAATCGGCCACGTCACAAAGAGGAAGATCACGCTCCCAGTTGATGCCGATATAGTGCTTGTCGTCGATGTTTGCGCCTGCTGCGAAATCACTCATGTGCGCCACGCTTCTGTCTGCGATACAGGCAGAAGGTAAATTTAAAGGACCGAGTGAACCAGGACCCGCTCCCACAAGAGCGCGGATTTCTTCTTCTGTAGCAAATTGAAGCGGGCTTGCCACGTTAGGGTGTTTTTCTGCTTTTATTTCATTTAATTCGTGATCACCACGCACCAAAAGTGCGACAAGGCTTCCCGCTTCGGCGCCGTGAACAAAAAGGGTTTTCACTGTTTTTTCAATAGGCAAAGAAAATTGCTCAACCAATTGGGCGATGGTTTTCGCTTTGGGCGTGTCAATTTGCGTCATCTCTTGTGTCGGAGCTGGACGCGGGCCTTTTGGGGCCAAAGCTTCGGCCATTTCTGTGTTGGCGGTGTAATCTGAATCGCTTGAAAAGGCGATGACGTCTTCACCGCTGTTTGCAAGAACATGAAACTCGTGAGAAGCCGAGCCTCCAATCGCACCGGTATCAGCTAAAACGGGGCGGTAATTCAGGCCCATTCTGTCAAATGCAGCGCAATAGGCGGCGTGCATTTTATCGTATGATTTTTGTAAACCTTCTTTGTCAATGTCAAAGCTGTAAGCATCCATCATTGAAAATTCACGAGAACGCATGATCCCAAAACGTGGGCGGACTTCATCTCTAAATTTGGTCTGAATTTGATAGAGGTTAAGAGGAAGCTGTTTGTAAGAATTGACTTCATTTTTGACAAGGCTTGTGATCACTTCTTCGGCGGTCGGGCTCAATACAAAAGAGCGCGAATGGCGGTCTGTAAAACGAAGTAATTCAAGCCCCATTTTTTCCGCGCGGCCTGTTTCTTCCCAAAGCTCAATGGGTTGTACCACTGGCATCAAGGTTTCAATCGCGCCTGCGCGATTGATTTCTTGGCGAACGATGTTTTCAATTTTTTGAAGTACGCGTAAACCTGTTGGCAGCCAAGTGTAAAGACCGGATGCAAGTTTACGGATCATGCCCGCACGCAACATCAGCTGGTGGCTGATAACGTCTGCATCATTGGGGTTTTCTTTTAATGTCGAAAGAAGGTATTTGCTGGTACGCATAGATAAGTTATCCGTTGATCGAAGGGCACGATTTTAACATGATCCTAATGTAATAGAGTGAAGCCATATTACCAGTGAGAATACGCATCGCCAATAGCTTCTCTTAAGGGCGTTTACCTTGTCGGATTTCAAGCTCTCTTAATGCCCTCACCCTTGAAATGGAGGCGCTCTAAAATCCCATAACGAAGGAGCGCGTTCCGCTGGTGGAGGCGTTCTTGTCGTTTGCCTGCCTATTTTAGGTTTTTTGGGGATAAACCCTGTCTTTATCGCTGGCCGTTTCTATTGCCGTTACGGTGATGAGATCTGCTTTGACGGTGAATTTAACATTCATTTCAAACAGATGAACGGCGTATGTTTTGTGGTCTGGTTTTTCTTTTTTGTAGGCTGGACGCGGGTCTTGTGCCAGGACTTCTTTTATCACTTGCATTTTATGGGCGCTGTTTTCCCGTTTAGAGATGGCACGGCTTGCTGCGTCAGTGAAGGTGACATTGAGCGTTTTCGGGGGATGTGAGGCATAGCCTGCGCGAGCGTGGGGGAGGGCGTCTGAATAGGGGATGTAGGGTTTGATATCAATGATGGGGGTGCCATCGATGAGATCGCAACTGCTAACGTCTATCACAACATGGCCCTTTTCGACTCTGACCGCGTTTAAAGAAACAACCGACATGCCGATCCCGTTTGGCCGAAAAGTCGCTCGGCTTGCAAAAACCCCCATGCGGGTATTTCCCCCAAGACGAGGGGGACGCACGGTCGGGGTCCAGCCTTTTTCTTTGTTCTCGCTGAACAAAAAAAGCACCCAGATGTGGGAGAATTGTTCCAATCCTCGAACACTGTCTTCGTGATTTGCTTTACCACAGAGTGAAATAGAGGCTATCGCACTTGGGGCAAGGCCCGGTTGGCGAGGGACTGCGAATTTTTCTTTAAAAGGAGACTGGATATATCCGATGGGCGTTAGGGCGTTATTCATGGCATTTCGCGTTTAAATGAACCTGTTGTCATTTTATCATACTGAGCAGCACGGTGACATTCTTCTGGTTTGCATTTTCGTTTTTTCCGCCAACCTGTATACCCAAAGGAATTGAAGTTGCGCGCCTGTGGCAAGCGACTGAAGCCCCTGAGCATCGATGGACTCTGTGATTGGGCAGAACGAGCGCAACTAACACCCACGCAGCGTCAAAGGCGACGGGTGTAACTTCCAATATCTTGGCCATGAAAGAGCATGTAGTCGCTTTAAAGGGGACGGGTTATAGAGGTTTGGGTGGCGTGTTGAAAATAAATTGCAGCATTGTTTTGTATTGTTTCAATACATTCCAATTGCTTATAGCATGATTTTTATTGTTACTTCAAGTTGTTAATGTGTTTGCTTTATTGCGCGTCACGGTGCTGCATGTTTATTTGCGTTGTACTTTGTGCTTTGTACTTTGTGCTTTTGATGTAGATCAATG
>CAMRBZ010000199.1 GCA_947040595.1 uncultured Enterovibrio sp. | reverse complement strand
CCA
Organism: uncultured Enterovibrio sp.; assembly: GCA_947040595.1. Lineage (GTDB taxonomy): Bacteria > Pseudomonadota > Gammaproteobacteria > Enterobacterales > Vibrionaceae > Enterovibrio. The sequence continues at coordinate 6,220 of CAMRBZ010000199.1, read as the reverse complement.
TTTATCTATCAGAAAATTAACTGATATGAGTTTTTATTATTTTCAATTGAATGCAGATTATAAGGAATGCACTAAAAAAGTGCTTTTGGAAAGCCTGAGTGAAATTGAAAAAAACAATCTAGATATGTTGCTTACCGTACTCTAATGAGAGCGTGGATGGATGTATCTAAACATGCGCATTGAGTTACCGCGCATTCCCTTCTATCACCCATCGCCTTTGAAGCTGCGTGGATGTTGGCTTGCTCGCGGCGTCCAATCACATCGTCCATCGATGCTCAGGGGCGTCACTTGCTTGACTCAGGCACGCAACTTCAATGACTTTGGATAAAAGCGCTTTATTCGTGAGAGCAAATAATCGACTTGATGATCGCAGTGGTCGAGCAGCCATCTTCAAAGTTCAAGACACAGACTTCTCCTCCAGCATCCACCACTTCACTCCCTCCTGCGATATCACAGGGTTTATAATCGCCCCCTTTGACTAACACATCAGGTAAAAGCTCGCTAATAAGGCGCTGTGGGGTTTCTTCACTAAAAGCCACCACCCAATCTACAGCCCCAAGTCCTGCCAATACCGCCATGCGCCTGTCTGTTGGATTAATTGGGCGTCCTGGACCTTTTAAAGCGCGCACTGAATCGTCGGTATTGACCGCCACAATAAGACGGTCACCTAACTTGGCCGCCTCATTCAAATAGGCCACATGTCCCGCATGCAAAATATCAAAGCACCCGTTGGTCATGACGATTTTTTCGCCTTGTATTTGAGCCAGTTTCACCGCGTGTTTTAATGCATTTTCTTGTACAACACCAAAACCAAATTGATAGCTGCCATGCACTGCGGTGGTCAGTTCAAGAGTAGAAAGGGTCGAGGTACCCAATTTACCAACCACAACCCCTGCCGCCGCATTGGCCAAGGCACAGGCGTCATCCAATGTTTTTCCCGCTGCAAGTGACGCGCCCAACACAGAGATAACCGTGTCACCCGCACCTGTCACATCAAACACTTCTTTGGCTAATGTTGGCAAGTGGAAAGGGTCATGCCCATCCCGTAATAAACTCATGCCATGTTCACTGCGAGTGATTAAAAGCGCCCCCAAATCAAATTTGCGGATAAGCTCTAAGCCTTTTTCGAGGATTTCTTCTTCAGAATTCGAACGCCCGACGATGGCTTCAAATTCACTCATGTTCGGGGTCAATAAAGAAGCGCCACGATAAGGTTCAAAATCAGCCCCTTTAGGATCGACCAAGGTCATCACCCCAGCTTCTTTTGCCAATTGGATCATGGCCTGAACATCCTTCAACGCCCCTTTCGCGTAATCAGAAAAAATGACGACTTTCGCATGAGACAGGGCTGGTTTTAAACGACAAAGAAATTCCTCTTTATCGATTCCATGAAAACCTTCTTCAAAATCAAGGCGAATTAATTGCTGATGACGACTCATGACACGCAATTTAGTGATCGTTGGGGACTCAAGGGATTCAATAAAATTACATCTCACATCGTAAGAGAGAAGTGTCTCTTTAAGAATGTGAGCCCTTTCATCTTGCCCGACTAAACCAATCAAAAAGGCTTTTCCGCCTAAGGCTGCAATATTCATGGCCACGTTTGCGGCCCCTCCAGGACGCTCATCTGTACGCTCGATGGTAACAACAGGTACAGGCGCCTCTGGTGAAATGCGTTTTGTTGGTCCGTACCAATAACGGTCAAGCATCACATCGCCGACAACCAGTACGTCTGCTTGCTGATAGTCAGGCAAAGTCAATTTCATTATTTTCTCCACGAACAAAAGAAGGCGCTGGACATTATAATCAAGTCGCTCTTTGAGGGCCAATTTAATTGTAACATATTGATTTACAAGATTATATAAAATTGAAAATCACATTTTTGATTTCTTGTACTGCTCAATAAAGCGCACAATTAAACCCATTCACAACATGAAAGTAACAATCTTCACTCAATAAAATGCGCATCAGCGTGAGAATGTGTTTCCGTTTCTAATTATGCATTTTTATTTACAGAATAAACAAGAAAACAAAGCGATGAATATGCATTATTGCGCGTTTCATGTATAAAATATCGTTTCTCTTTTATCACTTGCGTTCGAGTCCTTAAAAACATGATACCGCATTCAACTGAAATTCCGTGTTTTCGCTGGTCATTTCTTCATCCTCGTTATCTTCATACTTGGATTGGCCTCTTTTTCATGTATTTACTCAGCTGGCTTCCCTATCGCCTCCAACGCTTTTTAGGCCGAAAGTTGGGCCTTTTGGTCATGCATTGTTTGAAAAGAAGAAAAGACATTGCCGAACGTAATTTGGCTCTGTGTTTTCCCGATATGCCTTTAGAAGAGAGAGCGCAATTACTCAAAGAAAATTTCGAACACCTGGGCCTTGCTTTTTTTGAAACCTGCATGGCTTGGTTTTCTCCGGATTGGCGCATTAAAAAACACATAAAATACGTGGGGTTTGAAAAAATAGCCGAATACCAAAAAGAAAAAAAAGGCTTGCTGATGATTACAATCCATTCCTTTAACTTGGAGCTCGGCGCCCGCGCTTTTGGTATCCACACCCCCAGTTACGGGGTTTATCGTCCGAATTCAAACCCGGTCTTTGATTGGTTTCAATACCGTGGACGCTCCAAATCCAATTCCCTCATCCAGCGCAACGACATCAAAAAAATGATAAAGCACCTTCGAAAGGGCGATTTTGTCTGGTATGCCCCCGATCATGACTACGGGCATCACCGCTACACTTGGGCGCCTTTTTTTGCGGTAGAAAAAGCTTGCACCACCACTGGCACCCAATTGCTCGCCAAAGCAGGAAAATGCACCCTGGTCACCTTGACCTTTACACGCGACAAAGAAGGCACAGGCTACACGCTCACCTTAGATCCGCCCATGGATGCCTTTCCATTAAATGATGTCGATGCCAGCGCGGCATACACAAACCGCTTTATTGAACGCTCCATTTTACGCGCGCCAGAGCAATACATGTGGCTTCATCGTCGCTTTAAAAGCCGCCCTGAAGGGGAAGCGTCCTTATACGATTGAACGCCTACGATTAAAAGCCAATCAGCTCATCCCATAAAAAAGCCGCCCCATCAAAAAGGGGCGGTTTTTTTTAATCCTCTATAAAAAAGCTCTGTTTCCATGCTTTTTCGACCGCTTGACGCTCCAGTAAAAAAGAGGTGTCGCAAACAGACAAAGGCGCATCCAGTAAATTTAAGCGGTGGATTTCATTTCTCATTCGGGTGTAAGCATCAATCAAAGACAGGGCTTGTACGGGATCTAAAATCCCCGCCGTTGCTAACGCATCTAAAACCCGCACATTGTCACTCCAGCGCGTTAAATCAGGCATTTCATGGGCGTTCGCTAAAAGGAGAAACTGCGTTAAAAACTCAATGTCAGTGATCCCGCCTGCGTCATGCTTAATGTGAAATAAAGGCGCGTCTTTGGTCGCTCTTTTGTTGGCTGCATGGTGATTTTTCATTTTTTGACGCATCTCTAGCACGTCTTTTTGCAAGGCTGCACGGTCTCGTTTTTGCGTGAGGACCTCTTCTCGCAACACAGAAAATGCGTTCGCAATCGCGCTTTCTCCATACACAAGGCGAGCCCGTACAAGGGCTTGATGCTCCCAAGTCCACGCCTGTGTTTGTTGGTATTCCTGAAAAGAAGCCAGGGTCGTCACCAGCATGCCAGAGATACCAGAAGGACGAAGCCGGGTGTCGATTTCATACAAGACGCCGCTGCTTGTTTTTGTTGAAAAAAGATGCACAATCCGCTGCGCTAATTTTAAATAAAACTGACGTCCGTCAATCGATGTTTTCCCATCCGTGACACTTTCTAAAGGGCAATCATGAAGAAAAACAACGTCCAAATCAGAGCCATAGGCAAGTTCAATGCCGCCAAGTTTGCCATAACCTATTACGGCAAACCCCCGTCCATCGTCCCCTTTTAAGTGCGAAGGCTGACCAAATTTCATCACCATCTGATGCCAAGCTTGCTCAACCACGGCGCACACAATCGCTTCAGCAAGAAAGGTCAGATGGTCGCTGACTTTCATGACAGGCAAGACCCCAGCAATGTCTGCCGCCGCAATACGCAATAACTCGCCTTGCTTATATTGGCGGATCATTTCCATTTGTTGCTCCATGTCTTCTTGCGGCGTCCTTGCAAGGAATTCGAACAAGCCCGTTCGATATTGATCAAAAGGCGTTGGGTGATAAAGATGATAACGGTCGAGCAGCTCATCCAAAAGGACAGGGTATTTTGTTAATTGCGAGGCCACCATGGGGCTTGCACTGCAAAGACGAACCAATTGCGTTATCGCACTGTGGTGCTCATCAAACAATTCAAGGTACGTGGTTCGGGTTGCAATGGCCGCAAGCAAAACCAATACCCGTTCAAAGGCCCCTAATCCCTCTTTCAAGCTCAAGGTCTCAAGCAAGATAAACGGCATCAATCGATGAAGCACTTCTCGTCCTCGTGAGCCCAAGGTTCTTTTTGCTATTTCTTCTTTGAAATGAAAGAGTATTTCTGCTTTCTCAGTGCATTGGACGCTGTTTAAATCTTCCAAGATTTGCCTGACCAGATCTTTGTCTCTTGCCGCATCCCAAATTTCGGCATATTCCGAAGGAATTTGAGTCGTGAGATGTTCTTTTTCTTCTTCATTCCCCACCAAATCATCAAAAATAACACGGACCGCAGACATCTGATTTTGGATATTTTCAAGCATGCTTTCCCAACTGGTCTCTTTCATGGCAACAAAAAGACGGCTTTGGTCTCGCTCGCATTCCGGCAAGGTTTGTGTTTGTTTGTCGCCAATCGCTTGAAGCCTATTTTCGATGCGCCTTAAATAGCGATAAGCCATTTCCAAGGTCTGCGCATCCTTTTTTGTTATGAGCCCCAGATCACAAATGGCGTTGAGCGTGATAAAAAAACCGCGTTTTCTCAATAACGGCTCTCGCCCACCACGAATAAGCTGAAAAGATTGAACAATAAATTCTAACTCTCGAATTCCCCCCGCCCCCAACTTGATGTTCTTCGTCAAGCCTCGACGTCGCACTTCACTTTGAACAAGTGATTTCATGCGCCTTAAAGATTGAATGGCACTGAAATCGATGTAACGACGGAACACAAAAGGGCGCAACATTTTTCGTAAAGTCTGATAACAAGAAAGCTGCTCTTTTCCAAGAACGCGCGCCTTTATCATGGCGTAACGCTCCCAATCTCGTCCTTGCTCTTGGTAGTAGTCTTCTAACGCAGCAAAGCTCATCACCAAAGGACCGCTCTCACCAAAAGGACGCAGACGCATGTCTACCCGATAACAAAAGCCTTCCATCGTTTGCTGATCCAACACTTTAATCAAGCGCTGCCCTAAACGTGCGAAAAATTGTGAATTAGAAATGCTGCGTTTTAGACCTTGAGTTTGTCCGTTTTCAGGGTAAGTAAAAATAAGGTCAATATCAGAAGAAAAATTAAGCTCTTCTCCCCCAAGCTTTCCCATTCCCAAAATCAACATGGGTTGTGGGCGCCCTTCTTCGTCACAAGGGGTGCCCATTTCTTTACAGCAGACCTCATAAAGCCATGCATACGCTTCTACGATAATGGCTTCGGCCAAGGCAGAAAGATGAGAGAGGCTGTCATCAAGCGAAATAGAATGATTAAAATCATGCCATGCCAGCCAAAGCATTTCACGATTACGAAAATGACGAAGGGCTTTCATCACCGACAATTCATTTGATTGAGAAGCCAAAAGGGTTTTTAAATCTTCTCGGTAACGCGGCGCACGCGCACGAAAAACCAAATGTTGAAAGAGCCAAGAAAGCAAGGTTGGCTGGCTTTGCAAGACCTGAGCGATAAAATCACTCAACCCCAAAGTCTGCTCTAATTTTTCCCGCGCGTCCCCTTGCCAAAGAGCCAGGTTTTCAGGCTGTAATTGCGCGAGTTCATTAATTTGAGATGTCGCGATGTCTTGCAACGCGTTTGGCAATGACATAAATCCTTGATCCTTGTTTTTGTTTTTTGGTGTTTTTTTAATTTATACCCAAAGACACTTGAAGATGCGGGGGTGTTGGCCGCGTTCTCCAAGCGCAATCACAAAATATTTCTCTGCCCGTCATCATTGAACTTGGGTGGGTGTTAGTTAGGCTCGTTTAGCCCAATCATATTGTCTATACCCAAAGGAATTGAAGATGCGTGTAGGCGGCAAGCGAGCGAAGCCC
>CAMRBZ010000198.1 GCA_947040595.1 uncultured Enterovibrio sp. | reverse complement strand
CGTTTTATCAACCCATTTGGGTTTCTGCTGTCCGAGATCCTTTTGATATTCTGATCGTGTTGTTTTCTTTTGTGCTTCTTCGAACATACCGTCTTTCTGTTTTTGTTTTGTTGGCAGGGATTTGTATGTCTGTGTTTGCCCGTTATTTTTTGCAACAAGGATAGAGGTTGCATTTTTGGTAACGGTTCACCAAGAAACGATTGATCGTTAAATGACCTCCGGCAAAGCCGGAGGCTTATAAGGGCGACGCCTTCAAAAGGACGGACACAAAGAACAGCCTCAGAGCGCACTCAGCAAGCCTTGATTTCATCCATAGGCCAACGCGGAAAAACCTTCACGCCCAACCCTTGCGTTTCGCCTTTTAATAAATGCTGCATGCCCGCATAAGCAATCATCGCCCCGTTATCGGTGCAAAATTCAGTGCGAGGATAAAAAACCTCCGCGCCAAGAGAGTCAGCCAATGCGCTCAATTTAAGGCGTAAATGGCGGTTTGCACTCACGCCTCCTGCAACCACTAAACGCTTCATACCCGTTTGTTTTAATGCACGTTTGCATTTAATGGCCAAGGTATCGACCACGGCATCTTCAAATGCGCGCGCGATATCAGCACGGGTTTGAGGATCGCTTTCACTGGCTTTAAGGGTGTTTGCGGTGAAGGTTTTCAGACCTGAAAAACTAAAATCCAAACCCGGTCTGTCCGTCATTGGGCGCGGAAAAGTGAAACGTTTAGAGTCCCCTTTTTCGGCTAATTGAGACAAAAGCGGCCCTCCTGGGTAATCAATCCCCATTAATTTTGCTGTTTTATCAAAGGCTTCTCCTGCAGCATCATCAACCGATTCTCCTAAAATGCCGTATTGCCCGATGCCGCGCACTTCCACCAATAAGCTGTGGCCGCCAGAGACCAGCAAGGCCACAAAAGGAAACGCGGGAGGTTGCGCTTCAAGCATGGGAGCGAGAAGATGCCCTTCCATATGATGCACGGCAACAGCAGGCACCCCCCATGCATAAGCTAAAGCGCGCCCGATGCTCGCCCCAACAAGCAAAGCGCCAACAAGCCCAGGGCCTGCGGTATAAGCCACACCGTCGATGTCTTTCGCCGTTAAGTTCGCCTCAAGCAAGGTGGCTTTTATTAAAGGAATCGTTTTTTTTACATGGTCACGAGACGCAAGCTCTGGCACCACGCCGCCGTAATCTGCATGCAAGCTGACTTGACTGTAAAGTTGATGCGCCAACAGACCTTTTTCATTATCATAAATCGCAACACCGGTCTCATCGCAAGATGTCTCGATACCTAAAATTCGCATAACTCTTTAATCCACTTTATTTGTAATCGATTCATTCGATTCAAAAACAAACGGCAATATTACCTCTGAGAGATCAAATTCACCAGTTATGCTTTACAAACCCCCCGATATCAGATTAAAATTTGACACCATTTTAAATCAATGCTGGTTATTTTATCGCCAGCGATTATAGAATAACTCCCTGAGGTAAAAGGCATATGCCAGTAGTTAAAGTCCGTGAAAATGAACCATTTGACGTCGTATTACGTCGTTTCAAACGCTCTTGTGAAAAAGCAGGCATCCTTTCTGAAGTTCGTAGCCGCGAGCATTTTGAAAAGCCAACCACTGTTCGTAAGCGCGCAAAAGCGGCAGCAGTAAAACGCCACTTGAAAAAATTGGCTCGTGAAAACGCACGCCGCGTTCGCATGTATTAATCACTTTTAATACGAGATTGCGCCATGTCATTGATTTTACGTCTTAGAGACGAACAAAAAACGGCAATGAAAGCGAAAGATAAGCCACGCCTTGGTGCGATTCGTCTTATTATTTCCGCCGTCAGGCAGCTTGAAATTGACGGTCAGAAAACCCTGACCGATGAAGAAGTGCTGGCCGTTCTAACCAAAATGGTTAAACAGCGTCGTGATTCTGTTGCGCAATATCAAGCAGCAAGCCGTCAAGACCTTGCTGATGTGGAGCTGGCTGAAATTGAAGTCCTTCAAGAATTCATGCCACAACCACTGAACGATGAAGAAGTCGATGTTTTAGTGAAAAACGCTATTCTCACTTCTGGCGCAACCTCCATGCAAGACATGGGCAACGTTATGGCCGTCCTTAGACCTCAAATTCAAGGTCGGGCTGACATGGGTAAAGTCAGCCAATTGGTCAAGACCAATCTGGCTTAGCTTTTATCTGGCCGACAAACAAACCGCGCTATCCAATTTTGGAATGCGCGGTTTGTTCGTTCTCTTTTTATGAGTCCAGACTTATTTATTTACTCTTAATTCAGCGAACGACGACACTTTATGGCAGGAAAAGGCACAATACCTCGCGCTTTTATTGATGATTTACTCGCTCGAGTTGATATCGTTGATCTCATTGATGCACGCGTAAAATTGAAAAAAAAAGGCAAAGATTACACCGCCTGTTGTCCTTTCCATAACGAAAAAACCCCCTCTTTTTCTGTCAGCGCTGAAAAACAGTTTTATCATTGTTTCGGTTGTGGCGCACACGGTAACGCAATCAGCTTCCTCATGGAATTTGAACGTCTTGAATTTGTTGAAACCATTGAAGATCTCGCGGCACTTTTTTCCCTTGATATCCCTTATGAAAACACCTTTTCAACGTTAAAAAGCCCCCATACCAGCATCGAAAAAAAACGCGATCTTTATCCGATGATGGAACAAATTGCCCACTTTTATCAAGGACAACTCCGTCTTGAAACGGGCAAAGAGGCCATTGCTTACCTAAAAGGGCGTGGACTTTCTGGCGAGATCGTTCAAAAATTTGGCATAGGGTATGTCCCCGATCAATGGGATTTGGTTCGAACTCAATTTGGAAAAGACCCCGCAGGACATCAAGCCCTCGTCACAACGGGCATGCTCAGTTCCAATGAAAATGGTCGCCATTATGATCGTTTTCGTGGACGCATCATGTTTCCTATTCGCGATAAACGTGGACGCGTGATTGCTTTTGGTGGACGCGTCATTCAAGACGCCACCCCAAAATACCTCAATTCACCCGAAACCCCTCTTTATCACAAGGGCAGTGAGCTTTATGGACTCCATGAAGTTTTAAAAGTCCATCGGGAGCCAAAACAACTTTTGGTTGTCGAAGGCTATATGGACGTGGTTGCGCTTGCACAATTTGGCGTAGACTATGCCGTCGCCGCGCTGGGCACCGCCACCACCGCCGATCATATTCATACTTTGTTTCGGCAAACATCGAACCTGATTTGTTGCTATGATGGAGACCGCGCAGGACGAGAAGCGGCATGGCGCGCGATGGAACAAGCTTTGCCTTACTTAATTGATGGCAATCAGCTTAAGTTTATGTTTTTGCCTGAAGGTGAAGATCCTGACACCATCATACGAAACGAAGGAAAAGAAGGATTTGAGCAACGCCTCGCTCAAGCCACCCCATTATCGTCTTTTTTATTTTCGACGCTCATGGAAAAAGTCGACATGAGCAATAAAGAGGGAAGAGCGCGCTTAACCACCTTGGCCGTGCCCCTCATCGAGAAAGTGCCGGGCGGCACATTGCGCTTGTATCTTCGAAATACTCTGGGGCAAAAGCTGGGATTACCCGATGAGAGTCAATTAGAAAAACTCATCAGTAAGCAAGGAATAACACAACAAAACAAACCCTTGCCTGAAATGAAACGCACTCCAATGCGTGAACTCATCACATTATTGTTACAAAATCCCCGTTTTCATAAATCCATCCCCCCACTTGATGGAATAGATGCATTTAGTTTACCGGGCTTAAATATATTCATATCACTGCTTGATCTTTGCCGTCTTCACCCCAATATTACAACGGGCCAAATTCTTGAAAATTGGCGCGGCACACATCAAGAAAACGTGATTTCAAGATTAGCAACCTGGACAGTACACATCAACGATGACAATGCGCTCGATGTTTTGTTAGATGCATTGGACCAAATTCTTTCTCAATATGTCACACAGAAAATAGATAAATTACAAGCAAAATCAAACACCTTCGGTTTATCACCCGAAGAGCAACGGGAAATGTGGGTTTTAATCCAAAACCGTCCCGATTAAGCGTTAGCAGTCAAAACTGTAATTGACTGAAATTCTGAGTTTGTAGTCATACAAACTTATTTCTTCTCTCAGACCCGAAGTTGGATATCGTCTATGGAGCAAAATCCGCAGTCTCAGCTAAAGTTACTTGTCGCAAAAGGTAAGGAACAAGGCTACCTCACCTATGCAGAAGTCAATGACCACTTACCCGAAGACATTGTTGATTCTGATCAGATAGAAGACATCATTCAAATGATCAATGACATGGGGATCCAGGTTGTAGAAACAACCCCGGATGCCGATGAGCTCATGATGTCTGAAACGGTCGCTGACGAAGATGCCGTTGAAGCAGCAGCGGCAGCGCTGTCAAATGTGGAATCTGAAATTGGTCGCACCACCGATCCTGTACGTATGTATATGCGTGAAATGGGCACCGTTGAACTTTTAACCCGTGAAGGCGAAATTGACATCGCCAAGCGTATTGAAGATGGCATTAACCAAGTACAAATTTCAGTCGCTGAATTCCCAGGTTCAATTTCTCATCTTCTTGATCAATTTGATAAAGTCGAACTTGAAGAATTGCGTCTGACAGACATCATTTCAGGTTTTATCGATCCCAATCAAGAAGATGTCGCCCCTACAGCAACACACATAGGATCTGAGCTGGCCGAAACCGAACTCGAAGATGAAGATCCAGAGAGCGCGAACACAGAAGCAGAAGAAGAAGAAGACTCGGGTATTGATCCTGAACTCGCTCGTGAAAAATTCACAGAACTTCGCCGCGCTTATGACGTGATGCACTCGTCAATTGAAGCCAATGGACGCTTTCATAAAGAAACAAATTCTGCTGTTAATGAACTTTCAGATATTTTCAAACAATTTCGCTTAATCCCTAAACAGTTTGACCGACTCGTCAATAAAATGCGCTCAACGATGGATCGCGTGCGCACGCAAGAGCGCCTTGTGATGCGCTTGTGTGTTGACCAAGCAAAAATGCCAAAGAAAACCTTTATTCAATTTTTCAGTGGCAACGAATCTTCAGACGCTTGGTTAGATCAAGCCTTGTCATCAGATAAGCCCTACACAGAACGCCTTAAGCTTTATGAAGAAGACCTGCGCCGCTGCGTTTTAAAGCTCAAAATCATTGAAGATGAAACCGGCCTCAACGTTGAGCGCATAAAAGACATCAGCCGCCGCATGTCGATTGGTGAAGCGAAAGCGCGCCGAGCGAAAAAAGAAATGGTGGAAGCCAACTTGCGTTTGGTTATTTCTATCGCCAAAAAATACACCAACCGGGGCCTTCAATTTTTGGACTTAATCCAAGAGGGCAACATTGGTCTGATGAAAGCGGTCGATAAATTTGAATACCGTCGTGGTTATAAGTTTTCGACTTACGCCACTTGGTGGATACGCCAAGCGATCACTCGCTCTATTGCAGACCAAGCGCGCACAATCCGTATTCCTGTGCACATGATTGAAACCATCAATAAACTCAATCGTATCTCTCGTCAAATGCTTCAAGAAATGGGCCGTGAACCACTTCCTGAAGAGCTGGCAGAGCGCATGCAAATGCCAGAAGACAAGATCCGAAAAGTGCTCAAAATTGCCAAAGAGCCTATCTCCATGGAAACCCCTATCGGTGACGATGAAGATTCACATCTTGGTGATTTTATTGAAGATACCACCCTTGAGCTTCCAATGGACTCCGCCACCATTAACAACCTTAAAATGGCGACCAATGAAGTTCTTGCAGGCCTTACACCACGCGAAGCCAAAGTGCTCCGTATGCGTTTTGGTATTGACATGAACACAGACCACACCTTGGAAGAAGTCGGAAAACAATTTGATGTAACCCGTGAGCGTATCCGTCAAATTGAAGCCAAAGCGCTGCGCAAATTGCGCCACCCAAGCCGCTCTGAAGTGCTTCGCAGCTTCTTAGATGAATAAAATTTAACCAAATAAATGGTTATAAATAAAAAGGTGAGCTTAGGCTCACCTTTTTATTTGCATGTTTCACTCTAACTGCGCAATAAACAAACAAAATTCTACCGATTATCTCTAGACATCCCTTGTCCTTTTCTTTTATAATCATTCTCCTTCATGGCCCCTTAGCTCAGTGGTTAGAGCACTCGACTCATAATCGATTGGTCCCCAGTTCAAGTCTGGGAGGGGCCACCAAAT
>CAMRBZ010000197.1 GCA_947040595.1 uncultured Enterovibrio sp. | reverse complement strand
CATTATAAGCCGTAGGAGTCACTCCGGTTTCGTCGAGAGTCAATCCGGTGATATTAGACGCAAATGCAACATTGGGCGCGGATGAGAAGACGGTATTTTGAGTCCCAATAGCGACTTTAACACAAGGCGTAGCGGCGATTGTCGTGTCATTATTATTAAAGGCATCCAGGTATGCGCCACCATATTGATGTCCACAAAGGGGAGGCTGAGGAATAGTGAAATTCTGCACTTCAGATTCCAAACCAAAAGCGGCGGCTTTCACACTGACTGTCCCTGCTTTTAATGGTCTTACAAGTCCATTTGTGTCTATATCCAACATATCCGCTGGGGCGGATCCAAAATTAACGACCTATGTAATCGGAAGTTTCTTACCAGTATCAGAAATAATCCCTGTCACTGTCATTTGAAAAGGCAGAGTGTAAGCCATTCCGTGTTGGGTGGGCTTCTCAATGAGAATTTTAGAAAATCCGTGAGCCGGTACCTCTATTTCTATATCCGGTACACCTAAATCAAGGCCAGGTGATATTCCAGTCTGCTCTGAGTCGTCATCACAAGCCGACAGAGCCAATATGGCAAGCATCGGAATAGATATCATTTTTAATTTATCTAACATTTTCAATCTCGCTTATTAAATAGATTTAATTTATATGCAGGTTGGCTACTTAAATATGTTATTTATTCTCCTGCAGCTCGATATTCACAAGGTAATTCTTTACATTCTCCTTTGTAGCAGGGTGGAATTAAGTTGTAAACAGAAACTCACGCTCATTATGTTATGAGTTCTCAGAGTCTCAATGTGATATAAAGTGATATCATTTGATATGGGCTGTTTTTAAATATTAACCCATAATAAATCCTGGATTTTTAAGGCTCAACTGGATTCAAACGTGTTTAAAATACAGGGCGAGAGGGTGAAGGTTTTTTTATCGAAATTCGTTCCTGTCTCGAGCATGCATTGCATTTTATATCCAAAGTAATTGAAGATGCGCGCCTGCGGTAAGGGAGTGAAGCCCCTGAGCATAGATGGACTATGTCATTGGGCGCAGGAGCCTGGACAACACCCTCAGACTTTAAAGTCAACGGGTATTAATAAGCGAGTCGAATTCAGTTTTGTAGATATACCTTTTCTTATTGAATGGATCGCTTAAATAATAAACACACCTAATTCTGTCATGGAAATGAGATCACTCCATTTTGTGGAACATTGCGATATAAGCGACCCTACGAAAATGAATAAATAATATTTTTCATGTGCAAGTTTATTAAATATTGCTCATTAATCTATATGCACACCTGATGCGATGTGAAAAATTCACTGTTCAATTTTTATTTAAAAAAATGGAAGTTAGGTTCGCAATGGCGAAGATAAACGAAAAGATGAAGAAGGGCTCTTTAGGAAAACAAAGTGAATATGCCTCGCAACAAAAAGGAAACAAAAAAGCAACCGTGATGCATTGCTGTGAAGCATGTCACGTTAACAGGTGGAGAAAATAGCTAAATTGTTTTTTTATTTCTAAAAGAAGTGACGCTTAATATGAAAAAACAAAAACTGATATTTCTATTTCCTCTCTTCTTAGCAAGCGCAGCCTATGCAGAAGGAAATAAACCAAATTGTGCAGCGATAACTGATCCTAACGCTGGGTGGTACCCCTCTTTTGCTGCTGATATGATAAATGCGATGCCCTATTTTACCGATGGAAAAAGTCGCTGTTATATTGGTCAAGATATTTCGTTAGCCAGTCTTAAAGGTTATCGCTTTTTCGTTTTTGAAGAAGGGAGCGTTTCAGGCCCTTATATCGAACCGATATACGACATTACCATTGATGCAAAAACAAAACTTGAAAGTTTAAAATTTTACGCAGTCCCTACTATAGTAAGATTTCGTTCTTTGGCGGTGTATTTTCCTTCTTTGACGGAGGGGCCCTCTACGGAACTCCTCTCTGGCCGCTCAACGCAAAGCCAATATTGGTGGGGAGAACGCAACCTTGCCGACAGTACAAAACCGGTAGACTACCCCTATCCTTTCATGTCAGATGATTTTCTTTCAGGAAATGCAGGGCAACCCGCCCTTCAAAAAACAGATTTCCAAACGGCCTCCATTACCCTTAGAAACGACGGCCCTGAAGAATTCCTTGATGGTATTCCTAAATGGCGTAACTGGTGGTACGTGTCCCTTTCTGGTGTTTTCACCGACAGTGCTTTTACCTTTAATATCGATGATACATACCCTTCGGAAAATCGTGGTTGGGAATACGACTATACCCCGATTTATTCTTACGATAACAAGACTTGGCAGCGTTTTAACCTCAGTGAGTTAATAGAGAGCGTCAAAGACGACGCAGGCACAGTCACTCGCTCTATTCAAATTATAAAAAAATTCACAGAAAACAAGGTGTGGTTGAGCCGTTTTTACCCCTATAGCACGGATGATTTTGACCAATTTTATGCTCAAATTTTACAGACCGCCCCGCAAGGTTATATCACGAAAGAAACACTCGGATATTCTCCGGTTTTAAAAAAGCCCATTGAGCTTGTGACCATGACCAGCCCGGCTGTTGCTGAAGCCGATAAAAAACGTGTCTGGATACATACTCGAACCCATTCAGCGGAAACGGGCGGATCATTTTTGGTTGAAGGATTGATGAACTTCCTTGCCAGTGACGACCCCAACGCAAAAATAGCAATGGATAATTTAATTTTTCACATTGTCCCCGTGCATAACCCAGATGGCGTCAATAATGGCAATTATCGCTTAAACGGTAACTCAGAAAATCTTGAAGTTTTATGGTTACGGGATCCAAAGGATCCAATTAACCTTGCCGTAGAGGCGCCTTTTGAAAACCATGTACTCAATGCTGCAATGAAGAATTTGACAGGAAAAGAAGGAAAATTCACGCTCGCGCTTAACTTGCACTCGTCGCAATCAAAACGTGAAACGCGTCCCTTCTTTTACCCTCACTTTGGTCCAAGTGCGCTCGGCTATAACGCTGAAGAATCGGCTCTTTGGGATGACAGCATTAAATACATTGATTTCGTTAAACACTATTATGGAAAAGATCTTATTGAACCCAGTCCCGCAGAGGGCGGAAAAGCCTTTGTTGATAAAGCTTATCCTGAATCATGGTGGTGGGCGAATTTCAAAAACAGCGTCATGGCTTTAACCTTGGAAACAACCTATGACCAAGCCGGCTATGCGCCTCATTATGTTGACCAAGAAAAATACCGTGAGTTAGGAAAATCGCTTGGAATGGCCGCTTTGGCTTATCACGGTTTAATCACTCCAACCCTCGTCTCTGATACACCGAGCTCTTCAAGATCAAAAAGAAGTCTTGACTCAGTGATCCTTGATGAAGTTGCTTCAAAAGAATAACTTTTGGCGCAGATCTAAAATTGAAAAGCCGCCTAAAAAGGCGGTTTTTTTATGCTTTATCCTTGTCGCTTTTAAAGGCGGGTGTAGGCTGCACGCGCCTCGTCACACACTCGCACCTTCAAAGGGGAGGGGATCATCGAGGGCCTTGGTGTTTTTTTGAGCGTTACCCCCCTGAAAATTTTACTTTATGGCCTTTTTTTTCAAGCTCATTTTTTATGATATCGCGTTTATCGCCTTGGATCTCAATGACACCCTCTTTTACTGCCCCTCCACATCCACATATTTTTTTAAGGTGCGCGGCTTCTATTTTTAGTTGGGCATCGTCTAAATCGAGGCCTGTGATAAGGCAGACACCTTTCCCTTTGCGTCCTTTTGTTTGTCGCGAAATCCGAACAATGCCATCGCCTTTTTCTCTGATGACATTGCTTTTTTCTTCTTGTATTCGCCCGGTTTGCGTTGAATAAACCAAGCGGCTGTTGTCGTCTTTCATAAAGTCCTCATTGAGATGACGGTCGTCGTTTTTAGGATTTAGATTTTAATAAATCTCAATCTAAATGGCGATATTAAGATAACCCGTTGATCGACTTTAAGGGAGAATTTTAGATAAGGTTGAAAGTCAATATTTCGGATCTGTTTTTAAAATGCCGTGGTAAAAGCCATCATAGAGTAAGATTTTGTTCCGATTATTCGATTTAAGCTTGCTCTGTAAAATCTATCCTTCGTTTTGTGATTGAGCGTTATTTTCTACTGTACTTTGTAAGGCTTCAGTTGTATGTAATTGAAAGCGATATGATTAATAGGTCATCTTTCAATTTCTCTTTGTGATCAGTTGCATAACAAGAGCGAAACATAAATGCAATCTCGCATCAAAAGCGTGACACCTGTCGCATTCAGGGGTGGGGGAAATCGTTAGATTGGTTTTTTACTCCTACGAAGTGATGCTTAATATGAAAACACAAAACTTGCTATTTCTATTTCCTCTCTTCTTAGCAACTGCAGTAAATGCAGAAGGAAATAAAGAAAACTGCTCCACATTAATAGACGGAACTTCACAGGGTAATTGGTGGATTTCTTTTGCCAGTGACATGGAACACGCCTTGCCCTATTTCACGGATGGAAAAGAGCGCTGCTATATTGGGCGCGATATTTCCTTGGAAAGTTTGGAAAATTTTCGTTTTCACGCCTTTAAAGAAACGCGAGACTCAAGCGAGTCCATTGAAACGATATACGACATCACAATCGATAAAAACACCCAGATTGAAAGTCTAAAATTTAATGCCATCTATTCTGCGGAAAAATTTCCTTCTTTGGCGGTGTATCTTCCTTCGAATGAATTGTTTTCTGGCATGTCAACGCAGAGCATCAATTGGAGAGAAGGCCGTAATCTTGCTGACAGCGAAAAACCCGCGGATTACCCTTATCCTTTCATGTCGGATGATTTTCTTTCTGGAAATGCAGGGCAACATCCTCGCCAAAAAACAGATTTCCAAACGGCTTCAATTACCCTTAGAAACGACGGTACAGAAGAATCCCTTAATGATATTCCGAAGTGGCGTAACTGGTGGTATGTGTCCCTTTCTGGTGTTTTCATCGACAGTGCTTTTACTTTCAATATCGATGATGCATATCCTTTAGACAATCGTGGCTGGGAATACGACTATACCCCGATTTATTCTTACGATAACAAGACTTGGCAGCGTTTTGAACTCGATGATTTAAAAGAGACCGTCTCCGAAGAGGCAGGCTCGGTCACACGCACGCTTCAAATTACAAAAAAATTCACCGAAAACAAAGTGTGGTTGAGCCGTTTTTATCCTTATAGCACGGATGATTTTGATCAATTTTATGCTCAACTCTTACAGACTGCCGCGCAAGGCACTCTCACGAAAGAAACACTCGGATATTCTCCTGTATTAAACAAACCCATAGATCTTGTGACCATGACAAACCCAGCTCTTCCTGAAGCGGACAAAAAAAGAGTATGGATACATACCCGAACCCATTCGGCGGAAACGGGCGGATCTTTTTTGGTTGAAGGATTGATGAACTTTCTTGCCAGTGATGATCCGAATGCAAAAAAGGCAATGGATCATTTAATTTTTCACATTGTCCCCGTGCATAATCCTGACGGTGTCAATGCGGGCAATTATCGCTTAAACGGTAAATCAGAAAATCTTGAAGTTTTATGGTTAAGGGATCCAAATGATCCATGGTATCTGTCCGCCGAGGCGCCTGTTGAAAACCAAATACTCAATACTGCAATGCGCAATCTTACAGGAAAAGAAGGAGCGTTCACGCTTGCGCTTAACCTGCATTCATCACAATCTGAGCGTGAAACGCGTCCCTTCTTTTTCCCTCACTTTGGTCCCAGCGCGCTTGGCTATGACACCGAAGAGTCGGCACTTTGGGATGACAGTATTAAATTCATTGATTTCGTTAAACACTATTATGGCGAAAATCTCATTGAACCCAGTCCGACAGACGGCGGTCGAACTTTTGTTCCTAAAGGGTATCCTGAATCATGGTGGTGGGCGAACTTCAAAAACAGCGTCATGGCTTTAACCTTAGAAACAACCTATGACCAAGCGGGTTTTGCCCCTGATTATGTCAACCAAGAAAAATACCGTGCGTTAGGAAAATCGCTTGGAATGGCCGCTTTGGCTTATCACGATTTACTCACTCCTGCGCGTGTATCTGGTACTCCGAAGTCAAGATCAAAAAGAAGTCTTGATCCTGTGCTCTTTAATTCACTCATCCTTGATGAAGCTTCCTCAAAAGAATAAAGGTCGGAAAACTTTAAAAATTAAAAAGTCGCCTCAATAAGGCGGCTTTTTTTATGCCAGCCCCCCCTCATTTCGCAGCGAACCTCGATTTTTTAAAATTTGACCTTGAAATCAAAATT
>CAMRBZ010000196.1 GCA_947040595.1 uncultured Enterovibrio sp. | reverse complement strand
CGAAGAAGGCCTTAACGAAGAAGGCCTTAACGAAGAAGGCCTTAACGAAGAAGGCATCGACGAAGCAAACCTTGAGGCTACGCGAGAAACAGAAACAAGCATGCCCATCGAAGAAATCGAAGCCGAAAAAACCGCTCAAATGCAGTCTCCAGAAACACTGAAAATAGAGACCCACCCAGCGGCTAACACTTCAGAAAAAATGACGACTCAGGAAGCATTCATTAATAAAGAAGAAGATGAAGCATTAAACTCGCATCTGAATACAACAAAACCCAACGAACAACGGGAAGCGCCAATCAAAAACGCCCATACACAAAAGGAAACGAAGCCAAAAACAAACTCACCTCAACCGGTGACAGCGATTGAATCTAAAAAGCAACCCATTGCCGGAGCCATTGCGCGTGCGAAAGCCCGTCAGGCCCAAGGGACGCCCATCCAAAAACAAACAGCACTACCAAGAGCTTTAATTAAAAAACGAGAAGAATCGTTCAGCAAACCTGTATTTAATCAGATTAAGGAATCCCCCCTTCCAACCCAAAACAGCACACCAATAAAAGAGGGAAGATACAGCACCCCAATATCACCATCGACTGAATTTATTTCTTCAAAAAGTCAAGCTGTTTCTGCCGCTATTGCTCGTGCAAAAGCACGTGAAGCTGCGCTATTAAAAGAAAAAAAGGATAAATAACCGTGGGATTTTCAATTTCAAATAATCCCCATAGCCACAAGCGAAAAAGCACGTCCATGATCATGCTCACGGTCAGCCTTTCAATGCTTCCTGGGATTGCCGCTCTTTTCTATTTTTTTGGTTGGGGGGTATTATTACAAATCGCCCTTGCGTGTGCGAGTGCCCTTATCGCCGAAATTCTTGTCGCGATACTCCGCAGGCGCCCTCTTTTTTCTTATATAAGAGACAATTCAGCCTTACTGACGGGGATATTAATCGGCATCTCTATCCCCCCCATGGCATCTTGGTGGCTGCCTGTTATTGGAGCGAGCTTTGCCATTATTATTGCCAAGCACCTTTATGGCGGTTTGGGGCAAAACCCATTTAACCCCTGTATGATTGGCTACGTTGTTTTACTTATTTCCTTTCCGGTACAAATGACGAATTGGCTTCCGCCGTCTTCTTTAATGTCACAACCACTGAGCATGATGGACGCCATTTCGACAATTTTTACAGGCTTTACCAGCGAGGGGTACAGCGCATATCAATTGCGCGATGACATTGATGGCGTCAGTATGGCAACCCCCCTCGACACCATGAAAACCGCATTCAGTGCAGGATTGACCGCAAGTGATGCGTTTCAATACCCGATTTTTAGCACCTTTCTAGGGCATGGGTGGGGCTGGGTTAATCTTGCCTTTATGTTCAGCGGTCTTCTCTTACTCAAATTGAAAATCATGCATTGGCATATTCCTGTTGCCTTTTTAAGCACCCTTTTTGTCTTGAGTGTTATCGGCTACCTCTTTAGCCCAGATACCGTTATTTCTCCTCTTTTACACCTTTTTTCTGGTGCCACCATGCTTGGCGCGTTTTTTATCGCAACGGATCCTGTTACCGCCCCGTCAAGCCCTAAAGGACGCCTTATTTTTGGGGGATTAATTGCAACATTGGTTTATGTGATCCGTACTTTTGGCGGCTTTCCTGAAGGAATGGCCTTTGCTGTTTTATTGGCCAATTTATGCGTTCCTTTGATCGATTATTACAATAAACCCACCATCTACGGCATGAAGGACGGAAAATGCTGATCCAAATAACAAAAAATGGGGCGATTTTAGGCCTGGTCGCCTTGATTTCAACGGGGCTGGTTTCCCTTACGCATTTTCTCACCAAAGACCCCATTGCTGAGCAGCAAAAACAGCATTTGTTGGAAGTGTTAAATCAAATTATTCCACCACGGATTTACAACAACGCCTTGTATGACAGCTGTACGCTTGTCATCGAGCCGAGTCTGGGTACCTATGAAAAGATGCCTTTGTACATCGCCACTCGAAACGGAAAACCCACCGCTTTAGCCATAGAAGCCATTGCTCCAGACGGGTACAGTGGCAACATTCGGATCCTTGTGGCGGTGGGGGGAAAAAACCACATTTTAGGTGTGCGTACACTTCAACACAGTGAAACACCTGGATTGGGTGATAAAATCGATTTGAACGTGTCAGATTGGATCCTCTCTTTTACCCTCTTTAAAATGGAAGGAAGAGACGATCCCCGTTGGGCCATTCGAAAAGAAGGAGGGGCGTTTGATCAATTCACAGGCGCCACCATCACACCTCGCGCGGTCATTAACGCGGCAAAAAAGGCGGCCTTTTATCTGATAACACACCAAAAACAACTGGTCCGTCTTCCCCCTAATTGTGGAAAAGAGAAATGACAGAAAATAAACAATTACTAAAGAATGGCCTTTGGACCAACAATCCTGCCATGGTTCAGTTGCTGGGTCTTTGTCCTCTTCTTGCCGTCTCAACGAGCATCATCAATGCGTTAGGTTTGGGCCTTGCCACCTTATTTGTTTTGATCATGTCCAATACCTGCATCTCTGCCTGTCGAAAGTGGATCCCTCGAGAAATACGAATTCCCATTTTTGTTATCATCATTGCCTCGCTCGTTACCTGTGTTCAGCTCCTCATGAATGCCTTTGCTTTTAGCTTGTATCAATCTTTAGGTATTTTTATCCCCCTGATTGTCACTAATTGCATCATTATTGCTCGAGCAGAGGCTTACGCTTCAAAAAATAAAGTCCTCCCTTCTTTCATCGATGGTCTCGCAATGGGCATGGGCATGACGCTCACCTTGGTCCTTTTAGGGGGGATCCGCGAAATAATTGGAAATGGCACCTTATTTGATGGTGCCGAACGGCTTTTAGGAAATTGGGCGGTTATTTTACGCATTGACGTCTTTCAGTTTGATCAAGCCTTTTTATTGGCCATTTTACCCCCCGGTGCATTTTTAGCTGTGGGCTTTCTTATCGCCGTAAAAAATGTCATCGATAACCTCACAAAAAGAGAAACACGTCCAAAAGACGTCATCCAACGGGCCCGTATCACTCATGTAAAATAACGGTTTTTTATAGACCTTCGATACGGGTGTGTTTTAAGTGCCGTCTTTGTATTTTTAACGGGTTAATAAAATGAATAACGCAAGCCGCTTTGAAATGTTATCTCGTTTACGGGCTGAAAATCCAAATCCCAAAACAGAGCTCCATTGGCAATCCCCTTTTGAGTTGCTCATTGCTGTTTTACTTTCAGCTCAAGCGACAGACGTCAGTGTGAATAAAGCAACAGACAAGCTCTACCCCATAGCAAACACCCCTGAAGCCATACTCAATTTGGGTCTTGAAGGGCTGAAAGACAAAATTAAAACCATCGGACTTTTTAACACGAAGGCACAAAATGTCATAAAAACATGCCAAATTCTCATTGAAAAACACGCCAGTGAAATTCCAGAAAATCGTGAAGCCCTTGAAGCCTTACCTGGCGTTGGACGAAAAACAGCCAACGTGGTACTCAATACCGCGTTTGGTTGGCCGACCATCGCGGTAGACACCCATATTTTTCGTGTCTCAAACCGCACCCGCCTTGCAACAGGAAAAAATGTAGTAGAAGTAGAGCAAAAGCTCTTGAAAGTCATCCCCAATGAATTTAAGCAAGACGTTCACCATTGGCTCATCCTGTTTGGGCGTTACACCTGCATTGCACGTAAACCCCGTTGCGGAAGCTGTATTATTGAAGATCTCTGCAAATTCAAAAACAAAGTGTATCCTGACGAATAAATCATCTTCTTCTTCAACTTGATATTCACCCCCCCCCCTTTGCATTTGAAATGGATTGCTGCACAATCAAAACACCCCTTCATCTTCTTTGAATTAAAAGGAAAAAATATGTTAAAAAGCCGTATTTTACACAGCATGCTCCGCGTCTGCGATCTCGAACGCTCGATCACTTTTTATACCGACGTGTTGGGGATGGATTTACTCAGAAAAAACGTCAACGAAGAATACGAATACACCCTCGCCTTTTTAGGCTATGGCGATGAATCACACGGGGCGGTGATTGAATTAACATACAATTGGGGAAAAACGGACTATGAACAAGGCAATGCCTTTGGTCATATCGCCATCGGCGTCAACGACATTTACAAAACCTGTGACGCACTGCGCGCGGGCGGTGCCAACATCACCCGCGAACCCGGCCCCGTAAAAGGTGGAAAAACGGAAATCGCATTTGTTGAAGATCCCGATGGTTATAAAATTGAGCTGATCCAATTTAAAAACGCAACAGAAGGGTTAGGGTAATACGCTTTCTGCTTTCTTTTTCCAGTCGCAACCTCGGTGCTTCACATTTATTTCCATCGAAATGGATTGATATTTTAACCTCTTAAGCGCGTGGGGTTTTTCCCCTCCCCAGACACCAAACAAAAGGGGTTCAACAGCGAACCCCTCTTGTATCTTCCCTCCCTGAGCTCGCTTCTTCAAATTTGCCATCGTCAAAATAAACGCCAAATTTTCGAATACCCAAGACATTCAAGCTTGCATGTAGGCCACAAGCGAGAGAAGCCCTTGAGCAAAAAAGCACGATGTAATGGGGTTAACTGGATTCGTCATTCATAAAAAACGATATAAAAATTCAATAAACCCATCAATATCAATGCAGATAAGCTAAATTTTGTTACATCGTCGGTTTAAGGAGAAAACAATGAATTTCAGCATCTTTAATCTATTCAAAATAGGTTTTGGTCCATCGAGTTCTCATACCCTCGCCCCCATGTTGGCCAGCAAAGAATTCCTAGAGCAATTAATAGAAAATGCTCAACTTCATCAGGTTTCACACATCAGCATTGAGCTATTTGGGTCCCTCGCAGAAAGAGGAAAAAAGCATGGTTCCGATAAAGCATGTGTACTGGGTTTAATCGGAGAAAATCCGCAGAGCATTGATTTAATATCTATTTCTTCTTTATTAAAAAACCTAAAAAGAAAAAATGAACTCCCTCTTAATAATGAACGTTATATTCATTTTAATTGGGAGCAAAGTTTTAACTTTAATAGAAATAAAGAATCAAATAAAAATAAGAATGGCATTACCATAACCGCAAAAGGAATAAAAGAAGAAATCCTTTTTCGTCGTACCTTTTTTTGTCTCAGCAATGGTTCTTTCATTCAAAAAGGAAAAAAAGAACCCGACAATTTTCAGCTTCCCTTTCCATATTCGAATGCACAAGAATTACTCAATCTTTGTGAATACGAAGATATGTCTATCGCAGACATCGTTTTTGCGAACGAATTAGCTTATGCGAGAAAGACAAGGCCCGAAATAGAAATGAAAGATATCAAAGAAAAAATCGATCAAATTTGGTCAAGCATGCTCGCTTCAATTAATAAAGGAATATCTCAAGAAGGGGTCTTACCTGGCCCACTAAGCCAACCTAGAAGAGCAAAAATATTAAAAGAAAGTATCGAGCAACGCACCTCTGAAGGTTTGCCAATTGAGAGTGATGATTGGGTTAATTTATACGCCATCGCCGTCAGTGAAGAGAATGCTGCAGGATGCCGAATTGTGAGCGCCCCGACCAATGGCGCCGCAGGAGTGATCCCTGCAGTATTGGCCTATTATGATAAATTTGTTTCCCCAAATAACGTTGAACGCATTCGTATTTTTCTTGCAACCGCTGCAGGCATTGCTTCTATATATAAGAATAATTCTGCCCTTTTTGAAAGTAGATGGGGTTGCCAAGGAGAAATCGGTGTCGCCTCCTCTTTAGCAGCAGCGGGCCTTGCTGCCGCTAAAAAAGGCACAGCAAAACAAATTGAACATGCAGCAGAAATAGCAATGGAGCATAATCTTGGATTAACCTGCGATCCAATTGATGGTTTAGTGCAAAATCCTTGCATTGAACGAAATACCATGGGGGCAGTAAAGGCCATTAATGCAGCCCGACTTTCATTAAGAAGCCCTGAAATAAAAAATAAATCGCTTGATAATATAATTTCAACCATGAAAGAAATAGGGGAGGCAATGGAAGATAAAATGAAAACGTCCGTCGATGAGGCACAAGTAAATAAAATAAGCGTGAATGTCATTGAGTGTTAAAACCAACATTAGGCACATGAGAAAATAATATTGTTTCCTCGGAAAATAGATGAAACACTGCCCATTAATACCTATACACAGGTGCCGCTACGTAAAAAAAGAGGTTCATCGGAAAAATACATCTCACATTTTCTTATCCATACGGCCTATCCTGAGCCTATTTCGGCTTTACGTTTTAAAGAGTTAAAAAAAGAAGACAGGCTCTATACCCGTCGCCTTTGAAGTTGCGTGCTTGTTGGCTGCGCTCTCTCAGCCCA
>CAMRBZ010000195.1 GCA_947040595.1 uncultured Enterovibrio sp. | reverse complement strand
GGCAAAATTTTCAGCTCATTTTGTATCGGGAAGTGAAGCGATAAAAAAAGGCAAATAACAGCAAGCAATGACAACTAAAGCACTGATTTATAAGGAATCGTAATTTCATTATTTATCATTGTTTTTCATAAATTGCCGTTATTTGCTCCATTTTGTCCCTACATTGTCCCTCATCTAAATTGAAAGAGAAAAACGAGGGACAAAACAGGAGATTAAATGAAAATTTACGTTGAAAAACAAAAGCTTAAATCCAATAAAACGAGGGACATTCGCCTTGTTTTCGATGATAGAACCCCTGAAAATCAAAGTCGGAAAAAGCGATTTGAGCGTATTGGGTTATTCGTATATGACGCCCCGATTAACGAAAGCCAACGCAAACACAACAAAGAACACCTGCAACTCGCCGAAGCAATTAAAAGTAAACGACTTTTAGAAGCGCATAACGAGCAATATGGCTTTACCACCCCCGCACTTCCTAAGATTAATTTTCTTGAATACTTTGCCAAACAACTGGATAAGCGAGCAAAAACCACCTCCTCTTCTAATCATGCAATTTGGGTATCGGCCCAAAAACACCTCATAACGCACTGCAACGGCGCAGATTTACAGTTAAGTGACGTAAACAGAACATGGCTAGAAACATTCAAATACTATTTAGAGCATCTTGCCCAAACAAAAAGCGACATGCCTCTTTCACGAAATACCCAAAGCACGTATTTCAATAAAATAAGAGCCACCATTAATGAAGCGCACCGTGAAGGTTACATTCGCGATAATCCTCTTTTGGGTGTCGGCAGTATCAAGGCAAAAAATACGCGCAGAGTCTATCTCACGCTAGATGAAGTGAATGCTCTTGCCAATGCAGATTGCCGCTACCCCGTACTTAAGCGCGCCTTTTTGTTTTCTTGTTCAACGGGACTGCGTTGGTCTGATGTTCAAAAATTGGTTTGGTCAGAAATTGAAACGTTCCAACAGCACAAACGCATTATTTTCAATCAACGTAAATTGTCAGGCGGGGACGCAAAAAGCTTGCAGTATCTTGATTTACCCAAATCGGCAGAAAACCTCTTAGGCACTCCCAAATCTTCAACCGAACGGGTATTTAAAGGACTTAAATACTCCTCCTATATGAATGTTGAATTGTTACGATGGTGCTTATCCGCAGGCATTAGCAAGCATGTGACATTCCACAGTGCCAGACACACTTTTGCCGTCATTCAACTTAGCCGAGGCATCGACATCTATTCTGTATCAAGGTTACTTGGACACAGCGAATTAAAAACAACCGAGATCTACGCAGACATTGTCGAGTCCAAAAGAATAGAAGCCATGCTCACCTTCCCAGATTTTCTTTCGCCTTTGTGATGAAATAATCAAATAATCAATCAAAAAATGCGCTCATATTGAGCGCATTTTTAAAATTAAAAGTAAATAAGCGCTAACTCAAAAACCTCTATTTAACTTACTTTAAAATGATTTGAAAGACATTTAATCCCAGAAATTATTGGATTTTTTCTGCTTTTCTAGAGGCTTTTTATTGATTATTCAAGATTAAAAAGAATTTAGTCATTTTCAGTATCAAAAAGCAACTTATGTTAATAGACCGCTATCCAGTTCTTTGGGTGCACTCATCGCTGTGTAGATTTCTGAATTTAACAATTCATCCCAGATATCTAAACAAGTACGGATTGAATCATCGTCTTCATCTTCTGTTGCTTCATCATAAATCCGTTGTAAGACGCTTAATAAAGAAGAATTATCGATGTGAATATTTCTAACATCAAACATCTCTTCTTTTTTATCGATGTCTACAAAATTTCTAACCAACACCAACAAAGAATCACTCATGCCAACAGGCATTGTTGAAATCATCTTTAGTTTTTCAAAAAGATCGTTAATACAATGAATGGCAGATTTTGATTGAACAAACAGGTTAAAAAGAACCGTTGAATTGTGTTTATCCCAATAATTATTATATCGAATGCACCCACCTACTTCTCGTAGGATGTCTTTATCCTCGTCATTGAGAAGCGTTTCATAAGAGGATTCAATTTTACCTATACGGTCATGGTATTTGTCTTCTTTTAAAAACTGGCAAAGAACAGAGGCGCATCCACTGCGTAACACTTTGTCTCCATTTATGACGATCTTTAATTCATCTTCAAATAAGGCATTAAAAAACCAACGGGCATATATCTGCCTAGCCGCTTCCTTACGGACATCTTCGTATTGACTGACCAGCATACACAAAACCAATTGAATGTATTCATTTCTGTAATTTCCTTCAAATCCTTGATTAAAAAAGTAATATGCGTGAAACCCGCAGCTAACTCTGATCTCTTTATTACAAAGTTCAAGAAATTTGATGTGGGCATAATTCTCATCGTAATTAAGAAAAGGGCAAATCAGTTCAAGTGCTGACATCTTAACCGCAGGATGTTCATCATTGATTGCATAATCAACCGCCTCTTTGTTTTGAAAAGCGCACTCTTCGTTCTCGAAAAAAAGCTTTGCTAATGCAATGTATGCCTTGCCACGAACACAATTTATTGCATTATTGCTAAGTGATTTAGGTGTTGCATTACATGCTGAATTTCCTTCTCTTGACTCCCACACATAAAGCTTGCCAATCTCTGGCTCTTTTGCAGTGCGCGATAAATCAAGTAACAAGTGAAATGCTTTTTCAGACAGGGTTAATAATTGGCGCTCAAGCAACTTCACCAAAGCATATTCTTTATCGCCATGAGGGAAATGAAAAATCACTTGCTC
Source organism: uncultured Enterovibrio sp. (assembly GCA_947040595.1). Taxonomy (GTDB): domain Bacteria; phylum Pseudomonadota; class Gammaproteobacteria; order Enterobacterales; family Vibrionaceae; genus Enterovibrio. The sequence goes on along the minus strand of CAMRBZ010000195.1, from coordinate 3,644 downwards.
CAGCATCTCTTTTGAGCAAGGTGCCCAACTGTCTTTATAGTCTTCATGTGCCTTATCTTTACTTGATTCTGCCAATCCACTAAAAAAAGCACTGACATATTGAGCTTTTATATTTTTTGGCAAAGACAACGCAAAATGCGCAAATCTAGTAGGTTCATTACAAACTGCACTATCAAGAGTTAGGGAAAACTGTTCCGCGCTTGATTCGGTCATGACTCCTTTGCCCGCTCGCTTCCAATTCCTGCCTGATCTTTTTTTACTTGGTGTCAGTATCAGCTTTTTCCAAGATTGATTGGATAGTTTATTTCCAAGAGGCAAAGGGGAGCGAATAAAGCTTCCCGTAAACTCTAATTTTGAACAAAAATTCGAAGTTGAATATGTGGCAAACTTTCTATTGAGCACCTTAATTAATTCTTTTGTTTCTATCGAAATTCTATTTTCATCTAATTTTGGCAATAATAAGTATTGTCCCCTCCTCCAATAGCTAATACTTGAACCCATTTTTCTCGTTTCTAATATCCCCTTAATTTGATCTGAATTCTTTTCACTTTTAAAGCGATATAGGCAAACTTCAAGTTTTTTGAAGTTTTCTTCAGTGCAATTTACTGAAAATTTTTCGATTAATTTCCCAGGCAATATCCAAACGGGTTCTATATAGGAATTACCACATGACAAGCGTGAAATTGCTTGTTCCAAAAACCACTCTATTATCGTATCAGCATATTTTTTTGAAAGGCTGAATAATAGTCTCGCGACCAAATGCGTTGTTACTGGGTTATTTATCGAAAGATAAGGTTCAACTAGCTTATATAATGTATCTGGATCCGAGCCGAGTTGCTTTCCCGCGTTGTCTATAAGTGAAAACAAAACATAAGTAAGGCTGCAATCAGGCTTGGGATTGCATTCTTTATCCTTACGTAACCAAACAAATACATCATCTCGATTTTTTTTAGACTCTGCGATATCCGTTATTTTTCTTAATAAAGTTCTAATTACTTCTTCAGAAATGGCTTCTGAAATTGCTTGAATTTCTTTTATCTCTGTGGTTGACCAACTATCTCTTCGGGTTAGTTTTTTATGGTTTCGAACTTCATCAGAATAACAAGATTTACAAACTACCTCTTTATAATGCTCCAGAAGAATAACTATTAATGAAAGTGCACGTTCGGGGTGTTTTTTTGAAAGACCTCGCCAGTCAATATAATTGGCATAGCATTTTTTTTGAAGAAGCTCAGTCCTTAATTCAAACATTGCATTTGAATCATCTTCAATTTTCCAGCACAAGCTACTGTAAATTTTTTGATTCCAATCATCTGATTTATCAAGATATGGGCGTAAAGTCTTGACGACCAGATCGGGCTTAATGTCTGAAATTGAATAAAGCAACTGGATCGACGTATCAATCAGAACTTCATCCGAGCTAGAGAGCCAGTTATTGAACGTTTCGTTATTTATAAGATATTCAATGATTTCAATATTTCTGTAGGAGCTAATAGAGATGAACTTGCTTTTCAAGGAATGTTCATGAACCAATTGATTAATTAGCTTTTTAGCTGGAGCTTTAATGGATTTTAGGTCTTTGAGTGAATTAAGCACTAAAAATTTTAAATGAAATCGAACCTCATCGCTAAACAAGAGCATTTCGACGCAAGCGCAGTAATCTTTTTGATTGGCGTCGAGCAACATATTCAAGGCATATTTAAGGTGCTCTCTTTTAGTTAAAGTTTGTTCGTCATAATCACCCAACGCTACAAGTAGTTTTTGGGGCGATTCACTCCCTGCGCGATATAACTTAAAACCAACTTGATAATCAAAGAGGGCTTGATGTCTAAAGCTAATACGTTGATCTTGCACAATTAATAGCCCAACTGAAATTAAAACTTTTACAGCCTGCTTGGAGCCTAAAGACATAGAAGACTCTGAAATCGACAACTGACTTCGCTTCATCATCAATTCAACAATTTCTTCAATGACTTTTTTTGCGGCTTCAAGTGCCAAGTAATGCAATTCAATTTGACTCAATCGATCATCCCAAAAGGTTTTAACAAGCTCTAATTTGTTATTAAAGCGAGGAGCTGCTTGTGTGCGATGGGCAATAGTCAGATATATGCCAAGCCATAATGGTATTTTGAGGATTTCTTTTTTGCCTGAAGATAATTGTGAATACATTTCAAACGATGAAACTAATTCGCTTACTTTTTCTTCATCTAATGAAGATATGCTTACTTCTTGTAATGACTTTGAAATACTTTTTAGCCAACTTGATAAGGCTATATCATCGTTTAAATCAAAATCTCTTGAAGCTAAAACGATTGATATATCTGCGCCTTCTTTGCGAAGTGCAATTGTTTGCCTAACTAACTCTTGGCAGATCTGTAAAGCTATATTGGAATGCGCACCCGTCCAGCGAATCGCGTCAAGCTGATCCAATATAATCACGACTTTATGATTTTTTGCCAATGAACTTAAACTAAGAAGCGGTGAATATGGGAAACCTAAGGCTTTTCCATATGCATCCAAATTATTCTCTGGATTGCGACGATCGAGTCTCACAGGAACACTGATAACACCTTTATCCCGAAGTTGACTATGAAGTTCAAGAAGTAACGAGCTCTTTCCAATTCCAGCCTCTGCCCTAATGAGGGTGACGGCATTTTCTTCTAAAGAATCCAGAATGCTTGCAAGCTCTTTTCGCTTAATGAGCTGATCACAAATCAAGAAGGGTCGGATTGAGTCATCAAATTCTTTTGAAAGGTTTTCAATGACGAATAAAATTCGTTTATCTTCTGGTATATCCCTCGCGATAAAGTCCTTGTCTTTTAGATCGCGAAACAATTGATTGGCTGTGATCTTGTTTCGTAGCTTATTGTATTCGACAGGATAATATTTAAGAAACTGAACTAATTGGGTGGGATTCCCACTAAATAAGAAGGACGCTTTATCTTCTAATTCCTCTTGGGTATGTTTGTTCTGCTCATAACGTGTGATTTTAAAGTGTTGCAAAAAGAACATGGCTTTCTTGATGTCTTCTTCTACATCAAATTTCAGGTCTAAATAACCACATAAGGATTTGAAGCACTTTTCTCTTTCTTTACTTTTTTTCACCTGATGCTCAAGAAAATCAAATGGTATTGAATTAGAGTTCAAAGCACTTTCACACAAGTCGCTGATTATTTTGCTTGAAAGCGGAGAAACTAAATGGAATTCTGTCGTCTTTCTGTTTATTTGGTAGTTTGCGTTTTTTAAAATACTAGAACTATGAAGCTTGGATAAAGACCAGTGTTCCGCGTTACCAGCCCCTGCCTTACATTGATGATGTTCATGTGAGCCATCAAGGTTACCAATGACCAAGTCGACACCCACTTCATCATGACCAATAGACTCTACCGTCACGAAGCTGATCTTTTCTTGTAACAATCTCAATAATTGATATGCAATCCAGTTTGCTTCATATCTATTCCCCAATTTCTCAGCATAGCCACCCGCTTCCAACGCCATACGAACACCCTATTGCTTCACCGATCTCCAAATCTTATCGGCAAGTTCTTGTTTATCCATATTTTACTCTAAATGTTATTCATTAATACTCGGGCAATGCGCTTAAATGAGGCAAAGCAAATATCAAAATCGTGAGGTTGCGGGTT
>CAMRBZ010000194.1 GCA_947040595.1 uncultured Enterovibrio sp. | reverse complement strand
CTATTACTACACACATAGATTTTAATTTTTTTCACTGAAGACATAATTTCGAAAGCTTTCTTGCATTCAGAACATAATACTGCCGAACATCAATGCGAACGTGTTTCTTCTCAATGGCTACCCTCATTCAGCCTAATCACATAGTCCATTTATGCTCAGGGGCTTCACTTGCTTTCTGCAGGCGCGCATCTTCAATTATCTTGGGTATAGAGACAAGTGCACCTTTGATGTCTAATAGTGTGATAATCTGGTTATGACTTTGATTTTATTGTATTAATTATATTATTCCAGCATCATCTGTTTTTACCAGTCCAATCACAACTTTATTGGCGACGGCATAGGCACTCACCATCGCTCGCGTCGATTACGATCATTTCGATTATAAGAGCCTCGAAGTACTTTTCCATCAACCGCAACAGGTTGACCTTTTGTCAGTTTATTAACCTGCTTAATCCAGGCAATAAAGCACGGACTAAATTTTTTGGATTAATACGTACAATGATCCGCGCAATTGTATCATCAACAGGCTCGCCCTATGTAATAACCCCATGTTTTTTAAACCAATTATGATGGCCTTCTGCCTATTTTAGGATCTCTTTTCAGCCCTCTGCACCCGCGATAACGGCGCAAAGTCTGACAAACATGATATCAAAAAGTGGATACGAGACTTTTTCTGCTTGGCGTGGATCTTCTATTGATGAGAAGTGTTCAGTGAATGCATTGAGGTACATGGTCGGTCCAAAAGGGGTGCATATGATCAAAGCCAGAATAAACCGTAAAATTATTATTTAGTGGTTAAAAAATGTTCGAGACCTTGCCCAGTATGATTATTCTCGTGACTTATGTATTTGTTTTGTTTATGATTGGCGCTATTGAATTAACACCTAGTAACACTAAGGAAAACTTTATTTTACATTCTGTAAGTGTTTATCATTTAATTTGGTGTTTTATTATGAATGGAAAATGGTTATATATTTTTTTAATTGTCTGCTTTTCAACTAATGCAGAACAAATCAAAAACAAAATAGCATCTCAATTAACTCAAGCTGTTGGTTCCGTTTCTCCAGATAATGAGGAGATAATTAACATCCGTGAAGTTTATGGCGATACTATCTCATATTATATTCCTCAAGAATTCGCAAATCCACAGATGTCATTCACATGGGAAGGACACAGTAATTATGTTATGAAAGTTAACCTTGGTGCGATTATAATTGAAGCTTTTGAAGAATGGAATCGAGGACAAGTTCGAATTCAAAGATCACTGGATGAAATCGAACGTGGAATTTCTATCAGAGTAAATCCTCATTCTGATGATTCATTAGCATCTACAAATTTCAATCATTCAACAGGACATTCATTTTTAAATGTAAATTTGCATACTCTTGAACGATTATTATTAAAGAATTTTGATGCCTATAAAAAACGGAATATAATTCGTCAAGAAATGGAAACAGACACATATATTAGACTGCAGTTAAAAATAATTTTTAAACATGAATTTGGTCACGCTCTAGGGCTTCAACATAATATTGATGATAATGTATTTGTTGGCGGAGTTGAAGGACGATTACTCGCTCAATCATCGGGATATAATTTTTGGACTGGCCCATCAATTATGTTGGATGGAAGCACTTCTGATTATATGGTTGAGCTAAATAACTATACAGGACAACCTGTATCCTTTGAACAAATAAGACCTAATGCAAATGATTATGAAGCTGTAAGAATTATGTATACACAGACTGGAGTCCCTCCAAGAGTTGGAACATGTTATTTTTGTGCAATCGGACTTGCAACAATGATGAGGAGTGAATTTTGATAAATAAATTATTTCTTGTGTTTTTTTTGACATTCACAAGTTTTTATTCACATGCAAGTCAAATTGCAAACGTTGAATGCTCTCCTGATATATTTAGTGGTGCTGATGTTTATAAAGTAGATGCAGTCTCTAGAGATGCTTTAAAATACATTTATGTAGTAAGATCTATAACTAAAAATTCTAGTTTTTTGTACTGTTTTATAACGAAAAAACAAGATTTATTAGATGAGGCAATTATGCATTCATTTTCACTTGGAATTCCAATTACATTAAGAGTTCAAAACAATGTAATCAACGCAGTACGATTAAGTATTCAAAATTAAGGATTAAAAAATGAAATATGTCATGTTTTTTGTAGTAATAATGATCTCTTTTAATTCAAGAGCCAATGTTGAATTAGAATGTAATAATGCTCTTAGAAATGCAAAAAACATCCCTGTTATAGTTCATTCAGTTGTAATAAGAAACGATTGGGGGCTGGATACGCCAAATGTAATTGTAATTAATAGTCTTACGAACACTCATCATTGTGTAAAGACTCGCGACAAAAAGATTTTAAATATAATATATTCATCATTATTTAAAAGAGATGCGTTAAGAATTGACTCAAATGAAAACTATGAATTAACTTCTATTGTAATTTTAAATTAAGATGACATATCAATGAAACATATAATGATTTTATTTTTTTTATTGTTTTTTTCGCAAAAAAGTATTTCTACTGAAATAGAATGCGGGGTTGACATAACAACTTTAAATGGTCAACATTATCTTGATCCTGTATGGAGAATGTTAATTAAAGATACTGAAAAAGAAAAGTTTTCATTTTCTGTCGTTAATCATAGCGGACAAAAATTCTGTCTTGATATGAATAACACAAAAATCAGTAATAATGTTCGAGATACGATAATAGACTCTTTTTTATTCGAAACATCTTTGACTATTGATGTCGAAGAAAAAAAATAAAGGCTGTATCCCAAGCAATTCATATTCCTGAAGAGGAACGTTATGTTACATTTTATGACAAAAAAAATTACGAAGGAAATTCAAGCATTGTAAAGCACAGTATTGAAGAGATGGATATCTATCCACTTCAGGTTAATGTGAAATCATTAAAATTACCGACTGGATGGTCAATGGAATTATATAGCAATTCTCACTTCACAGGAGAGAGGCAGGATATCAATTCCAGCGCACCTTCTTTACATATTGAAAATGTTAAATCTTTCATGTTAAGAAAAAACGATTCAATTGATAATTTAATGGACAATGATATAAAAAGTAGAAATAGATCAAAATGTGATGTTTATCTTGTCGGGGCTAAACATTATCAAATAATACCCTTAGCTCGAACTTCAAATAATTCTTTTTTTCATAACGATAATGTCGAATGGGATGCGTATATATATAAATCAAACGAAAACAAAAATGTTTGTTTTAGTGTAAAAAACACTCATCTTCGTGATTTAATTCAGAGAGCATTTTATTTTGGCTTTCCGCTAACAATCAATACAGATCTTTCAAGTGAAGTTACATCCGCAGAAATAGCTGCTGGATATGAAGTATCTGAAATGAAATTTTTAAAAGATGCAAGAGTTTGTGTGAGATTTATAGCTGGTACAGCATTTGCTGGTGCTGTAGTCATTGATAATGAAATGTCATCCGGAATGGGAGTTGGAAGTACATACTGCCATAATGTTCACGCTAAGAAAACAGTGCGCCCTTCCGTTTTAGTATTTTGGGGTAAGGATATATATTGTCCTGAAAAATTGATCTCTGGACATATAAGCGAAATAAATTATCGTGTATGGGGTAGTAACTTAAACCCTTATTGCGTAATTGGTTCAATAAGTGAATATCAATAAAATGACTCAATCACATATTTGGGCTACGACTCTTTATTAATAAAGTGCGGGGAGATCTGCAAAACACGCGATCCTTAACTTAATCCCCTTGGCTACTGGTTCAACTGGCCTGGCGCGTGAGCATCATTAACTCACGCGAGCGAAACCGATGGCAGATATTGCTCCTGCAATATCTGCATTTTCGCCATTCATGGCGGTCAAAAACAACAGCGTTTTTTGAGATAACTCGTGGAGTGATTAAGCAGAAGACCAAAAATATTCCAGGTATTTTTTGGCATGCACTCCTTCTTTGGAGATTTCAGAAGACGGCATGCTTTATTCTATAAAAGCGGCAAATGTTCCTCTTTTTCGTAATGGATGCGACTGGGTGAAGGCCTGAACCTAGAAGTCAATGAGGAGTCAGTGCAACTCAACATGCCATCGACCGGACTTCAGGCATGGGGGCGTTGATATACCGTCGCCTTTGAAGCTGCGTGGGTGTTGGCTGAGCTCGTTCAGCCCAATCACATACTCTCTCTATGCTCAGGGGCTTCACTCGCTTGCCGCCTACACGCATCTTCAATTCCTTTGGGTATAAATACAGTCGCCAGCATTGGGGAAAGAGGGAGCTAATCGGCCCACTTTTTTTAAATATCTTTGGGAAACGGCCTGTGCGTCGGGGCATGCAGGGTGGTGTGGGGGCTTGAGGCTAGACACCTCTGGCTATCCGATTATGTTTAATAAATTGGAACAAGATCAGCGCGTTGATTTTCAGGGATTGTATTTAACATTGCTATGGTAACAGATGCAGCAGACTCAGCTGTAACCACTTTGTTTAATTGAGCATCAGCGTTTTCTGGTAACTTAAACATTGCTCCAGTAGCAGGATCTATAATTAACATACCAATGAGGCCACCTATAAGTATATTACCAAAATACCAACCATCAATTGTACTTTGAATCTCGATTGTTTTTTCATCATACCCCTCTTTATTAAGAATTAGTTTGTAGGTTTCCCCTTTAAAAAAACCTGATGATGCGTTAAGTGTAACTGTTGCAGGCGTTCGGCCTTTATGTACATCTTTTCCGTCTCTATTTTGTAGAGTAAAATCTGCTTGAGATGGATTACTTGAAATTGACACGGGGTATTTACTTTCACTTACAATACTTGAACAGCCTGAAACCAAAGCCAGTGATAAGAATACGGTTGATAGTTTTAACATTTTACTACTTTTCCTTTTTAGATTGAATTGCACATAATTGTGACTTTAAACATAACCCCAACCATAACAGCGTAGTAAGCTTGGCGTCTTTTGTGCGTCTTTCTGAACAAAAGGTGACACGCTTACGGAGTCTGATTGCTGGTTCTTGTTAGGCTTTTTAATCGTAACGTTTAACAACCGTTTAACAAGGCACCCATATTAAATCCTTTCTAAATCAAACTGCTTCACTAAGCAGACAGATATAAGTTTTCGTTCATATTTGAATCCATTTACATCAGGATCATCACGATGATCTCATAAAGAAAAGTGCAGTCAGCGGCACTTTCAATTGCGAGTTGCTGTTCAAAGTGAACGTTGTAAATGAAGGAGTTAATTATGGGTGTCTCGATTAATCGCATTTGATCTTGATTTTTTTCTTATCTCGACCTTCGCAAGATTGCTGAAAAATCAAAGACAAATGCGTCATCCTGGCATGGATGCCACGATAAGGCTTAGCGCGTCGGGAACGCGTTAAGCCTGCTATACCTGTCACCTTTGAGGTTGCCAGGGTGTTGGCTGCGTTCGTTCAACCCAATCACATAGTGCCTCTATGATCAAGGGCTTCACTCGCTTGTCGCCTACATGCAACATCAAATGTTTTGGGTATCCGCAAATTTGGCGTTTATTTTTAAGCTGGAAATCTTGTTGGTCGCGGTTTGGAGATCCAAGAGGGGTTAGCTGTTGAGCCCCTTTTGGTTGGGTGGGCTGAAAGCCTGCGATCTTAAGAGGTTAAGATCGCAATTCAGTTAAATGTAAGTATGGGTGTCCAATTAATCCATTAGGCATGGGGGCGTTGATAATACAGTCGCCCGCATTGGGAAAAGAGGGAGCTAATTGGCCCACTTTCTTTAAACATCTTTGGGAACTGCCCAGTGCGCAGGGGAAGGCTGGAGGCTAGACACCTCGGGCTACCCGATTATAGCTCTGCGATGTGCGACAGAGTTTCTGGGTGACGCTGTACCAACTTAAGAAGGGTAACAGCTTGCCCATTTGGTGCGCTACGCCCCTGCTCCCAGTTTTCTAATGTGCGTGATGATGTATGTAGCAAACGAGCAAACACACCACGAGACATATTGAACTGCTCACGAATACTGACAATTTCATCAGGCGAGATATTTAATTCGCTGATGTCATGCACTTGGTGAGTTTTCAGAGTAATTTTGCCCTCTGAGTGCTCTTCAGCTTCAACAAGTGCTGAACTTAATTCTGCAAATAGGTCACGATTGCTCATTGCGCCACGCCTCCATAAAAGCCTTTAACTGTTTCTTTTGATCTGCGGTTAAGTCTGACATTTCATTTTTGCAGTAAATGGTCAGCAAGTAGAAACGATACTTTTCGTCGAGGAAGTAATAGATAACACGTGAACCAGCACGCTTTCCCTTACCTTTACCGGCCACCCGAATCTTACGCAAACCACCTGTACCTTGAATTACGTCACCTTGCTTCGGGTTCGACATAAGCTCAGCTTGGAACAGTCGAAACTCCTCGTCATTGAGGTA
>CAMRBZ010000193.1 GCA_947040595.1 uncultured Enterovibrio sp. | reverse complement strand
GGCTGACTCTGTAATTGAGCTTCGCGAGAACAACCAACACCCAAGGAGCGTTTAAAGCCGAGGGGCATAACCAAACACAACGCCTGCTTGAACAGTTTAACCGCAGTAAACCCAAGCGTTTTGTGCCAAAACCTGCCACCGTGGTTCCAAAGCGTCTCGGTAGCCCTGAAGCACATGATCTTTAATGGGTTTGGTATCACTCATTCAAATACAGCTCTGCCATGCCATCGAGCTTGCTTTTCACTTCTTGCCAGTTGGGCATCACGCTGGTTAATAAGCGCCAGAATCGCTCACTGTGGTTGTATTCAGCGATATGACAAAGCTCATGAAGGATCACATAATCAATACACTCTTTTGGTGCTTTGATGAGGTGAGGGTTGAGCATTAATGTTCCTTTCGCAGAACAGCTTCCCCATTGTTTACGCATGGGCATAATACGAAAAGAAGGGATCCCTTTCACCCATGTCGTTTGTGGTAATAATTCGGCTAAACGTTGATGAAAAACACGCTCCGCTTTAACGCCATACCAACCTGAAATTAACGCTTTCACTCGCTTTGGTTTGTCGTCATTAAAATGATGAAGGGTCACCAGAAGCTTGCCTCGATTCATTTTTACATTCGAAATACCCTGGTTATCTTCAATCACTTTTAACACATAACGACGACCTAAATAGAATTGCATCTCACCGCTCACGTAATGCTTGGTTTGAACATATTCCAAATGGGTACGAAATTCTTTCAGTGCATCCCAAATCCAACGCGCTTTGTGCATAACGGCTTCGTGAACAGCCGATTTCTCGGCCTCTTCAGGGGCCGTTACGGCAATACGGCAATCAGGGTGAACTCGAATAGCAATTTTCTTTTTTTTGCCTTCTGTAAAGGTTTTACGGATCACTTCGTAGGACAGCGCTTCATCACCATAGATAAAGCTGTATTCTTCAATGCTCTTTTCTTTGCTGTCTTTTTTTTTATTAATGGATGCCATTAACGGTGACCTGCCAATCCCAGCCGAGTGATTTGGATCACATCCGTAATCAGTGTTTGTGCTTTAACAATCCCTAAATCATTAAACAGTAATGGCAATAGACCGAGACGTATTTGGTTTTCAATCTCAGCGAGGTTAATGGAATATTCATTCACCGCCTTGCGTACAATCGTATCGATATCCAGTGCATATTGAATGCATTGATCTTCGGGTAAAGGTTGTAGCTCACTTTGCTCTTTTAGGAGCAAGCCATGCTTTATAAACAAACCAAAGTAGGCTTGAACATGACGTTTGATTTTGGGATCGAGTTCTGCAAAGTGCTCTTTAGGCATTCCCGCTACATCACGTTCTTTTACCTGTTGCTCGAAATCAGCAAACAAAAGGTATTGTTTTACTGGGCTATCAAACATCTCTTTGGTTTGGGCAATCGCTTTTTTTAGGAGCTTAGAGAAATATTCTTGAGCATAAGGATCATCGGCTAAATCTTGCTCAATCATCTTGGTAATACGGCCTGTGATGACGTCTTTTTTATTTTTCGCTTCGTCATCCGTCATTTGATCGGGTTTGGCCTCTTTGCCCATGTTACCCACCCAATACGCCCCTTCAGGCTCTTTAATATCAACGCCTGCGATGTGTTTATCGAGCATTGCACGAATGCTGTCGGCATATTCGTCGTAATCAACGGTTTCTTCAGCGTCTTCACGAACTTGTTTACGCAGTTGAGACATGCTTTTTAATGTTTGTTTATACAGGTCACGCTTGCTATCAAAGCTTTTATCATTGAAGTAATTGGCCGACTGCAACGCCACTTTTAAACAGTTAGAAAAAGCGGTTAGCGCATCATAGAAGTCATTGCGCAATTTTAAATTGGTGTCGGTGAGTTGCCCCTCAATGGTGTCAATTTTAGGGGCCAATACCTGACGCAGTGCTTGACCGTCTTGCTTGTTCTTTACGCCCGCAAAAATAGCCCATACATCACCGTATAAACCCGGTAGTTTTTTATACTCGGTGTCCATACGGTTATACAAGCCTTTGAGATCATCAATATCAAAGCCGCCTTGAGTCCGCTCTGCCAAGTTTTGATACTTTTCAATGGTGGCATCAAGTTCACGTAAAATACCTCGATAATCAATCAGATAACCAAACTGTTTTTTAGCATGTAAGCGGTTAACACGGGCAATGGCTTGAATTAAATTATGCTGTTTTAACGGTTTATCGATGTATAACACGGTGTTTTTGGGTTCATCAAAGCCCGTTAATAACTTATCGACCACGATCATCATGTCGGGGCCTTCTTCTTTTTCAAATTCTTGAATGATGTGTTTGGTATAGGCTTTTTCGTCCGTCCAACCTTTCTCGGTGATATTGGTTTTCCACCAATTTTGCACAATATCCCCGCTTTCACTCTCAACGTTATCGTGCCCCTCACGGGTATCAGGAGGGGACATGGCAACCACAGAGGTGATTTTACCTATTTTATCTAAGAGCATCTTATAGCGAATCGCAGAGGCTTTTGAATCACACGCCAATTGACCTTTTAAGCCTTGGTGTTTGAAATTCTGAAAGTGATCTGAAATATCATAAGCAATTAACTCTAAACGCCCTTCGGTTTGATAAACCTGCCCTTTTTGCGCAAATTTACGCTTTAAGTCAAGGCGCTGTTTTTCTGATAAGTCTTTAGTGATGCGTTCAAACCATGCATCAATGGCTTTATCGTTGGTGCTGAGATCAGGAATACGCTCTTCATAAAGCAAAGGGGTCACGGTGCCATCTTCCACCGCTTGTTGCATGGTGTATGAGTGGATTATTTTACCGAATTTATTCTCTGTTTTATCGTCTTGCAGGAGAGGCGTACCGGTAAAACCAATAAAAGCGGCTTTAGGTAAGGCTTGTAACATACGGATATTGTTTTCACCGTTTTGACTGCGGTGACCTTCATCGACAAGCACAATAATATCTGGGCTGTCGTTGTAACATTCAGGTAAATGAATCGCCGTACCAAACTTGTTGATAATCGAGAAGATAATGCGCTCGTTGCCTTGACCAATTTGCTCAGCAAGGCGCTTTCCTGTGCTGGCCATCGCCGCCGTTTTATCTTTATCCGACAAGGCACCACCGGATGCAAAGGTCCGCGCCAGCTGATCTTCTAAATCCACACGGTCGGTCACGACAATCACGCGGCATTGTGCGAGCTCTTTTAACCAAATCAGTGCTTTTGATAAAAACACCATGGTGAATGATTTGCCAGAGCCTGTGGTATGCCAAATCACCCCTCCATTACGGGCACCACATCGATTCCCCGCTAAAGAATCATCAAAAGAGGTAATACGCTCTACCAAGGCTTTAATACCAAACACCTGCTGATAACGCGCAACAATTTTGCCTGCTTTTTTATCAAACAGGGTATAAAGGCGGGTCATTTCGAGCAGACGATCATGGCGAAGGAGCGAGACCAACAAGCGATCTTGATGGGTGACGACCAAATCACCGCCAGCAATTAACGACAAATATTCCTCTTTTAAGGCGGATGGTCGATGGCTGAAAATCGCATTCAATTGTTGCGCCGTTAAGGCGGTGTTTTTCAAGCGCTCAAAAGTGCTTTCTGTGATCTGTTCTTCTTTCCATTTTGCCCAAAACGTTTCAGGGGTGCCGCAGGTGCCGTATAAGCCTTCAAAACCATTAATGGACAATAACAATTGGCTGTAAGCAAACAGATGCGGAATTTCATCGACTTTTTGATTACGAATATTTTGTGAAATCCCCTCTGTGACAGTGGGTTTACCGTTGATTGATGAATCAGGGCGCTTGGCTTCAATCACCACCCACGGCAAGCCATTCACAAAACAAACAATATCGGGTTTACGGTGACCTATACCCTGGGCATTTTCAATCACCATCTCTTCAGTAAAATGGAATTGATTGTTTTCAGGTCTTTCCCAATCAATGATTTGAATGGTTGGGTTGGCTTTTTTTCCCTCAACAAATTCCGTGACACCGATACCGTAAGTTAAGGCGTTATACAGCTTTTCATTGGCGCCTTTTAGCCCTTCATTCATCGCAGGATGGCTCAGCTCTTGCACGATTTTGTCCATGGCGGCTTCTGATAAATGCCGCGCTTTACCCATGAATGAATAGGTTTTAAAGCTTAAAACCTTGCGCAAAATCGCTGGCAAAATAACCCTGGTTTTGTTGCCACGCATTGCCATGCATTCACTCGGAGGAATGAATTGATAGCCAAGGTTGATGAGTAAGGTCAGCGCGGGGATTTTTGCACTTTGTTCTTCTTTGAAGTTGGGAAGGCATTGAGGCATCGTTTTTAGTTCTTCTTTTTAAACTCAAGTACATTCTTGGGCGTTAATTTTTTTGCAGCTTTACCCGTCTTGGCTTTTGTATTTTTATCTTCTTCACATTTTGCCCTTAATGACTCAACGAGTTTGAGCATCATGTCATGATCCAAACCTGGAGTTTCAAATTGATCGTTAAAATATTGATCAAAATAATCCAGCGATAAGGATTTAAAATCAGGCAGATCTTTTTTAGTTGCGCCCATATAGGCTTCAAGGCAATCACAAAATAGCTCATGAGCTGGAAAAAACATGTTTTCCTTGCTTCCAGAGTAATGTAACTGAGCATTTTCATCTGCTTCAAATTCCCCAGCCTCTTCATTATTTGGCAAACAACCAATTTCATATAATGCAGTAGAAAAACGGCTGCGAAAACGGTTGATGCTTGCATTTACACTGGGGTTGTAGCGTTGGCAAAAAAGAATCAGCTCTCCATTTTTGCGATGGGCTGTCTGTATATTACCCAACCAATCTTCTGGGGTGCTTTTGAGGTTAAATGGCATGTCATCCACTAAAAAACATAAGTGATTAAAAAAACGATCCCAAAAACATTGCATAAACTCTCGCCAATGTCCTTTTTTTACATCCGTAAACACCATGGTAAAACGGTGCTGTACATGGCAAACATAGAGGATATCATTGCCTAATTCGTTTGAGTGCGTAACAAGCCATTGGGAAATCGGCGCTTTAGGCGTACCGACTTCATCAATGCTAAATTCAGGCACGGCTTGAATAAGTGGCGTATTGTCTTTTGATTTACGTGGCGATAAAAAATTTGCCGCCGCTTTAGTGCAGTTGAAAACGAACATTTTATGCTTGTTCCTTATGGGTTTTCTCAAGAGATATTAATCGAGACCCCCATGATTAAAATTGCTTGAAACCTCGAAAATTTTCCAGCATTAGAGTTTTGAGTTTCACGGGGTCCCTCCATGGTTATATTTAAAAGCAGGGCCATCAATACAAACCCTGTCATTTACTTCATCAAGCCGCTTTTGTTTTAGCAAGCTGATTCTTTAATGCTTAGGTTTTATCACTAAGTGATAAGACTTTCTAGCCTCATGAATTTTGGTGCTTTATTCTTGGCTATACCCGTCGCCTTTGAAACTGCGTGGGTGTTGGCTGCGATCGTTCAGGCCAATCACATAGTAGATCTATGCTCAGGGCTTTCACTCCTTTGCCGCAGGCGCGCATCTTCAAGTGTCTTGGCTATAAGTACAGATTATATTTTTTTATCTTTTTTTGAACTCGTTCAACACAATGACATTATTCATATCAATCAAATGGCTTTCCTGGCTCCACTCTTGCCATTGGCGAACAAATTCATCATTCGGGAAAAAGTGTGATTTTTTGTATTTACTGTTGCGAGGCATTTCACCTAAAAATAAGTTAAAGCCAAGCAAGTCAATCTCATCTAGCAACATACCCTCTTCATAGCAGTGGCGTTTAAGATGCCATTGAACGTCATTGAGGTGAGCTTGTACGCTTTGATCACTGCGAGGGTGGAACGCACACTCATTAATCTCTCTGTCGTAATGATCAATACACAGCTCAATCTCAACAATATCAATCCCCTTTTCATTGGCTAGATTGTGAAAACAGGCCTTTAGCATCACCTCGAACGTGTTGAGAAAAGGATAAACATCGCCTTTTTTGCCCGCCAGAACGGAAATACAAAAGCGGCTTTGATAGTCCATGGCTAAAAGGTATTTTTGGCGTTTAATCGAGACACAATGAAGCACCCATTGCCATTGAAATCCAGCATCTGAATCAGCCTCAACCCCGGTTGAAAATACAGGGTGTTCAATCGACTCCGCGATGGTCTTATGTGGCGCAGGCACAAGATCGGAAATTTTCTCGCCTTTATGCGTGACGGTAAAAAATTCCACGGCGGCTTTGGTACAGTTAAAAACTAACATGAATGATGACCCTCACGTTGATAACAGAAGCACGGTGTGGCGCAGTGCGTCACCCTGTTAGAAAGGTTGAAATGGATATCTTAAGCGGCTTCAATTTCAGCACCTTGATCCCTTATAATTTAGGATTTTTCGCTATTCGGCAAGCTTTTCTAGGCCATGAATACCCTTCTTTTCTTTCCTGCTT
>CAMRBZ010000192.1 GCA_947040595.1 uncultured Enterovibrio sp. | reverse complement strand
TTGAAACAACAGTTGAAACAACAGTTGAAACAGATCCCAGCTTACTGAATCATGATGAAGAAACACAAACAAGCAATAAGCCAAAATTAAAAATGACACTGACGGAATCGGATGCCATTAAATTAATAGAGATGATGAATAGAATGGATCAAGAGATTATAAACTCACCCGACAGAAAAAAATATATTGATATTAATACCCCCTGGAAGGATGCTGATGAAATAAACTCCGCGCTTGATACCCTCATGAACAAAAGAAAAGAACATCGAAAAGCAACAAAAATAGAAGCTAATTCTTTTTTTAAAAAAAACACTACTAACTATGTTGGAAAAACAGAAACTATAAACAAAGAAACAGAAGAGATAATCAATAATAAAAAAGTAGTAAAAGTTAAATTTGAAGACCCACTTATTAAGCATCCTTTAGCGGATCATTTAGACAGAAATATGGCTTCACCCTCCTCCTTACTGAAAACCAAAAAGAGACATAGAGAATCCAAGCCTGTTTTAAGATCCATTCTCAAAAAAAAGAATACAGAATAAACCTTCATTTATTTAACTCCTCGACTTTCAAACTGCACGGATGATACTTTCGCTCGTTCAAGCCAATCAGATAGTCCATCTCCGCTCAGGGGTTAACTCGCTTGCCGCAGGCGTGCAACTTCAATTACTGTATAACCCCTTTTTTAAAGAACCACTCTCATTTATCGGCTCGCAGCATTTTCAAATAGAGCGTGAATAAACGCGTACTTTTGTTTTCCTGCACATGAATAATTCAAAATAAAAATTCAAAAAGAAAAGTACATTTAAAACACTTATTTGCTTTAAATTTTAATATTTATTATAATATTTCACTTGAAATTCACACAACAAGGAAACAAGTGCAATTTTATGCATTTAAAAACCTCTTTTTTCAAGGCAAAGGGAAGATACTGTATTTAAATATTCATTCATCACTTCAAAATCAGAACATGAAAAGTATTAATCGAATAAATAATCACCTTTTTTTCGGAGAGATTAGTGCTTTTTATTATGCATTTAAATTCATTGAGGAGTCCCTCTTGAGACTTAAAACTATTTTATTTTTATCTATCATATCAGCGAGCTCTTACGCTAAAGAATCAAATCAAAATTACACCTCATCATGCAACAATTTACAAAATGACGAAATCACGCATTCAGAAACCTGCTTATATGAAAACATGCCTGAAGAATCAAATGAGAACAATAAAAAGAAGTCATTTTTATCTCTCAGTGATGTATTAATTAAGAGCGCCGAAGATGTGGGAGTTGATCAAATAAAGATAAAAGGAGAAATTGTTAACTATTCAAATGTATATGAGTCATTCCTTAATGATATTCCATTAACATTTAACAAAGAAAATGGCCAATTCGAAACCAGCATTTTAAAAGAAGACAATGGGAAATACGATTTCACTTTATTTTCAGATGATTATCAACTTAAAGAAAGGAGTTATTTTAGCCATTCGACTCTTAAAGAAAAATCAATTATCAACATTAACAATGAAGGTTCTAAATTAATAACCAACACACTAAAAAACAAACTTAATTCCGAAGCCAATCTCATTGAGAAAACTTTAATTCAAGCTATTAACGTTTTTCTAGAAAAGCACTTTGATAAAGCTAAAGCCAACAACCTTCTGATATCAATAAAGGAAATAAGTTTAAGTCCAGTCGATTTAAATATACTTTCCTTAAATTTAACAGTAAGTAACATCGATTTTTCATTTGACCTCCTTGGCATTCCATTCAAAGGTGTTGCAGGGCCGCTAAAAATAAAAAGCACAATTAACTTAAACAATGACAAAATTTTCTCAACCCAATCGGTAAATATACAGACGGTTATCGTTGAAAACCAAGATCTTCCAGGCGTAGATATTGGGGCTTCAATGACAAGCTCTTTTCTTAGAGATCTTGTAAATAATCTTTTTCAAAAAGATATAATCTTAACTTTGGATTCTATATTTAATGAACAGGTAAATACTATTCTTGCTGATATTTCTAATGTAACTTATACGTTAGAAATACCCACTTTTTACTCTACACATAAAATTGATTTTAATCTCAGCGAAACATATTTAAGCAGCACGAAAAACCATATATCTTTGTATTCCAATTTACGTGCCACACCGCAAAATCCAAGAAAGGAAACGATCATTAGGTTTAACAAAAATGAAACAGAAAGCATTCAAGCGCATAATTATAATTATAACTTATTAATGAATTCTAATGTCCTCAATGAGATCCTGTATGCTTTTCATTCAGGGAATATTTTTAATATAACGACGTCCAATAATAATTTCACCCTAGGAAAAGATATTTTTGAGGATAAGGATACTGCGAAAATCGATTTTACATCACTGCCCTGGGTAGGGTTCGATTCAAGAAGTAATTTAGAGACCATTGAAGTCAATGCTGATGACATCCTATTAAAAATAAGAATGAACAACCAAAGAATTATCGAAGAGGCAAAGAGTTATGGGGTTATTAAAGAAATCAACAATGGAGAGTTAATTTCTAACCCAAATGGAACAACACTAATTACTTCGACTCTCGCTCTGAAGTTAAATGTCAATATGTCAGTGGATAACTCAAAATTGAATTTGAATTTAAATGGATTAAATTCAATGAAAATTAAAAAATTAGAAATAGGAACTCACGCTATTGAAGAAAATGCCCTTAACTTTTTTAACTCTTTTATTTCTGATATTGCTTCTGAAGAAATAAACAAATTGTTAAAGACCATCGTTGATAATTATAAATCACCAACAATTAACTGTTTAGCATTAAAAGAGATGAAGATAAATAATGGGAAAGACAAGCACTTAAACATCGGAATTAACCTTGAAGTGGCCGACAATAGCTGTGATGTCGGTTTCATTGAATCACCTAAAGCTTATTATAATCGTGGTGTAGGCACAATACCCACTCATTGCAAAAGTGGAGATGAAAACAATGCAGCTTTATGCTATCCAAAATGTAAATCTGGTTTTTCTGGTGTCGGACCTCTTTGCTGGAATGATTTAAAAGAATACGGTCGGGGAGTGGGAGAAATCCCAACAGATTGTGGAACAGGCAAAGAAAGGGATGCAGGATTGTGTTACCCAGTATGTAAAAATGACTATCATGGTATCGGTCCTGTGTGCTGGTCTAATAAATCCAAAAGCTACGGTCGAGGAGTGGGGACCATTCCATCAAACATTTTTACAGGTCGGTGCCCTTCGAACAAAGAAAATAACGCAGGTCTTTGCTATACAAAATGTGACACGGGCTACCGTGGTGTCGGTCCTGTTTGTTGGTTAAATGAGCCTTCTTATGGAAGAGGAGTTGGGACCATTGCAAACCAATGTTCCGGGAATAAAGAAAATGATGCAGGTTTGTGTTACCCGAAATGCCAATCAGAATACAATGGCATCGGTCCTATGTGTTGGCCAAAAACACCATCATATGCCCGAGGTGTTGGAAAAATGCCTATTTGCGCTCCAGACAAAGAAAAAAGTGCAGGGCTTTGCCATACACCTTGCTTAGAAGGATATAATGGCATTTCTTCAATTTGCCATCCCATTTTTTAATACACCCAAAGCACTTGAAGTTGGGCACCTACGGCAAGTGAATGAAGCCCTTGAGCATAGAAGCCCTTAAGCATAGAAGCCCTTAAGCATAGATGGACTCTGCGATTAGGCTGAACGAACCGAACCAACACCCACGCAGCTTCAAAGGCGACGGGCATACATCAAAATAATGGGTTGTTTGCCTCTATTTTTTTAGAAGGCGGCATGAAATGACCTCCTGTATTGCAGGAGGTCTCTTTTTATGGATCCCATCAAACGGGGGTAACAGTTAATCAAATTCTCCACCAATTCGAAGAAATAATTAAGCCATTGAATTAAAAAATAAAGACAGGATTCTCAAGATCGTTAGAATCAAGTCGATATGTTACCCTAGTGCAGCTAAGCGTTTATACACGAACACTTTTGGCTTGCAATGCTCTGCTTTTGTAAGTCTATGTAAATGCCTTCGGCATATTTTTATTGTGTATTGCTATTATACCTGTCGCCTTTGAAGGTGCGTGGGTGTTGGCTACGCTCGTTGCGCCCAATCACATCGTCCATCTCTGTTCAGGGGCTTCACTTGCTGCCTACACGCAACTTCAGGTGTCTTGGGTGCACTAGCAGCTTGTAATTTGACTCTTCTCCTTTATAACCTCTTTTTTAAAGACGTTCTCTCATTTATCGCTTCGAAGCATCGTCAAATAGACCATGAATAAACGCGTACTTTATTTGGCCTCCAAGTGAATAATTTGAAATGAAAATAGAAAAAGAACGGCACATTTAAAATGCTTATTTGCTTTAAATTCTCACATTTATTATTATATTTCACTTGTAATTCACATAGCCTATGAACTTTATGCATTTGAGAACCTGTTTTTTCAAGGAAAAAAAAGACTTAAATATTCATCGCTTTAAAATTCGCATATGAAACAAATAAAAAGCCACCTTCTTTTTCGGAAATATTACTTTTTTATTATGCATTCAAATTCATTTAGGAGTCCCTCTTGAGACTTAAAACTATTTTATTTTTATCTATCATATCAGCGACCTCTTACGCTAAAGAATCAAATCACCATTACACCTCATCATGCAACAATTTACAAAATGAAGAAATCACTCATTCAGAAACCTGCTTATATGAAAACATGCCTGAAGAATCAAATGAGAACAATAAACAGAACTCATTTTTATCTCTCAGTGATGTATTAATTAAGAGCAGCGAAGATGTGGGCGTTGATCAAACAAGGATAAAAGGAGAAATTGTTAACTATTCAAATGTATATCAATCATATATCAATGATATTCCTTTTCAATTTGACAGAAAAAATGGTTACTTCGATATAACTATTTTTAACAAAGAAGAAGAAGGAGAAGGAGAAGGAGAATACAATTTCCAGTTATTTTCAAATGATTCAAAAGTCAAAGAAGTAAGTTACTTTGGCAATTCAACGCTTACAGAAAACGCCATGATCAACATTGACAATGAAGGTGCTGAATTAATAACCAATATTATAAAAAACAATATCAACACCAATGCAAAACTAATTGAGGAATCTTTAATTCAAGCTTTTAACGTTTTTCTAGAAAAGCACTTTGATAAAGCTAAAGCCAACAACCTTCTGATATCAATAAAGGAAATAAGTTTAAAGCAAGTCGATGAGAATATTATTTCATTAGAATTAATAATTAGCAATATCGATTTTTTATTTTATATTGGAAAGGGTTCACTTAAAGGTGTTGCAGGGCCGATAACAATAAAAAGCACAATTAACTTAAACAATGAAAAACCTTTCTCGGTTCAATCACTGAATCTACAGACGCTTATAATTAAAAATAGATTTACTCCAGACACAGAGACTGGGAATTCAATGGACAGCTCTCTTTTTAGATATCTTGTAAATGATGCTTTTCAAAAAACAATAATCTCAATTTTAAATAATGTATTTAATGAGCAGCTACGTCCTATTCTTGATGATATTACAAATATAACTTATACGTTAGAAATACCCACTTTTGACTCTACGAATAAAGTTGATTTTAATCTCAGCAAAACATCTTTAAGCAGCAAAAACAATAATATATCTTTGCAGTCCAATTTACGTGCCACACCGCAAAACCCAAAAAAAGAAACGATCATTAGATTCAATAAATATGAAATAGAAAGCAATCAAACGCATAATTATAATTATAATTTATTAATGAGCTCTAATTTCCTTAATGAGACCCTGTATGCTTTCCATTCAGGGAATATTTTTAATGTAACGACGAGAAATAATGATTTCACCCTGGGAAAAGATATTTTTGAGGATACGGACACTGCGAAAATAGATTTTATATCACTGCCTTGGGTAGGGTTCGATTCAAAAACTAATTTAGAGTCAATTGAAGTCAATGCTGATGAAGTCCTATTAAAAATAAGAATAAATAACCAAAGCATTATCGAAGAGGAAAAGAATTATGAGCTTATTAAAGAAATCAACAATGGCGAGTTAATTTCCAACCCAAATGGAACAACATTAATTACTTCGACTCTTGCTCTGAAGTTAAATGTCAACATGTCACTGAATAACTCACAATTGGATTTGAATTTAAATGGACTAAATTCAATAAAAATTAAAAAATTAGAAATAGGAAGTCACCCTATTGAAGAAAACACCCTTAACGATTTTAACTTCGTTATTTCTTATATTGTCACTAAAGAAATAAACACATTGTTAGACACCATCGTTAATAATTATACATTTCCAGAAATTAACTGTTTAGCATTGAAAGAGATGAAGATAAATAATGGAAAAGACAAGCACTTAAACGTCGGGATTAACCTTGAAGTGGCCGACAATAGCTGTGATGTCGGTTTCATTGAATCACCTA
>CAMRBZ010000191.1 GCA_947040595.1 uncultured Enterovibrio sp. | reverse complement strand
CAACCTTAGATTGTGAAAATAAGCCTGCTATACCGTCACCTTTGAAGTTGCGTGCTTGTTGGCTGCGCTCTCTCAGCCCAATCACATAGTCGCTCTATGCTCAGGGGCTTCGTTCGCTTGACGCCTACACACATCTTCAATTCCTTTGGGTATACTTCAAAAGCAAAAGAGAGAAGAAATGAAATATCATCTCCTTCTTTTCTGTCTCTTTTTTTTTCTATCTTATTGAGATGATTTTTAGATTTATTTTTTAAAACCGCCTGTCATTCTCTTTTCACGGTGAGATTCAAATTTTTTCCTGTCTGTGCTATTATTCGTACCCTTTTATTTCACAGTGATCATGACGATGAGCCAAGGCTCGCTTTACATTGTTTCAGCCCCAAGCGGCGCAGGAAAATCAAGCTTGATTTCGGCACTCTTAAAGGAGAACTCAGCACAAGACATGAAGGTCTCCATTTCTCATACCACGCGCGCCGCGCGCCCAGGTGAAGAAAATGGCACCCATTACCATTTTGTGTCAGTAGAAACCTTTAAAAACCTGATGAAAGAAAATGCGTTTCTTGAGCACGCAGAAGTCTTTACGAATTACTACGGCACTTCACGTTTGTGGATTGACGAAATGATCTCAAAAGGCATTGATGTATTTTTAGATATTGATTGGCAAGGCGCGATACAAATTCGAAAGAACATGCCCGAAGCCAAAAGTATTTTTATTTTGCCTCCTAGCCGTGAAGAGCTTGCGCGTCGCCTTGATGCTCGCGGCCAAGATTCAAAAGACGTCATTGAAAAACGCATGGCCCAAGCCTGTGGTGAAATCTCTCATTACAATGAATACGATTATTTGATCGTCAATGACAATTTTGATGTGGCTTTATCAGACATTAAAGCCATTGTTCGCGCAGAACGAATAAAACAAGATAAGCAAGCCTGTAAATATAACGATATGCTTGACAGATTAGTGGCACAATAATTTTTGTTTTTGTATAATTTCCGATCATTTTCACTCAAATAACTGGAGTTCTTCATGGCACGTGTAACCGTTCAAGACGCTGTTGATAGTATTGGTAACCGTTTCGATTTAGTTTTGGTCGCGAGCCGTCGCGCACGTCAAATGCAAACAGGGGGCAAAGACGCGCTCGTTCCTGAAGAAAATGACAAGACAACCGTCATCGCTTTGCGTGAAATAGAAGAAGGACTTATCAATAAAAAAATTCTTGATGCCCGCGATCGTCAAGAACAAAATGATCAAGAAGCAGCAGAAATGGCCGCAGTCAGTTCAATCACTAATGCACTTCGCTAATTTATCAACCATTTTAGGGTGCAGGCCATTTGTATCTTTTTAATAGCCTGAGAGACATCGCCGCACAATATTTGTCCGAATCGCATTTAGAAGCACTTCGACAAAGTTATTTGGTTGCGCGCGATGCTCACGAAAGCCAAACCCGCTCCAGTGGCGATCCTTATATCGTTCACCCTGTTGCCGTGGCTAGCATTTTGGCTGAAATGCGTCTTGACCATGAAACCTTAATGGCCGCCTTGCTGCATGACGTCATTGAAGACACTGACGTCACTAAAGAAGATCTTCAACAACGATTTGGAAACACAGTTGCTGATTTAGTTGATGGGGTCTCTAAGCTCGACAAACTTAAGTTTCGTGATAAAAAAGAAGCCCAAGCGGAAAATTTCCGTAAGATGATCATGGCTATGGCACATGATATTCGCGTTATCCTCATTAAATTGGCGGACCGCACCCACAATATGCGCACGCTTGGCGCCTTGCGCCCAGACAAGCGTCGACGCATTGCCCAAGAAACCCTTGAAATATTTTCACCTCTTGCTCATCGCCTCGGGATCCACAACATTAAGATTGAGCTGGAAGAATTAGGCTTTGAAGCCCTTTATCCTTCCCGTTACAGAGTCTTAAAAGAAGTTGTCATTCAAGCCCGTGGTAACCGCAAAGAGATGATCCAAAAAATCCATTCAGAAATTGAAGGCCGCCTCAAAGATGCGGGCATTCAAGCAAAAGTGGTGGGCCGAGAAAAAAATCTTTTCTCTGTTTACAACAAGATGAAAAACAAAGAGCAGCGTTTCCATTCCATCATGGACCTGTATGCATTTCGCGTGATTGTCGATGATCTTGATACCTGCTACCGCGCCCTTGGCCAAATGCACAATTTGTATAAACCCAGACCCGCTCGAATGAAAGATTATATTGCTGTACCCAAAGCAAACGGCTACCAATCTCTTCATACCTCTTTGATTGGCCCACACGGCGTCCCTGTTGAAGTTCAAATTCGTACAATAGACATGGATCAAATGGCCGACAAAGGTGTCGCAGCACATTGGGCTTATAAAGAAGGTGGAAAACGTGGCGCGGAGAACACCACGGCGCGCGTGCGCGCGCAGCGTTGGATGCAAAGCTTAATTGAACTCCAACAAAGCGCAGGCAGCTCTTTCGAATTTATTGAAAACGTCAAATCAGACCTGTTTCCAGATGAACTGTTCGTCTTTACGCCGAAAGGGCGCATCGTCGAATTGCCTGTTGGAGCCACAGCCGTCGATTTTGCTTACGCCGTTCATACGGATGTCGGTAATTCATGCGTCGGAGCCCGGGTAAATAGAGAGTCTTATCCTTTGAGCCAACCGCTCAAAAACGGGCAAACAATTAAAATCATTACGGCTCATGGCGCACGAGCCAATGCCGCTTGGCTTAATTATGTTGTGACTTCTCGAGCGCGCACCAAAATACGTCAAATACTCAAAACACGCTGTCGTGAAGAGTCTGTTATTTTTGGTCGCCGTTTACTCAATTACGCATTAGGCGAAAAGAATCTGCAAAATATCGAACCTGAAAAATTCGATAAAATTTTGCACTCTTTAAAAATTGAAACCGTAGACGATCTCTTGGCTAACATTGGTTCTGGTGAATTAATGAGCGTCGTCATCGCCAAACGGCTTTTAGGTGACATCGAGAACCATGAGACCCACAATGATAAACTGCCTATCCGCCATGCTGACGGTATTTTACTGACCTACGCAAATTGTTGTCGCCCTATTCCTGGCGACCACATCGTCGCACACGTTAGTCCCGGTAAAGGCTTGGTTATTCACCTTGAAGAATGTGCAAATATTCGAGGTTATCGCCAAGAGCCTGAGAAATACATGCCCGTTGAATGGGGTGAAGAGTTTGACCATGATTTCGTGACCTCTTTACGTATCGACATGCAAAATCATCAAGGGGCACTTGCCCGTTTGACAAACATCATTACTGAAACAGGTTCGAATATTCAAGGGTTGAGCACCGAAGAGCGAGATGGCCGTTTGTACACCATCCACGTGAAACTCACCACAAAAAACCGTGTGCATCTTGCTGGCATCATGCGTCGTCTTCGTGTTATGCCGAATGTACTCAAAGTCAACCGTCAAAAAAATTAATTCAATGTGAAAATGAAAACGCCCGCTTTTTTGCGGGCATTTTCATACATGAGAAAAAGCATGACACCCCATCGTTTTTCCCGTATAAAAAAAATGCTCGCAACTCGCCAACCCTGTCTCACGGTATGCATGGAGGAAGTCCATAAACCCAATAATATTTCGGCCTTGATTCGTACTGCCGATGCCGTCGGCGTTCATCAATTGCACGCGGTTTGGCCTTCAAATACAAAAATGCGCGCACTCGGAGGAACCTCCGCTGGCGCCCGAAATTGGGTGAAACTTATCACCCATGAAACCACCTCAGATGCATTTTGCGCTTTAAAAAAACAGAAAATGCAAATTCTTGTGACTCATTTATCTGATAGCGCAATTGATTTTCGTGAGCTTGATTACACCCAGCCCACCGCCATCATCTTAGGGCAAGAAAAAAAAGGGATCAGTCAAGAAGCAATAGAAATGGCCGATCAATGTATCCTTATCCCCATGGTGGGTATGGTAGAGTCACTCAATGTGTCAGTCGCAGGCGCGCTTATTTTGTACGAAGCCCAGCGGCAACGAAAACGTGCCAACATGTATGAAAAACCACATTCTTGCATTCCAGAAGATGAAAGGAACCAAATTATTTTTGAATGCGGTTACCCCATCCTTGCAAAGATGGCTCAGCGTAAAGGGCTCGCCGTACCTGAATTTGATGAACAAGGGCAAATCATTGCTGATCCTATTTGGTGGGCAAAATTACAAGCCGCAACTTTCTGAGTCCCCATGACTTTTAGAGTGCAAAACAAGAGAGAAACTAGACACCCATGCGCGCTTCAATCTTAAACACCATCGCGATTACCTCCCTGACCGGCGTCGGGGCAAAGGTTGCAGAAAAGCTTGATAAACTGCATATTTTTACTGTTCAAGATTTATTATTTCATCTTCCTTATCGTTATGAAGATCGAAGCCGTATTTGGCCGATTCAAAGCCTTATGCCAGGGCAATATGCTGCAACCCAAGGCACAGTAGCAGAGCATCATATCAGCGCAGGGCGCCGCCGCATGCTCACCATAAAAATCACTGAGGGCAACGCTTTTTTAACCCTGCGTTTTTTTAATTTCAATGCCAGCATTAAAAACACCCTTCAAATAGGCCTTCCCGTTAAAGTGTACGGCGAAATAAAAAGAGGCCAGATTGGCCTCGAAATTATTCATCCAGAATTTACACTTATATCCAACCTTTCAGAAACACAGCAAGAAGAAAGACTCACTCCGATTTACCCAACAACCGAAGGCTTACGCCAGATAACCTTACGCAGTATCACGGAACAAGCCTTGGCGTTACTTGATGAAACCGCCCTGCAAGAGCTTTTACCTGAAGGATTGTATGACAAACAAATCACCCTCAAAGAGGCCCTGCATTTTCTTCATCATCCAAAAGCAAATGCCTCGCTTTGCGCGATTGAAAAAGGGGAACATCCTGCACAGAAAAGGATGATCATCGAAGAATTACTGGCTCAAAACCTTTCCATGCTGGCTTTACGCAGCAAATTACAACAAGACCCCGCCCTGCCTCTTTCTCCATCCACGCAACTGACATCTGCTTTTCTCGCACAACTCACCTTTCGCCCAACAGGGGCTCAATCTCGCGTTACAGCAGAGATAGAGCAAGACATGATGAAAACCAAACCCATGATGCGTTTAGTTCAAGGGGATGTGGGTTCAGGAAAAACCTTGGTTGCGGCCCTTGCCGCCTTACAAGCCATTGAGCACAACGTTCAAGTCGCCTTGATGGCCCCGACTGATCTTCTCGCAGAACAACACGCCATTAATTTTGAAAATTGGTTTTCACCACTCGGTATTTGTGTCGCAAGGCTTGCTGGAAAATTAAGCACCAAAACAAAAAATGAAGAGCTTGCCAAAATTGAAAGTGGCGAAGCCAAAATGGTGATAGGCACGCACGCACTCTTTCAAAAACATGTCATTTTTAAAAATCTCGTTCTTATTATCATTGATGAACAACACCGATTTGGTGTTCATCAACGTTTAGCATTACGGGAAAAAGGTGTCCTTCAAGGGACCCATCCTCACCAACTCATCATGACCGCGACTCCAATCCCTCGTACTTTAGCGATGACCGCCTATGCAGATTTAGACACCTCCATCATTGATGAGCTGCCTCCTGGGCGCACACCAATCAAAACGGTGGCGATTCCAGATACCCGTCGCATTGATATCATTAACCGAGTGCATGAGGTTTGCGTCCAAGACGGACGCCAAGCGTATTGGGTCTGCACCCTGATTGATGAATCTGAGGTACTGGAAGCTCAAGCCGCATCAGACACCGCCGACGATCTTTCGCGCGCCCTGCCTAATTTAAACATCGGCCTTGTACACGGACGAATGAAAGCAAGCGAAAAACAAGAAATCATGCAGGCCTTTAAACAAGGAAAAATCCACCTTCTTGTTGCCACTACCGTGATAGAGGTCGGCGTCGATGTACCCAATGCAAGTTTGATGATCATTGAAAATCCAGAGCGCTTAGGATTGGCACAGTTGCATCAACTTCGCGGTCGAGTAGGAAGAGGTACAGCCGTAAGCCATTGCGTTTTGCTTTACCATGCCCCCTTATCAAAAACGGCAACACAACGTTTAGGGGTACTTCGTGAAAACACAGATGGCTTTATTATTGCGGAGCGCGATTTAGAAATTCGAGGCCCCGGAGAGCTTCTTGGCACAAAACAAACAGGCATTGCAGAATTTAAAATCGCCGATTTAGTCCGAGATCAAAAGCTCATTCCTGAGGTCCAAAAAATGGCACTTTATCTTCATCAGCACTATCCCGAAAATGCCAAAGCCATCATCAAACGCTGGCTCGATAATAAAGAGCAATACAGCCACGCCTAAACACATCCATTTGAATGCTTTAAATCTGTCTTATTTGCTTTTTAAAAAAACAGCGCGGTAACATATACCCAAGACACTTGAAGATGCGAGTAGGCGGCAAACGAGTGAAGGCCCTGAGCATAGAGAGACTATGTGATGGGCCTGAGCGAGAGCTGCCAACACCCACGCAGTTTCAAAGGCGACGGGTATAGCG
>CAMRBZ010000190.1 GCA_947040595.1 uncultured Enterovibrio sp. | reverse complement strand
TTTCAAGCGCGCTTGTCTCTTGAACGTGCGTTTTTTCAAGAGGGATTTCAAGCGCCGTTCTCATTGGAACGGGCTGCTCTTCCATGGCCCTTTCTAAGGTTGGATCCATTTGCAATAAAGGCGCTTTCATGGGGGTCTTTAGAATGGGAACCGCTTGAATACGCACCTTTTGAATTGGAGAGCCCGCCAGGTTTAATGTGGGTCTTTCTTTGACTTTATGCGGGTGAATTGGCGTGAGGGTTTCTTTTTTCAGTTCAATGATCTCTTCCAATGGAGACGAAGACACGGGCGTGTTGAATTCATGGGGTGGCTCTTGATGAGCTGCGTTGCTTTCCTCATTTGCCGCGTTCGTGATCTCGATTTCATTGGGAGCAGATCCTGATTTTTTAATTTCTTCTTGTGTCTTTATTTCTTGGTTTGGCGTTGTTTTTTGCTCTGTTTTTAGGCTGTCTAAGGGGGCTTTTTCTTGGGTTTTCTCTTGGGCTTTACGTGCTTTTGTTCTTGCAATGGCCGCTGCGATAAGATCTTTGTCATTTTTCGCTTTGTTTTGCGTTGTGGGATCTTGGCTATTTTCCATGGCTTTGAGTCTGGTTTGCGCTGCGTTTTTGTGGCGCTCTTCGCGTTCTTGCTTTTCTCTTAGTAAACGCGCATTGCGTGCATCAAAGCGCTCTTTTGCCAGGATGGCGGCCACTTTATCGGCTTCTTCTTCTCTGATATTTGCTTTGGCGTGCTGATAATATTGCACCAAGGGGATGTCACTTGGACAGACATAGGCACAAGCACCACATTCGATACAATCGAACAAATTATAATGCTGGCATTTTTCGAAATCCTGATCTTTTGCATACCAGAAAAGTTGTTGAGGCAGCAAGGTTGCAGGACACACATCAGCACAAGCACTGCAGCGAATGCAATTTAGCTCTTCTTTTTTTATAGGAAGTTCTTTGTGACTTGGGAGCAAAATACAATTGGTTAATTTAGACAAAGGGATGTCCGTTCTCGGAAGGGAAAAGCCCATCATCGGACCACCAATAATAATCCGATTGTGTTTGTCACTCGCTTGATAGCCGTGCTTCTCAAGTAAAAAGTCAATGGGGGTCCCCAGCAAAGCCCAGCGATTTCGCTGTTCTGCAAGGCGTGAACCCGTCATGGTGACCACCCGTTGAATTAAAGGCTCACCATCGGCAACGGCACGTTTAATGGCATAAATTGTGGCCATGTTTTGTACCATCACACCGATGGCGGTTGGAATGGCGTTTGAGGGAACTTCTTTGCCTGTTATGAGCTGGATTAGCTGCTTTTCGCCCCCTGAAGGGTATTTGGTGGGGACCACTTGAACAATGATGTCTGGTTTTTCCACTATGGCTTGTTTTAAGGCCATGATCGCTTCTGGTTTATTGTCTTCAATCGCCAGTACGGTCAATGAGGGTTCGACGATGTGACGTAAAATTTCAATGCCTTCGATGATCTCTTTTGCATGTTCTCGCATCAAGCGATCGTCCGCTGTGATATAGGGTTCACATTCGGCGCCATTAATAATGAGGATCGCGGTTCTTGCTAAGGCGGTTTGCAGTTTTTTTGCAACGGGAAATCCACCCCCTCCCATCCCTGCTATTCCCATGTTTCTAATATGGTTAATGAGCTGCTCTGGGGAGGAATGTAAATAATCAGGTATTTTTTTCCTCTTTATCCATACATCTTTAAAGTCAGGTTGAATGATGATACAGGTTTCGGGTTGTCCTGAGGGGGTGGGGACATTTTTTTGGGCAATGTCAACAATGGTGCCTGACGTCGGGGCATGAACAGGAACGCATTGTAAAAGGAAGGATTGTGTTAGAGGTTGACCTTTAAGCACATGCTCACCAATGCTGACCAATATATCCCCGCTTGTGCCCTTATGTTGTCTTAAAGGCAAAATGATTTCATTCGGGATGTCGTAAGGTAAAATGCTTTGTTCGCTGGATTGACGTTTATTTTCTAATGGATGGATGCCTCCATGAAAGTCCCAGACGAGCCCGTGTTTTATTTGTTCTATAAGATTTATCATACCGGCTTTTTCCCGTTTTCTTCTTCGTCTGAAATGTTAACCACAGCGATGGTATTTGAACGTGATCCCCAGAGGTTATAAGGGGACGGTTTTGGGCGCATTTCAATGCAATTGGTAGGGCATGGCGCAACACAAAGATCACATCCCGTGCATTCGTCTTTAATGACGGTGTGCATCGCTTTGGTGCTTCCTACAATGGCATCAACTGGACAGGCTTGAATGCATTTTGTGCAACCGATGCAGTCTTTTTCATGAATGTACGCCACTTTTTTGATGTTTTTCGTTTCGTCACAAGGGGGCTCTGTGGCCTCGACCCCCATCAAATTGGCCAGTTTTTCTATGCAGGCTTGTCCACCTGGCGGGCATTTATTGATGTTGTCCCCATTGGCAATAGCTTCGGCATAGGGACGACACCCTGGATACCCACATTGCCCACATTGGGTTTGTGGTAAAATGGCATCAATTTGATCGACAATAGGATCGCTTTCAACTTTGAATTTGATAGAAGACAATCCCAATAACAAACCAAAAAGCAAAGCAAGGACCGGAACCGCAAAAAAAGCGATGTAGAGCTCTAACATCAGGGTTTCACCAAACCAGTAAAGCCCATAAAGGCAAGGGACATTAAACCCGCAGTGATCATCGCAATGGACGCACCGCGAAAAGGTTGCGGTACGTCTGCGGCGGCAATGCGTTCTCTTAGCGAAGCAAACAATATCAATACAAAAGAAAAACCAACAGCGGCGCTGAATCCGTAAATGATAGATTCAATAAAATTGTGTTTGGCATTGACATTGAGTAAAGCAACCCCGAGTACGGCGCAATTTGTGGTGATCAAGGGCAAAAAAATCCCCAATAATCGATAGAGTGTGGGGCTTGTTTTATGGACAAGCATTTCAGTAAATTGAACCACAACAGCGATAACCAGGATAAAACTCAATGTGCGTAAATACACAAGACCCAAGGGTACCAGTAAATAATTCTCAATCAAATAACTACAGACCGATGCGAGGGTTAAAACAAAGGTGGTAGCCAGTCCCATTCCGATGGCTGATTCTAGCTTCTTTGAAACCCCCATAAAAGGGCAAAGACCGAGAAACTTAACAAGTACGAAGTTGTTGACCAGGACAGTGCCCAGAAGTAGCAATAAATAGTCAGTCACGGCATTATCTAATTTGTTAAACAGATTTACTTATTATCAAACTTTGTAGCCTCTATAACAATAGATACTCGAATCGAGTATGTATTTTTGTATGAAATAGAAACAATATGAGACGACGGGAGTCGATTTGATTTATCGCAGCTTATTAGATAAAAGGAATATAAAAAAGAGATATTTTTAATTATTAAGGCTTAAGGTCTATTGCATTGAAATTAAAGGGAATGTTGTTTGATTGATTGAAATAGAGAGGGGATCTGAAAAGATGGCTCCTCCAACTGGACTCGAACCAGTGACATACGGATTAACAGTCCGGCGTTCTACCAACTGAACTATGGAGGAAAAGTCTTCTTTGCATCTTAAAATTGAAATGAGATGGCTCCCCAGACTGGACTCGAACCAGTGACATACGGATTAACAGTCCGCCGTTCTACCAACTGAACTACAGGGGAATTCCTCAAATCGGAACGAATCTTATCTATCTCTGTAAGGGCTGTCAATCATTGCTATTCAATTAAATGAAAACCTGGGCGCGTTTGGTTATTTGATGTACAGGGTGCGTCTTTTTTATTCGGATCCTTTCTTTAATTGGCTTAAAAAAAACAACGCGCCCGCGACCACAACAACCGAAGGTCCGGCCGGGGTGTCTTTAAACCAGGAAAGCCCCATTCCCCCAAAAACGGAACAGACACCAAAAAGACTGGCTAAAATCGCCATTTTTTCTGGGCTTGTGGAAAAACGACGGGCGGTTGCCGCCGGAATGATCAACAAGGAGGTGATGATGAGCGCTCCGACAAATTTAATAGAAAGGGCGATAACAAGGGCCACCATGAGCATCAATACGAGCTTTAAGCCAGCAACAGGATACCCGTCCACTTTGGCCATGTCTTCATCTACCGTGATGGCAAGAAGCGGGGTCCAAAGTTTAAATAAGAGAAAGGAAATCAAGGCGCTTCCTGATGCAATCCAAGCAAGATCAGACGAAGAAACAGACAGAAGATCCCCAAATAAATAGGCCATCAGATCAATGCGCAAGTTGTCAATAAAACTGATGGCAACAAGCCCTAGAGAAAGAGAGGTGTGTGCGATGATCCCCAATAAGGTGTCGCTTGAAACTGCGTTTTTTCTTTGAAGGGCAACCAGCAAGCCGGCAACACAGAAGCAACTGACGATGAGCGCAAAATGGAGGTTAACCTGAAGTGCAAAACCGATGGCCAGCCCAAGGAGTGAAGCATGGGCAAGGGTGTCACCAAAATAGGCCATTTTTCGCCAGACCACAAAAGCCCCTAAAGGGCCTGCGGCGGCGGCAATACAGAATCCGGCAAGAAGAGGAAGGAGGAGAAATTCGAACATTTAATGATCCTCATGTTGGCAGGGGGCGAGGGGGTGCCCTGCTAAATCATGCTGGTGGTTGTGATGGTGGTGATAAAGCGCGAGCTGTTGGCTTTCTCTTAAACCAAAAAGGGCCACAAATTCAGGATGAGAATGAATGGACTCGGGCTCGCCTGAGCAGCAAATATGATGTTGGAAACAAATGACTTCGTCTGTTTTTGCCATGACCAAATGTAAATCGTGAGACACCATTAAAATGCCGCATTGCAAGGTTTCTTTTAGTTTTCCAATCAAGTTATAAAGTTCAAGTTGTCCTGAAACATCGACACCTTGGACGGGTTCATCAAGCACAAGCAAATCAGGTTTTTTCAAAACAGCGCAAGCAAGCAGAATACGTTGGGTTTCTCCACCTGAAAGTGTGTGCAAATTGGCCTTGAGCAACGCCGTCGCACCCAGTAAGGCCAATGCCTCATCAATGGCCTCTGGCGTTGCACCTTGGGTCAGCTTCAAAAAACGGTCAACCTTTAAGGGTAAATTTTCATTGAGCTTGAGCTTTTGAGGAACATAGCCAATTTTTAAGTGGGCTTGGCGCTGGATCTTGCCCTGAGTCGGGGAAATTAAACCCACCAAGGTTTTAACCAATGTTGACTTTCCTGCGCCATTGGGACCGATAAGGGTCGTGATTTTATTTCTGTAAAGAGAAAACGACACGTTATCAAGGATGTGTCGTCCGTCAAAAACAACAGAAACGCGGTTCAATGTAATGAGTGGTGTGGGCATAAATCAAGCGTGGCGTTTAAAAGGGAATCCTTTATCATACCATGTCCTGTCAATGAATAATCAATTTCTAAGGGTGCTTTATATGCGTTATTTTTTTACGGTTATCTTGTTTTTATTGGGGAACTTCACTGTGTTCCCGAGCTTGGCAAAACCTCTCATTGTGACCAGCATTAAACCCATCGGTTTAATCGCCCAAGATATTGCGGGTGATTTGGCTTTTGTGGATGTTTTGTTATCAGAGAATGCCTCCCCCCATGACTACGCGTTAAAACCTTCAGATATTCAATTGTTACAATCTGCATCCCTTGTTTTTTGGGTGGGCCCTGAGGTGGAATCCTTTTTGACCAAGGTGCTCAAAAAGAATCCACAAGCGGTTCAGCTTACAGCTTATCCGGGAATGCCATTACGCCAATACGCACTCAAGGGGGGACATGATCATAAGGAAGAGGAGAAAGGGCATTCGCACGAGACAGGGGTCGATGGGCATATTTGGTTAGGCACCTTGCAAAGCAAAGTCATTGCAAAAGCGATGGCATTAAAACTGATTGAAATTGATCCTGAAAATAAAGCCAGCTATGAAAAAAATCTGGCTTTTTTTATCAAAGAAGTGGATGAGACTCAAAAAGAAATTCAAGAAACATTGGATATTTTGAAGGTTTCACCCTTAACCCCTTCTTTGTCCGCGTCTTCAAAAAAACACCCCCCTTCAAAGCAGAAAGGGTATTTTTTATTTCATGATGGGTACGGGTATTTCGAAGCGGTTTTTAACCTTAAACCCTCAGGGCATATTACTTTGACACCAGAGCGTAAAGCGGGAGCTCGAACCTTGGTGGCCATTCGTACCGCCTTAAAAAACAAAGAGGCGGTGTGTGTGTTTTCTGAATCTCAATTTAATCCCGCCACTGTGGAAAGTGTGACAAAAGGAACCCAAACGAAAGTGGTTCTTTTAGATCCCATGGGGCAAAATTTAACCCTTAAAAAGCACCGTTATGTGGACTTTTTAAAGGCCATTGGAAAAAGTTATCAAGTCTGTTTTGATGCCACCGCGGTTTAAAAATGAAAAAACAGGGGAGGGCGATTGCATGAAATTTTCTTTTTTATTTCTCGTGCTTTAAAAGAACGCTTTGTTTTTTTGTGGATTAGGCATCCGAGGAACCTGTATCTTTAGCATCTCCAGCATCTCCAGCATCTCCAGCATCTCCAGC
>CAMRBZ010000189.1 GCA_947040595.1 uncultured Enterovibrio sp. | reverse complement strand
TCAGTCAGGTGTGGGATCAGAGCCCACAATTTTAACGATGGGTGTCTGGCTTTTTTCCATCCATAGAAAAGCCATTGCGACCAAGACTAAACCGCAGACCAAAGGTGCTAAAAGGAAGTCATGAAGAAGGTGAGTGGATGCGTAAAAACTACAAGTTACTAAATGACTATCAAAACGACCTAAAGGCTTATGATCCCAAAGCGAAGATGACGATCATGGATCTTAGAAAAATGGCGGAATACGCCTCTATTTTTGACAACGAAACAGAAAAAAAACTGAAAAAAGAGATTACAGAAAGGGCAAATCAAACTCAGGGATGAATGTACCAAAAAGATAACAAAGCGGCTTGTGTGGACGTGAATTTTTTTAAAAAAAGGGGCCGGAAGGCCCCTTTTTACGCAGCCTATGTGGCCGTGAACTTTCTCTTACAAGCGACGATTACAGAGAACTTTTTCTAAGCGGCCTATGTGGCCGTGAACATCAACTCACTTCAAAAAGTTGATCGACTTAGTTTCTAAGCGGCCTATGTGGCCGTGAACATGTTGACGCGGGGCGCTTCATCCAGACAACATTTCTAAGCGGCCTATGTGGCCGTGAACAAAGCGCCGTTCTCTGATCCGCCGAGCTCTTGTTTCTAAGCGGCCTATGTGGCCGTGAACCCGCTTGTCTGCGTTCCACCGCTTATTGTTTCTTTCTAAGCGGCCTATGTGGCCGTGAACCATCGCCACCAGGGGCGCACTCAGGCCAAAGCTTTCTAAGCGGCCTATGTGGCCGTGAACGTCCGCAAACGTTACATTGGTATGCATTTGTGTTTCTAAGCGGCCTATGTGGCCGTGAACAATGGATTTTGCAACAGAGAGCATCTGATAGCAAGGGGTAAGAGGCAAAAACCTTGTTTTTACCTTGTAAAAAACATCATTTCTTAAGAGCTTGATTTATAAGAATATTCTAAGCAGCTAAAAATATAAGGGTAAAAACACATTAAACCTTTGTCCGAAACGTTTTTTCATTTCTCGCGCATTCTCAGCAAGAAGGGTTTTTTTAAAGGGGTAAATGGAAGAAAAAACAAAATGCGGATTTGACGCGCAAATGACCCTTGTTTTTACTGGGGTTAGAAAAATCAAGAGCCCCCTTAAAAAGGGCTGTTATCTGATATGGTTGTTTTTTCCGATCTCGTTAAGCCAATTACGGATAGTCCGCGTAGAAACACTTAATTCTATTGAAATAACTAACTGAGTTAAACCTTCCGCTTTCATCGCCAGAACTTGTGGCAATAACGCTTTCTTGTTCGGACGGCCTCCCCCTTTAGATTTCGCCCCTTTCTTTGCTTGGCTTTCTCTAAATTTGCATGGCGTAAAATGTTTAAAAGTCCAGTTCGCAATGGATTTCGAAATTGATTTAATCTCAGAAACGGGCAAAGGCGTGATGAATTGACCGTTTAATGCTTCTATGTGGCTGTATACGGCGTTATTCCAATTCGCTTTGTATTCTGGCTGCCAAAATTCACGGATCGCTTTATAGGCCCACTTTCGCGTGTTATCAAAGAGTTCACAATTTCGCCCCAGGCCGTAAATTTCTAAACCTTTTTTGGGATGGCCGCGCAAGTCGAGGTATTGTTCTAACTCATCTAATGAATATTCGTATTGTGCCCAGATGGTATTTTGCCAGTGCGCATGAAGAGGGTTTTTGGTGAGCAAACCTGCATAGCATTTATCCGCTTTGGTGAAAAAATCATCCCATCTTTGCTCTATGTCTGTGTGCTCAAGTTAACCAAAACTTCCTTTCAATGCCTTTGAACTCACCAACACGTTGCATTAAAACGCTAATTAGCGATTGTGCTATTTAGCGTTTTAGCTAAAATTGAGCTGTGTTTTTTGAAGAGACAAAACCATGATCATCAGCTTTCTAAGTCAAAAAGGTGGAGTAGGAAAATCTTCACTTGCGCGCACTGTCGCGGTTGAGTTTACTCGGGCGGGGTGGAATACCTTATTGGCCGATATCGATTCAAGCCAAATCACATCGAACCGATGGGCAGAGCAAAGAAGAGAAATTGCCAATATTAAACCCAAAGTACAGACCCAAATATTCACAACAACACATCAAGCACTATCGGAAGCAAAGCGCTATGACTTAATGGTGATTGATGGTGCACCACACGCAACAAGAGGAACACTAGAAGCGGCTGAAAATTCAGATCTTATTGTTATTCCAACAGGATCAAGCCTTGATGATTTAGAACCAAGCATTTTACTTGCTAACGAATTAGCGAAAACGCTAAATAGCGAAAAGATGGTTTTTGCCCTATACAAAACAACAAGCACAGCACAAGAAAGAGAAAGTAGAGAAACTATTAAAGGGTATGGTTTCGCTGTACTTGACGGTGCTATTTATATGAAAACAGGCTACATCACCGCCTTTGATTTAGGGTTTTGTGCCACAGAAACAAAATATAAAAATCTAAACGAACAAGCAGAAAAACTCATAAACAGCATTGTAAAGCAGGTGGGTGCATGAAAACGTTATCTATCGGAAAGCCTAAAAATAAAGAGAAAACCGAAACCATAAAACAAACACAGAACACAATAAAAGCGGAAAAAGGAAAAGTTGTTGATTTGAATTTTAAAGTTGAACCTGAGTTTAAAAGAGACTTTAAGATCTATGCGGCCAACCATGACATGAGCCAAAAACAAGTCCTTGAAATCGCTTTTAAACTATTAAAAGAGAGTACAATTTAAGAGAGAGCAAAAAGAAATCTCGAAGCTAACACTAACATGAAAGCAAGTATTTTTTTGTTGACAATAATGTCAACTTCTGCGAAATTTAGAGTGTAGATATAACATGATTATGATATAGCTATTATGAATATAGTTAAGAGTGGGATTAAGTCGGATTGCAAGATCCCCACCGCCCGCTGGCTGATACAATGGTGCTTTGATCGAGTAATGTCGAGAATAAGCATACGCTGGTGTCCGTGCAAGACACGGAGTTACTAGGTGATCTGGAAGTTATTTCGAAAATGATTTATATAAAAAAAGCTCTGCATTGCAGAGTTTTTTTTTATTAACTACTTATTTTTCTTGGCTCCTTTCTTTTTCTTTGCTCCTTTCAACGACTCAAATGGCTTTCGTCCTTCCATTATATTCCTTATAACTAACACCAAAGGTTTAACAACGTTTTGATCACCATTAATCAACTTTTTTGCTTTATATTGATCGGGGGAGACACAGAATGCAGTATCTATAATCATATTTAATTCTTTGCTGTTTCTTTTTAACATAGTAAAGAAAACAAGATAAACCTCATTTGATCTATCTTTAGGCTCCAATATTCCGCTTAAGCACGTTTTATCATCACCTGTGTTAGCAAGCATTGTTCTTGATGATTTAGGGTCATTTGAAATAAGATCAATAAAAGATAGAAGAAGTGTTGAATCTTTCCATTTCTTATCGCAGAACATACGATACTCTTTAATCTGTGGAGGGTTATTCTTTATTGCCTGATAGTTTCCTTCATGATGCTGATAACTAATAAGACAGGCACCACTTTCCACAAGAGTGGTTCTATTTTTACACTCTGAAGCACTCATTTTCTTACTAAACAGATGATTAGTAGGTCGAACATACACTATTATTTCACGAATATCTCCGTTATTAAATTCAACATTAACTTTAAATTTTATGTCTTTTAAATGGTCAATACCGTACTTGTGCCCGTTTACAGTAATGGGATTGAACTCATTATTTTTCATCACACAAAATCCCTCTATCACTAACTAAATTCAGTTTATTTTTTTATGTACTATATTTGAAAGTTAAAGGAAAAACTCATTAATTTATTCCTTGACTGGTAATTCTGCCATAACTTGCGGCTTGTCTCTGGCTCTGCACTTAAAAAACAGCTTGCATAAACAAAAAATGGATATGATGAAGAATTTTTGATTATTCGTAACGAATTGCATTCAATGGGAATAGTCATCGCCCTAATGGCTTATGATAATTGAATAATAGCGCCCATACCATTGATATTTTTAGTTCTTTCTAATCCTGAAAGGAGTATTAATAGTAAAAGTCGGTTTTAGATTAATTTATGGACAATTAAAATAAACTAGTTAAATTACCTCCGGCAAAGCCGGAGGTTTATTAGGGTGACGCCCTCAAAGGGCCAAAAAAAGCGCCCAAGGCGCACTAAATACTTAACTTCAACTGATCTCGGTAACAATCCTGCGCTTCTTAATTTCGGATCTTTGGTATAAAAACAATATGATATTTACAATCCCATCGTGTATGAGACAAACGTTTATAATCTCTCATAGGTTATTCCTTCTTACTCATGGCCGAGTACAGAAAGTACCTTTACCGCGGTAAAGGTAAAACCTATTTGAGCCTCCCCAGCATAGCTGGGGGTTTACCCATAATTAATTAATATGTGATACGTTTATTTTCTTTATTAAATGACTTTGTTTTTTTATTGCTTTATCAATAGCTTTTTTCGTCTCTTTTGAGAATATTGAAATATTACTCCCCATTGAGACGAAACAATAAACATTATGTTTAATTCTTAAATGTTAAGTGGATGACCTAAATCTTTATTATTTACATTTTCATAAAATACATTAAGGTTCCGCTCTAACTTACAACCATTAAATCCATTAATAAATTCTTTTAATTTAAAAAAATAAATGCATATTTTCCAATTAAATGACAATAACTCTCAAGACTATTCGTTATTCTTTTTATATTAGCAATTCGGTTATTTTCAACCCCATCATGATGCCCACTCATGCCCACTCATGCCCACTCATGCCCACTCATGCCCATTCATGCTTATTACTGCTTTTTACCCGTCTCTTTATAATTCCTCATCTAATATGTATTCAGACAGGTTAAGTCGTAATATATTATCTGAATAAGCATCACCTCAACCCACCCCTCTTTATATA
Source organism: uncultured Enterovibrio sp. (assembly GCA_947040595.1). GTDB lineage: Bacteria > Pseudomonadota > Gammaproteobacteria > Enterobacterales > Vibrionaceae > Enterovibrio. The sequence goes on along the minus strand of CAMRBZ010000189.1, from coordinate 1,598 downwards.
ATCATTCACCGTGGATCTCTGCTCTTCAACCAGCTTCGCAATCGCACTCAAAGATAACCCCATTCCTAAATATTTTTTGATGTCTGCTTTGTGCTTATCCAAGGCATAACTTTTATTTAAAGCGCCATCGGGCCTACCTAATGTGAAGCCTTTGGCCTTTCTTGCCACGAGCGCTTCTTTGGTGCGTTGGCTAATAAATTCGCGCTCTATCTCTGCCGCCAAACCTAAAACCGTCGCGGTGATTTTCGCTTGCATGGAGCCATCTAAAATCATTTGCTGCTTTGCCACATATACATTCACTTCTTTCTCAGCGCAGGCGCTTAAAATCTCAAGAACCTGCAATGTTGAACGTTCCATTCTCGACACTTCCGCAAAAACCAGATTATCCCCTGCCTGCATTTTCGAAATAAGCGCGCCGAGTTTTCGCTCACGCTAAGGCGCTTTTCCGCTTACCGAATCAATAATAAATTCGATATTTGAAAGCCCTTTTTGATTGCAATATTCAAGCAACCCGTGTTTTTGATTGTTCACATCTTGCTCGTCTGTGGAGACGCGAAGATAAGCGAAATTAGCCATATTTTTTCACCTCTATGACACCTTGAAATATCACGAATTAAAGGAGGGTTTTATTCGTACACATCAAGTATGTATTCACAGGAAAAATACATCAAATTTTATACCCCCTAATGCTCCGTTTCTTTTAGAGCTATGGCGTTTTAATAACATCAGAAATTTGATGTATGTTACAGATTTCAAATCAAGAAAAAATGCAAACAAACAACATTAAAATAAAACAGGGGCAAAAATGGTGCGTGAAATCACCATTATGTTAAATATTGAATTTAAGGGACACTTTCAGGTTCTTCGGAAGAATCTCTAAATGAAAAGGTCAAAAGCAACAAAAAGAAAGAATGAAATACTTCATTTTTCGTGTTACTTATTTGTGATGGTTTGATGCTTTTTTGAGTACTGATCCTTTGGTGTTCATTTGAGCGCGTTTTTACGTCGAAACCTATAAAAAATGACTAAAAACGTAATACGCAAATCTGTGTGTTCTTTTCTTTCTCTTTAGCGAACAGTAACCAGATAATAAATAAAACACGTAAACAAAGAACAAAAAAATATCCATAACTTCACCGTAAATGATGCATATTATTTAGCCCAGATTTTTAGAGATAACAAAGCCTTTATTTCTTATTGCTCAGATTGTGATACTGAATATTTCGATTTTGTAAATCAAGTAACACGCACCGATTGCCCAACATGCAAAAACACAATAAAGATACAGAAAATTACAAATAAAAACCTTAAGCGCGACACCTTAGAGGCTAGAGATCAAAAAGTAAAAGAAAACAAAGAAAGAATGCTTAAAAGGTATCAAGAAAATTCAGGAAATGTCGAGTGTAAAAAAGTTTTTTAATTTTACTAAAAATATATTTTTTGTTTTTTAGACATAGTTTAACCGTAAACAATGTCTAGAGTGTTGAATTCCTCTTACAAATATTGATATAGGAATTTAAAAGCTGATTTCCACATAAAAAAACCTGCGCCTGTTTTCTAGAGAGAGGGGAGGAATCCAGACGCCGAATTCACACAAT
>CAMRBZ010000188.1 GCA_947040595.1 uncultured Enterovibrio sp. | reverse complement strand
TTTCTAAGCCGCCTGCGTGGCGGTGAACAATGAATATTGAAGTAAAAAGCCGCTCATAGCAAGGGATAAAGGGAAAAAACCTTGTTTTGACCTTATAAAAAAGAGGCTCTAGCAAGTCATTGTTTATAAAGGGATTTATTTTACCCTGCAAAAACAAGGTCAAAATAAGGATCAAAACGCATCGCGGACTCTTTTTCTTTTTTCAGATTAAGGGTTTGGCAGTCTTGTTTTCTTATTTTGCTCTGTCTTTTCTTCTTGACTCTAAGCCTTTCAAACACGTCCACGTTTCTTCCATCACATTTTTGAAATCTGCTTGCTTAAAAATCTGACGTACTTTGTACAAGTCGACTTTAATCGATCAGGTGAAATACCTGCTTTTATACCCCTCGCCTTTGAAATTGCGCGGTTTTTTGCTTCTCATTCACGTCAATCACATAGTTCTCTATGCGCATGGCGTTCAGGCAGCGCGCATCGTCAAATTTTTTGGGTATTCATTCAGGCGAATTCATTAAAAAATCACTCAAAAAAACAATCCACACTGGACGATTACGGCATCCAAACGATGCAAAGGAGACCTCCCCCTATGTCGCTTTATGATCCCACCTTGGAGAAAGACAATTGCGGCTTTGGCTTAATTGCACATATTGAAGGGGAAGCCAGCCACAAACTGATCAGAACGGCGATCAGTGCATTAGACAGAATGACCCATAGAGGGGCCATCAATGCAGATGGGAAAACAGGGGATGGGTGCGGTTTATTATTGCAAAAACCCGACTCTTTTTTTCGCATCATTGCAGAAGAAAATAACTGGTCTTTAAGCAAACTCTATGCTGTCGGAATGTTTTTCTTTAGCCAAGACCCCATAAAAGCCAAACACGAAAAAAGCATTTTCGAACACGCCATCGCGCAAGAAACCTTGTCCATCGTAGGGTGGCGCGAGGTGCCCATTAATTCAACGGTGCTTGGCGAAATGGCCTTACGTCATCTTCCTCAAATAGAACAAGTTTTCATCAATGCGCCCGCAGGATGGCGATCTCGTGACTTAGAGCGCAGGTTATACATTGCAAGACGGCGCGCAGAAAAAGCGTTAACGAAAAACACCGACTTTTACATTTCAAGTCTTTCAACCCGTACCCTTGTGTATAAAGGGCTTTGCATGCCCGCCGATTTACCTCGATTTTATTTAGATTTGGCCGATTTAAGGCTCGCCTCGTCCATTTGTCTCTTCCACCAGCGCTTTTCCACCAACACCACACCTAAATGGCCTTTAGCACAGCCTTTTCGTTATTTGGCGCACAATGGCGAAATCAACACCATTGAAGGAAACCGTCAATGGACACGCGCACGCGCCTACACCTTTAATTCGCCTTTACTGCCTGATTTAAAAAAAGCCGCTCCTTTTGTCAATGAAAAAGGATCTGACAGCTCCAGCCTCGACAACATGCTTGAAGTCTTTTTGGCCGGGGGCATGGATCTTTTTAGGGCCATGCGCTTGCTCATTCCACCCGCTTGGCAAAATCACCCCAACATGGACGCCGATTTACGGGCTTTTTACGAATTTAATTCAATGCACATGGAGCCTTGGGATGGACCTGCTGGCATTGTGATGTCCGATGGTCGCTACGCAGCCTGTAACCTCGATCGAAATGGCTTACGTCCCGCTCGCTACGTCCTGACAAAAGACAAGCTCATCACCTTAGGATCAGAGATTGGCATTTGGGATTACGCCCCCGATGAAGTCATTCAAAAGAGCCGTGTTGGGCCTGGCGAGCTTTTGGTCATTGACACCTTTGAAGGAAAAATTTGGCATTCAAAAGACATCGACGATGAAATCAAAGCCCGTCATCCCTACAAAGAGTGGCTCGATAAAGAACTGACATCCCAAGTCTCTTTCGAGAAAATAACAAAAAACGAATGCGCTCTCGCCCACCAAATGGAAGAAGAAACCTTCAAGACTTACCTTAAATTGTTCGGTGTCAGCGCGGAAGAGCAAGATCAGGTGCTTCGCGTTTTAGCAGACACAGGACAAGAAGCCACCAGCTCAATGGGAGACGACACCCCAATGGCCGTCTTGTCTTCTAAAGTGCGCCATATCGCGGACTATTTTCGCCAAACCTTTGCACAAGTGACCAATCCCCCCATCGACCCTTTACGAGAAAACCATGTTATGTCTTTGGCCACTTGTATCGGGCGAGAAAGAAACCTCTTTTCAGAAACACAAGAACACGCAAGGCGTGTGGTTTTTCAAAGCCCTGTTTTACTTTGTTCAGACAGGGCGCAATTGCTCGCCCTCAACGAGGACGACTATAAAAAGCACCATTTCGATCTTTGTTTCGACCCTAAAAAAATGGACTTAGAGCAGGCCATTATTCAATTGTGTAACGAGGTTGAAGAAAAAGTACGGGACGCCTGTTTGCTTGTGCTGCTTTCTGATATCAAGATCCGTAAAGACACCTTGGTGATTCCTGCTTTAATGGCTGTGGGCGCGGTACATCAACGCTTGGTTGAAAAATCCTTACGCTGTGATGCCAACATCATTATTGAAACCGCGAGCGCCCGAGACCCCCATCAATTTGCCGTCCTTTTAGGACTCGGCGCAACAGCCGTTTACCCTTATTTGGCTTATGCTTCCATCGCAAAAATGGTTGAAAACGGCATCCTCAAAAAATCCCTTAAAGAAGGGCTAAAACAATTTCAAACAGGCATCAATAAAGGCCTGTATAAAATCATGTCCAAAATGGGGATCTCCACCCTTGCCTCTTATCGCGGCGCGCAACTTTTTGAAGCCATTGGAATTCACCAAAATGTCATGCATCTTTGCTTTAAAGGGGTGACAAGCCGTATCCAAGGGGCTGAATTTTCAGATTTTCAAGATGACTTATTGCGTCTGTCTGCTTTCGCGTGGAACAAAGGCAAAGCCATTCCTCGTGCAGGCTTGCTCAAATTCGTGCATGGTGGGGAATACCACGCTTACAATCCTGATGTCGTCAGTCTTTTGCAAGTGGCAACCCGCTCAAAAGAAAAAGAAGATTATAAAATTTATGCAAAAAGTGTTAATTCACGGCCCGTTTCGTCCTTGCGGGATCTTCTTCAATTAAGCACAAAACAACCCCCTATCCCAATAGAAAACGTCGAGCCTAAAAAAGGACTTTTTCAACGTTTCGATTCGGCGGCGATGTCCATTGGCGCATTAAGCCCTGAAGCCCATGAAGCTTTGGCTATCGCCATGAACCGTTTAGGAGGGCATTCTAATTCAGGAGAAGGCGGAGAAGATCCCCGTCGATTTAACACGGAGCGTAATTCTCGCATCAAGCAAATTGCGTCAGGCCGTTTTGGTGTGACGCCTCATTACCTCGTGCATGCTGATGTATTACAAATAAAGATGGCCCAAGGGGCAAAACCAGGAGAAGGCGGGCAACTCCCAGGCCACAAAGTGACCGCTGAAATTGCACGTTTACGTTATTCCGTTCAAGGGGTCACCTTGATTTCCCCCCCGCCTCACCATGATATTTATTCCATTGAAGATTTAGCGCAGCTTATTTTTGATCTCAAACAAATCAATCCAAAGGCCTTGGTGTCCGTTAAATTGGTGTCCGAGCCCGGAGTGGGCACCATTGCCGTTGGCGTCGCGAAAGCCTACGCCGATCTGATTACCCTTTCAGGCTATGACGGAGGCACAGGCGCAAGCCCGGTCACGTCGGTAAAATATGCGGGCAGCCCTTGGGAGCTGGGTCTTGCTGAAACACAGCAAGCCTTGGTCGAAAATGGGCTTCGTCATAAAATCCGCTTGCAAGTCGATGGTGGATTAAAAACAGGTCTCGACATCGTCAAAGCCACTATTTTAGGCGCTGAAAGTTTTGGTTTTGGAACCGCGCCTATGGTGGCACTTGGATGTAAATACCTTCGGATATGCCATCTCAATAACTGTGCGACAGGCATCGCCACACAAGACGACACCTTGCGCCGCGATTATTTTAAAGGTCTGCCTGAAAACGTCATCGCCTTTTTTGAAGGTGTCGCAGAAGAGGTGCGCGAGCTGATGGCCCAATTGGGCGTCGAAAAAATCACCGATCTTATTGGGCGAACCTCGCTTTTAGAGGCCATCGAAGGCATGACCCCTAAACAGGCAAAAATTGACTTAAGCCCCATCTTAAAAAGCCCCGTATCCAAAAATGGCGCCTCTCTTTTTTGGAGTGAACCGAATCCACCTTTTGATAAGGGATTATTAAACCAAGCGCTTATAGACACGTTTCGTGACGCCGTTGAAAAAAGAAATAAAGCCTGCGCCGCCTTTGATATTCGAAATACAGACCGCTCTGTCGGCGCGGCTCTTTCAGGATTTATTGCAAAATGTTATGGCAATCAAGGCATGGCGAGCACCCCGCTTGAAATTCAATTTCAAGGCAGCGCAGGCCAGTCATTTGGGGTTTGGAACGCAGGTGGCATGCACCTCATATTAACGGGGGATGCCAATGATTACGTCGGAAAAGGCATGGCAGGAGGCAAGATCATTATCAAACCGCCCCTCGGATCTGATTTCAACTCTCAAACATCCACCCTCATAGGAAACACCTGCTTGTACGGCGCAACAGGCGGAAAACTCTTTGCCGCAGGAAAAGCAGGAGAGCGCTTTGCCGTTCGAAATTCAGGGGCGGTTTCCGTGGTTGAAGGAGCAGGAGAAAATGCCTGTGAATACATGACAGGCGGGATCGTCGCTATTTTAGGGCGTACAGGGGTTAATTTTGGTGCGGGAATGACGGGCGGTTTTGCATATGTTTTGGACGAAAACGGGGATTTTGAAAGCCACATGAACCATGAAGAAGTTGAAGCTCTGTCTCTTGAAGATCTCACCGTCCATCAAGAACACCTTCGAGGACTCATTTACCAACATTTAGAACTGACAGGATCACAACACGCACAAGAGATCCTGTCCAATTTCGATTCTTGGATCCATCGCTTTTATTTAGTGAAACCTAAAACCGCAGACGTTCACGCTTTGCTCGGGCACCAAAGCCGCAGCAGTGCAGAGCTTCGTATCCAAGCGCAATAATAAAAAGCGCAGTAATAAAAAGCGCAATAATAAAAAGCGCAGTGATAAAAAGGACAAAAAACGATGAGTGAGAACATCTATCAATTTATTGACATTCAACGTCTTGACCCAAGAAAAATACCGCTCAAAAAACGTAAAACTCAGTTTATTGAAATTTATGAACCCTTTACAGCAAAACAAGTGAGCGCCCAAGCAGACCGATGCCTCGACTGCGGAAACCCCTATTGCCAATGGAAATGTCCAGTCCACAACTACATCCCTCAGTGGCTAAAACTGGCCAATGAAGGACGCATTATCGAAGCGGTCGAACTGGCCCATGAAACAAACAGCTTGCCCGAAGTATGCGGACGCGTATGCCCACAAGACAGGCTCTGTGAAAACGCCTGCACCTTGGATGAAGATTTTGGCGCCGTCACCATAGGCAATATTGAAAAACACATTACAGATCTTGCCTTTGAACAAGGTTGGAAACCTGATTTATCTCACGTAGAGTGGCAAGATAAATCGGTGGCCATCATAGGGGCAGGACCTGCGGGTTTGGCCTGCGCCGATGTACTCGTGCGACATGGCATCAAGCCCGTGGTCTTTGATCGCTACCCAAAAATAGGCGGCTTGCTCACGTTTGGGATTCCTTCTTTCAAATTAGATAAAAGCATCATGGCCCAACGCCAACGCATTTTTGAAGAGATGGGCATTCAATTTCATTTCAATACCGAAATAGGAAAAGACATTCCCTTTCAAACCCTGTTAGACCAACACGACGCTGTTTTTCTGGGTGTTGGCACCTATAAACCCCTTGAAACCGACATTAAAAATAATAAAGCAAAAGGGGTCTATGAAGCGCTTCCCTTTCTTGTCAGCAGTTGTTATCAGGTCATGGACCTTGAGTCCGACACAAAATACATCGACATGGCCGGAAAAAAAGTGCTTGTTCTTGGCGGGGGAGACACCGCCATGGACTGCATTCGGACGGCCCTTCGACAAGGTGCAAAAAGCGTCGTTTGTGCTTATCGTCGAGATGAAAGCAACATGCCCGGCTCTCGGCGTGAAATAAGAAACGCGAAAGAAGAAGGCGCCAGCTTTTTATTCCACGTTCAACCTTTAGAGATCATTGTGGATAAAAAAGGCCATGCAACTGGGGTAAAGCTCATCAAAACAAAGCTGGGCGAACCCGATGAAGCAGGACGCTCTCGCCCTGAAATCATCGAAGGCAGCGAGCATATTTTGCAAAGCGATGCCGTGATTTTTGCCTTCGGTTTTCAAGCGCACGCCATGCCTTGGCTTGAACCTTTTCAGGTAAAACTTCATAAAAATGGCCGCATTAAAGCCAATCCAAGCTCTTGCTCTTCTGTCAATGATCTCCAAACACACACTTTTGCTTTTCAAACCAGCAATGAAAAAATATTTGCAGGAGGCGATGCGGTCCGAGGATCTGATTTAGTGGTCACCGCCATTGATGAAGGCCGACAAGCCGCAAGAGGTATTTTGGATTTTCTAGAACAAGAAAATACAACAAGCCGTTTTCAAGAGCCTTAAACATCCTTAACAAACCTTAAAAAAGAAGCGCTTCGAGTCCTTCGTAAATGAAAAAGGCCTCTGTTTTTTTGGC
>CAMRBZ010000187.1 GCA_947040595.1 uncultured Enterovibrio sp. | reverse complement strand
CAGAGTTTAAAAAGATGAACAATTGCATAAAATCGAAGTAAATTTGATTAAATACCCAAAATAACCGCTTTTTCGTGTGTTTTTTAAGCAGAAAAACAACAATTAGAATAATTAACATTAAATCAACCTAGTTCTGCTAATATATGCCTCTTTTTTTCTGGGTGAGTGGTTCTTGGGTAATGAATAATGTCGGATAAATTTAAAAAGTTACTTATCGATGCGCTTATCGATGCGGTTGAAAAACACAAGCATCATCATGCAATTTTAAAAAACATTGATTCAGAACTCGCCGCGAGGCGTATGCGTACCCGCAATACAGCTTTACGTCATCGTATAACAATTCTTTTAGCCTCCCCAGTTAATCATGATCCCCCCCCAGAAAAAGCCAGAGGTAAGAAAACCTAACCTCACGCGGCTAGCATCCAATAAAACAGCGCCTTCCCTTAAAACTCAATCTGAAAAGAGCTCACACACTATGACCCGTGACACGACGATAAAATACCCAGATCAATTTCTGGTCTCGGCTTTTGAAGGCATGCGCCAGAAGCTTTTAGATATTTCCGGTGGTCGCTCTCGATTACTTAATCTTGACCAAAACAGTAAATCGTTTGTGCGCCTCGTTGATGAATTACCAGACGAGCTGATTAAACTTTTAGTGGCTGAAAAATCCATGCTAATCACGGCAGTGCCAGAGCCAACACTGAGCGAGCTTATCGAGCAGGGTTATTTAGAGTGGAATGAAGAGAAAAAACAGCACATTACTCTTAAAAAATTGCCAGAGGCAAAAGAGTGGGCTGACATCTTGGGTATTGATACGCATTTTGAATTGCCCAATGGCGCAAGCGCCAGGCATGACGAAAGGCATACTGATGCCAAGTTACAATCAGTGCAATTTGAAGCGCCGCTTAATTTAGCCATAAAAAAACTCGCCAGTGACGCAAAAACAGCCATTGATGAGACGGGAAATAATATCTTGTTTTTGTGTCTTGGCTTTATTGAATGGGTCGATCAAGCGGACAGTAAAATTAAACGTTTGGCACCACTTTATATGCTGCCAATCAGCATAAACAAAGAATTCAGAAATGGCATTGCGGTTCATACCATTAAATATAATGGTGAAGATATTCTACAAAACCTGATCCTACGCGAAAAAATGCAGCAGGATTTTGGTTTAACACTTCCTGATCTTGTTGACCCTTCAAACGAAGAAAAATTACTGACGCCAGAAGAGTACTTTAAAGAGGTGAGTGCCCTGCTCGAACGCAAGCAAAATGATGTGATTGTTCGAAATTGGAAAGTCCGCCGATTTGCCACGCTGGCAACCTTAAGCCTGGGTAAGCTTCTTATGTATCGCGATCTTGATCCGCGAAACTGGCCTGAGGGTAAAGGCAACCTGTTAGAGCATGATGTCATTAAACGTTTTTTTCATGATGGCGATCTGTCATCAAGCGCGGGTTTTTATAATGAAAGCTATGTTCTTGATGAGATAAAGAACCTTCATGAAGATTTCCCCATGATTGAGGACGCTGATAGCTCGCAAATGAGCGCACTTATTGATGTCTTAAAAGGAAAGAATCTGGTTGTTGAAGGCCCTCCAGGGACAGGTAAATCTCAAACCATTACCAATATTATTTCCGCCGCATTGTCACAGGGAAAAACCGTTCTGTTTGTGGCAGAAAAGCAAGCTGCGTTAGAAGTGGTAAAACGCCGTATGGATAAAGCCGGCTTAGGTGATTTTTGTTTAGATTTGCACAGCGATAAAGCGCAAAAAAGATTGGTTTTAGATGATTTTAAGAAGCGAATAGAAAATGGACCGAGCTTTAAGTATTCACAAAGCGAATACAATGGAGAGCTTGAGCGTTATGAAAGAGCGCGTGAAAAGTTGCAAAACTATGTGGAATTGATTAACCGAAAATGGAAAGACTCAGGGCTGAGTATCCACGAAATATTCATGGCCGCTTCCCGTTTTGAGGCAGCGGTCGCGCCATTAAAATTTAAAAAAATCGCGCCAGAAAATTTCAGATCAGGCGCATTTAGTAAAGCAATACTTGATGAAAAAATTGAGCAGTTAGAGCTGTTTTACAATTACTTAAATGGCGTGAGTAAACAGTTACCGAAAGTTGGAAACTGGGCATCACATCCTTGGTTTGGGGTTGAAAATAAAAGGCTCTCTGGACAAGACTCCGATGAACTCACAGAGGGGTTAAAGGTGTGGACTGCTGGCCTTTCGAGCTGGTGCCAATCGGTTATTCAGCATTGTCAATTGCAGGGCATTCACTTCAATAACAAAGAGTCTTTATTTGCCGCAGAAAACCTTATTGATGCATGGAAAAAAATCCCAACGCCGCGCGGTCAGGTGAATTTGAGTGCGCTCGGTAAAATGACGAGCGATGAAATAAAACACCTTGAGGCGTATGTTTTAGATCAGCGCGCGCTCACTGATGCATATCAGTCAATCACAACGACGTTCACCAAAGAGCTTATCGAAAATCTTGCCTTTATTGACCTTGTTGATACCGCGATGCAAAGGTTATCTGCATTTGGCGTTGATAAAAATGCCCGCCTTGATGACATCACCCGCGCCTTGTCTACCTTGAATGGCACGATCACACGTTTAGAGAGCATTAAAACTTTACGCGCTGAGCTTGTATCTCATGTTCCTGATAACGCCCAGCCCATTTTAGGTTGCGATCTTTGCGGCCTTAAAGAACTGGAAACCTTCATTTTGCTCAGCGCAGAGCTTCCCGCGCAGTTTGTTTCTTGTCGAGATGCCTTGTTTGATAATGAAGCACTTACTAACTTTATCACCATGTTTATCAGTCAATACCAAGCATTGATTGACGAAAAAGAACACCTCGAAACAATCATCGTGACAGATAAATTACCCAGTGTCGATGCACTGCAAGAGTGCGCCGCCACATTGGAAAAAACAGGCCTCTTTTCCTGGTTTGATTCTTCTTGGAGAAAGACAAAAAAATGGGTCACCGCATTTTCTAAGTCAGCAAAATTCAATCCAACACAGATGGCTAAAACCCTGAGCGAAGCTGCCGATTGGTCAGCGAAGTCAGCTGATTTTTCAAAAGATCCAAAAAACATTCGGATGCTTGGCAATCACTTTCAAGGGTTGAATACCGATGCTGCTTTGGTCATGAGCATGATCACTTGGTTCCAGCGCGTAAGAAGAGAATACGGCATTGGTTTTGGCAAACGTGTTTCTTTAGCTCAAGCTCTTTTTTCGGTGCCCGACGATGTGTTCCGAGGCATTCAGAATCTTTCTCAGCAAGGCTTGGTTAAAGAGCTGGAGACGGTTCGCTTAGAATGCAAAACGCTCTCTGAACTGTTCACCGCGATTCCTTGCCTAAGTGATAAAGAAGTCGATTTATCAAATGATCTTAACCCGCTCACTGAAGCCCGAGATGCCATTATTTCGGTTTTAACCGACGCCCAACACTATCTGCTCAATACCAACATGTCTCAAACAAATCTTCGCGCAAAAATTAAAGAGAGTAAAACGCTCATTCAACTGCGCGCGTCTGTAGAAAATAATAAAACCTATGTCAACATTTTCAGCGATAAGCTGGATTTAATCCCTTTAAATTCAGTCTTTGCACCTGAAGCACTTCAAGTGGTGGTTGATACCCTTGAGTACTCAAAACGTTGCCATGAGCAATGTGAAAATGAAAGCATCATCGCATTATTGAAATGCCAAACGAATGTGGATGCAATTACGGCCTTGCAAAATGTGGGGGAAGAATTAGCCAAACAACTCACCGAAGTTAAAAATGATGAGCATGCATTTTTTGAATCCGTTGCTGCTCATCGTGAAAGTTGGTTTCAATTTAGCGGTGACTCCATTGAAAAAGTAATAGAGCGCAATGAATCCGCCATTAGCAACGGGGCATGGCTCGATGGTTGGATTAAATATTTGTATGCCAAAGAAAGAATGGAGCTGGGTGGATTTACCTTACTCAATCGCTACTTGAGCCAAAATAGCCATTCATTAACCTTCGCAAAAAATGCAATGAAATTTGCGACATATCATTCTCTCGCGCGTGAAATTTATCAAGAGCAACCGGAGCTTTCGCAACTGTCAGGACATGAGCAAACAGCCCTTCAACAGCAATTTGCCAAATATGACGATACCTTAAAAAAACTTCAACGAAAACGTGTTGCAGCGAAAGCAGCGGATCGCGTCGTGCCCGCAGGTCAGCGCGGCGCAAGAGCGGCAAGTTATACAAACGGTGCATTGCTGACAAGAGAAATTGAAAAGAAAACACGCCATATCTCGATTCGAAATTTAGTGACAAGAGCTGGCGATGCGATGGTCGCTTATAAGCCCTGTTTTATGATGAGCCCGATGGCCGTGGCGAAGTATATTCCACCCGGCCGACTTAGTTTTGATATTGTGGTGATGGATGAGGCTTCTCAAGTTAAACCGCAAGACGCGTTAAGTTGTTTTGCTCGAGGCAAGCAAATTGTTGTTGTCGGTGACTCCAAACAGCTTCCTCCAACGTCCTTTTTCGAACGTTCAATCACCAATGACATTGAAGATACTGAAGAAGAGACAGGGGTCATTGATGAGGCCGAAAGTATCTTGGATGCAGTAGGCGCTTACTTTGATAAGCGTCAATTGAGGTGGCATTATCGTTCACGACACGAGAGCCTTATCGAGTTTTCCAACCATAAGTTCTATAACGGCAATTTGGTGGTGTTCCCATCCCCATGGAACCAATCAGATGAATACGGCATTAAATTTAAGCATGTAAAAGAAGGGCGCTTTATTAATAGTGTCAATCAAACAGAATCACACACTGTTGTTGCTGCCATTAGAAAGCACTTGATCCACAACGCGAATGAAAGCCTTGGTATTGTCGCGATGAATGCAAAGCAGCGTGAAATGATTGAATCCACTTTAGAGACAGCCATTGCGAATGATGCACTCTTTATGTCTGCTTATATAAACAATCAAAATAGTGAAGACCCACTCTTCATTAAAAACCTTGAAAACGTACAAGGTGATGAGCGTGACGTTATTTTTATCTCGTTTACGTACGGCCCGAAAGAAAAAGGGGCGGCGAACATGCCACAACGCTTTGGCCCCATTAATGGTGCAAGTGGCTGGCGACGACTTAACGTATTGTTCACTCGGGCGAAAAAACGAATTCAGGTTTATAGCTCAATGACGGCAGACCAAATAGTATTAACTGAAACCAGCAGTCGCGGTGTTCAGTCACTGAAAGCCTATCTTCAATTCGCACAAACAGGCCAATTAATCGGTCAAGATGGCATGCAACAAGGTGAGCCAGACAGTGATTTTGAAATCGCCGTCATAGATGCACTGGCAAAGAGTGGTTTTGAATGTGTTCCTCAAGTCGGTGTGGCAGGCTTCTTTATTGATATTGCCGTACGAGATCCCGGTATGCCAGGGCGTTATTTAATGGGCATTGAATGTGATGGCGCCACGTACCACAGCAGCAAATCGACCAGAGACAGAGACAGAGTTAGGCAAGGTGTGCTCGAAAACCTCGGCTGGAAAATTCGCCGTATCTGGTCAACAGACTGGTTTAAAAACGCAGAAGCTGAGCTCAAACCCATTATTGATGAATTGAAATCGCTTTCTAGCCCGATACTTCAAGAAAAAGTAATTGAAATAGATGCTTTTGAGAATGCCAATCACGATATCAATGCATCAGGTAAAAACGACAAGTGCGAAACTGCCGCGACAACGCTCAAAGACGCCTTGCGTCGATTTAATGAAGACGTGATTGTTGCAAAATACCCAAATACAGAGCCACATCGAAGACTATTACGACCTGATATGCTCGAACATTTACTATTAGATCGCCCCTTAACCCATGAAGAATTTATATTGATTATCCCCGGATATCTTCGAGCAAACACTCATCCACAAGAGGTAAAAGAGTTCCTTGAGGATGTGTTAGAGATCATCACAGATTACGAAAGCATGGGGTCGCCTTCTGTTATTAAATCGGCTTAGCAGGCTTAATTTTGTATTTTTTTGTGAGCACCTTTAATTCTTTGCTCGGGTTGTTTAACAGGGCGATACCCAAGGCCGGGGTAATACCCATTTCAGTCAGCCGTTAAGCAAAAATTGCACTGAAAAAAACCACTGAGAACAAGGCGGGGATTTTTAATACCGCCTTATTTTCATTGCGAAATTCAGAACAATGTTATCGGCTATTTTAACAAGCAATAAGATCTAACAAGACAGCCATATTAAATTCCTTCGAAATCAAACTGCCTCACCAAACAAACAGCGATGAGTTTTCATTCATATTTGAATCTATTTCCATCAGCATCATAGCGACGATGCCATCATGATCTAACAAGACACCCATATTAAATTCCTTCGAAATCAAACTGCCTCACCAAACAAACAGCGATGAGTTTTCGTTCATATTTGAATCTATTTCCATCAGCATCATAGCGACGATGCCATCAAGAAAAGTGCCATCAGCGGCACTTTCAATTGCGAGTTGCTGTTCAAAGTGAACGTTGTAAATGAAGGAATTAATTATGGGTGTCTGGTTATAGCAGTAAATGAAGGAATTAATTATGGGTGTCTGGTTATAGCATGGTTATAGCATGGTTATAGCATCTTTTTGTCCAGTAGTAGAATGTGGCAAGTTTTATATCATTTT
>CAMRBZ010000186.1 GCA_947040595.1 uncultured Enterovibrio sp. | reverse complement strand
CGGGGCTACGGGGCTACGGTGTCTCGTGAAGAGGATCAAAAAGGCGATATCCCCCAAAATGACACCTTCTTTGAACGTCTAAAAATAAGCTGTCGCCATGGTAGCTTATTTATTTTCTTCTCTTTTTTTATCTTCTTTTTTCATCTCATTTGGATAAGAGCGTTAGAGGGGGAATTTATCTTTTTGTGTGAGAGGTGAGGTTGTTTTCTGTGTGCTTTATGCTCGTTCTCTTATTGTTTTTTTTTGTTCGCATTCGCTCTGTTGCAAGTTGGATTAAGCCTTCGGGATTGTCGCTTTCATAAGGAGCACTTGATAAACCATATTGAAATTGAACAGGAATAATTTGTTGATCGAGGTTGAGAAGATTAAGGCTCAGCACCTTTTGGAGTCGTTTTAATTGACGGTTTGCTTGTGCGATATCGTTCGTACTGAATGAAATTGCAAATTCTCCTCCCCCTAATCGAGCAAAGATAGATGAGCTTGGAAGATTTAATTTCACTTGTGTGGCCAAATGTTTTAGCGCGATGTCACCGATGTCGTGCCCGTATTGCTTATTGATTTCTTGCAAGGCGTCAAGATCCAATACGGCAATAAGGTAGGGCGTTGATGAAAAGCGTTTTTCATTTAGCTGGTCAAAAAAATGTTGTCGGGTTTTAGATCCTGTTAAACGGTCGATGAGCTCAGCTGTTTTACGTTCTTCTTTGGATTGATTGAGGGCTTTGACTGCGTTTTTTAATTCTTTGGTTCGATAATTTAAGCGTTTTCTGTAAATAATAAGCCCCAAAAAAGCCATAAAAATAAACGCCAATAAAATGTTTATTTCGTTTTTTGTTTTGAGCCAAGACAGGGATTTCTCCATCTGATTTTGAGGTAGCCATTTTGTGTAGATGTCTTTGATGTCTTTTGGGCTGATGTTATCGAGTTCTTGCTCAATGTCTGCGATGCTGTATTGAAAATCTTTTCCCACAGCAAAATGCAAAGGAAAGGAATAGAGTTTGCGTCGGGGTGTAAATAAGCCGATATTCTGCGTGCGTTTCATGTCGTATAAGGCGCTGCTGAGATCATCGATGAAGATATTGACTTCACCGCGATAGGCTGCAGCATTCAAGGCGCCAAAAGTAGGGAACTGCTTGATATTCTGTTCAGGTATGCGAGAAAGCATAAAGGCATGCTTGGTGCTTTCTTTTACTGTGCCCACGATGGAATATCGAAGAAAGTTCATATCGTTAAATTTAAGATCTTTTTGTACGAACAAGTAGACATGATAAGGGTTGAGAGGAAGCTCCCCTGAAAAGGTCAAATAAGCTCCCCGATCGCTGGTGTAGCCGAGACCGCCATGAAGCGCTGAAGGGGTTTTGCTTGCGTAGCTAAGTGAGTCACTCCAAGGCAACAGATGAAAGGAAATGTTTATTTGATTGGTTTTGGCGTAAAGCGTCCAAAAATCAACCATGATCCCATCTGGCTCACCCTTTTCATTGATAAAAGAAAACGGTCTCCACGTAGAAGAGCCTGTAATGATTAATTCTTTAAATGCAGCATATGAAAATGATGAAAAGAACAAAAGAAAAAATGCCAAGGAAATGGCAGAAGAGCAGCGCATATAGGGCATAAAATGAACTCAAACAGCCTGTCAAAAATTCCTGACTAGAAGTATACGGCTCCGCCTTTGCTGAGGGAATGTATAAATGATCTAATTTAGGAAAAAATGCTCAATAAACAAGTCATTTTCCTTTATAAGCATTCACAATCAAAATGGAAAAGAGAGGATGTATCCATTATTCAATTGGAACGGATTTGATCTTGCCCTATAAAATAACATTCCCTTGTAAATCAATTATTTATTTTTTATGCTTCTGGACGGAATTAAAAAACAGTCCGAAGCCTTGTGTTTTTTAAAAAAGTTCGACATCGTCTTCTGGAACCAAGGATGCAAGCTCGCCACTTTCAATTAAATCCTCATAAAAAGCCACTTGGTTACGGCCTTTTTGTTTTGCTTTATAAAGGGCTTGATCGGCAAATCCGAGCACGGTGATGGCGTTTAATTCTTCACTATGAATGGATGCCGCGCCCATTGAAATGGAAACTTCTTTGGCCAATCCGTAATCTCTCGTATTGACTTTATCCATGAAACAGTGAATGTTTTCTTCCATTTCTTCACGGGTCTGAGGGTGTAAAATGACCACAAATTCATCGCCACCATAACGAAAAAGCAGATCTTCTTCATGGAAGGTCTCTTTCATCATCGCACTGATGAGCAGGATCACTTCATCGCCAAAGACATGCCCTAATGAATCGTTGATCATTTTGAAATAATCAATGTCGAAAATACAGACCCAGTGATGGTTTAGTGGCAATTGCGTGTAACTGACGCCTTGAATTAAAAAACGGTCGAGAAGGCGGTCAATTTTTGTTGTGAGTATTTTCCGATTATAAAGCCCGGTTAAACCGTCACGTTCACTGGCGTGAATAATATTGTGATAATTTTCATAGACTTTAGAAAGCCCTTCAATCAGTTGAACCTGGTCCCCTTTGAGCTTTTTGGCTTTACAAAAAACAATCGAGTGAATGCCCCCTTTTTCAGAACTTTGAATGGGAACCGCCAGCAAGGAAAGGTCTTCTTCTTTTGAATATTCAATCACAGTGTCGTTTGAGATAATACAGGCGTTGATGATGCGTTCTATTGAGTGTTTTTCTTCTTCATAAAGAAAGATGTCAGAGCTTGCAATGACGATAAATTCTGGGGAGTGTTCCGAATTGTAATCAATCATTAAAACCTGATTGACCTGTGTTAATTGTAAAATGGTCGTGATGAGACTTTCGCAGATGGTATCCGATTCTGTTTGGGCCGTAATGTCGACGACTGAGTCCAAAAAAGCAATGCTATTAAGCGTCACAATGGTGTCTCTCTTTTGAGTTAAGTGTGTTGAAATTAAGTATAGAGCTGCCTTTTTGATGCGCAATGTTTGAAGATGAATCCTTTTGCTCGATAGAGCCGATTTATATTCTCAAGGTATCTAAAGAATGCCGGTGGGCGGCAAGAATGAAAAGCCCCTGGGCCTCGGTGTTCTATGTGGATTTGAGGCCGCGTCCTAAAAAAATCACCTTTAAAGACGGGTATATTCAAGGCGCCCAGAACGAAATACAGTGAGCGCCTTTTTCCGGCTGTTTCTTTTTGTTCTGGGGTTGAAAGATGCTTATGTGTTTTGAGGAAAAGCCTGAAAGAAAGGCTTGATTATTTCGCTTGGGACCTGAATTTCTTCTTTTTCTGCATGGTAAAAAACACCTCCTTTATCAATGAGTAAAGCTCGGTCTGCGATTGTTTTTGCATCAAGAGGATGGTGTGTCACCATCAAGATGGTCGTGTTTCTCTGGGCTGCTAATTCTTTGACTTGTTGTAGCATTTCGTGCCGCAAGCTGGGATCAAGGGCGGAAAAGGGCTCATCAAGTAATAACAAAGGTTTATTTCGTACAAGGCAGCGAGCAAGAGCAACACGCTGTTTTTGCCCTCCAGAAAGCCCATCTGGCTTTCGCGATAAATACCCTTCTAATCCCACATTTTTAGCGGCCATTATCACCGCCTCTTTGTCTTTTTCGTGAAGAGAAAGAGCGGGATTGATGCCTATCGCAATGTTTTCAAAAACACTGAAATGACTGAAAAGATTGTGTTCTTGAAAAAGGATAGAAAGCGGTCGCTCATGCGCGGATTTATCCGTAAAATCTTCTTTTAAAAAAGAAACCGTGCCGCTGTTTGGTTTTAAAAGACCACATAAAAGAGAAAATAAGGTGCTTTTTCCTGCTCCACTTGGGCCCAAGATAGCGGTGATGCTTCCTGTTTTGGCTGAAAATGAAAAAGAAAGCCCCTGCTCTGGATAGGCATAAGACAAGGCATTAACCTGCAACATGAGAACGTCCCTTAATGGCGGCTTCGATGAAAATATAACTGCTCAAACTCAATAAAAGAAGGACCAGTGAGACCGCGGCGGCCCCCTCCATTTGATAGCTTCCCATCAGACGGAATAAATAAAGAGGGAGTGTTTGATAATCTTGGCTGCCTACGAGGGCTATCGCCCCAAGATCGCCGAGTGAAAGCACAAAACTCACCGCAATGGCTTTTGATATGGGCGCTTTGAGGGCTCGCCATTCAATAAGGCGAAGGCGATGAAGTCCTTTGATCCCTAAGCTGTTGCACAAATTTTGATAATTTTGTGAAAGCTGATACGCAGGCTCACTGAGTGTTTTTATCACAAAAGGCAGAGCCATGAAGGTATTGACGGTTAAAACAAGCCAGACAGGAGAGCTAAAAACGTCCATAAAATGACGAAGCATGAGAAAAAGCCCCGTCCCCAGAACCACACTGGGCACGACAAGGATCAAAGAGGCGCTCATTTCAAGGGCATTTGCTCGTTGACGTAGGCCATTGAGTTTCCAAAAACGGCTTGTTAAAACAATGCTTGAGCCGAAAATAAACGCGAAAAAAGCCGATCCTGCTCCTAAAAACACGGAGTTTGCAGCGGCCTCCCAAAGCGCTTTTTGAGTGAGCTGCGATAAAATCTGGGGATTGAGGCCTTGCAATACCACCATGATAAGCGGAGGCAGCACAAACAAGAGAGTGCCTCCTATCCATAAAAAATCCCATATTTTTTCGAATTTTTTGCTTGTTTGAACAGGCAAGGCGATGTGATTGTCTTTTCCTTGGACGGGAAGAGGTTTGTGTATTTTTTGAATAAAAAATTGAAACAATGCGCAAAGAAACAATTGCCACAAAGCCAAAAGCGCCGCGGTTTGTAAATCAAATTCAAAACGTATTGCTTGATAAATAGCCAATTCAATGCTGGTTGCACTCGGCCCTCCGCCAAGGGCCATGACGGTGGCAAAGCTTGTAAAGCAAAGCATAAAAACAAGGCCAATATTGTGGGGAAGCTGTTTTCGTAAGTAGGGCCATTCAAGCAAACGAAATTGATTCCATCCTTTCATACCCAGCTGATGTGCGAGGCGTTTTTGATCACTTGGAACCTGTTCAAGGGCCTGCACTAAAAGCTGGATTGAAAAGGGCAAGTTAAAGAAAACGTGCGCCAGTAAAATGCCAGATAATCCGTAAATATTGAAACTCCATTGAAGACCCATTTGAGATGCGCCCTTAGCAAGAAGGCCATTGTTGCCGTAAATGGCCAAAATGCCAAAGACGCCCACAAGCACAGGAAGCACCAGGGTCATTGAAAAAAGCTTTAAAAGAAGATGGCGCCCTTTGAAGGCTCGACGTGATATGGCATGCGCGCAAGGCACTGCCAGTCCAACAGAAATCAAGGTAGACAGAAGGGCCTGTTTAATACTAAAAAGAGTGATGTGTTGTAAGTAAGGGTCTTTCCATAAAGCCTGCATTTCGAGCGAAGGGCTTTCCACAAAGAGTGAAAATAAAGCGCCAACAATGACAATCAAAATGAAAGAAACACTTGCAACGCCGAACCCGATTCTTGATGGATTTAACATGATTTTATTTCACCAACGCAGATTGCCATTCTCTTATCCAAGCTCGCCTATTTTCTGAGATGTTTTCTGATGTGAATTGAAGGCTTTTCGTTGGAACGGATAGGCGTTCAAAACTGGCAGGCAAAGGCGTTTTGATGACAGGGTACATCCAATTTCCTGTTGGGATTTCATTTTGAAAAGCGGAAGTTAAGATAAATTGCATGAAGGTATCGGCTAATTTCTGATTTGAAGATGTTTTTATTTTTGCGGCTACTTCAATTTGCAGGTAATGCCCTTCTTTGAAGGTGGCACTTTTATAGTTTGTCTTGTTTTGCTCTGTATCGTGATAAGCAGGGGAGCTTGTATAAGAGAGCACCATGTCTGACTCCCCTTGTAAGAACATGGTATAGGCTTCAGACCAGCCTTTAGTGACCGTGATTGTTTTTTTAGCCATTTTTTCCCATGCTTTTGGGGCGTCTTTTCCATAAACCGATTTCATCCAAAGCATCAAGCCTTGTCCTGGTGTTGAGGTGCGAGGATCTTGATAAATAATGGAAATAGCCTCTGGCCCTTCAATGAGTTCTTTGAGGCTTTTGGGTGGATTTTTTAGTTTTGTTTGATCATAAATAAAAGAAAAATAGCCGTAATCAAAGGGAACAAAAAAGGAATTATTCCAAGGTACAGGCAATTGAAGGGCGCTCAAGTCCGTTTTGTGTTTTGAGAACAAACCTGTTTTTTCAGCTTCTGCCATTAAGTTATTATCCAGACCCAAAATGACATCGGCTTTGGTCTTTTTTCCCTCAAGACGCAAGCGGTTTAAAATGCTTACGCCGTCTTCAAGAGGGATAAAATTTAAACTGCAATCGCATTGCGCTTCAAATGCTTTTTTGATGGACGGTCCCGGTCCCCATTGTGCAGCAAAAGAATCATAGGTATAAACCGTTAAAATATTTTTTACTTTTGCATTTGCAATGGCGGAATCAGAGAGAGAAAAAAAGAAAAGAAAAGGGATAAAAGTAGAGAAGAAGACGTGTTTTTTCATAGAGCCTCACGGATTAAGGGCAAGGCGAGAGTTAAAAGAAAGACGGCTCTTTTAGATCTCATTCCTACGCCAGTATTATCTGGATCAGGTCGATGGGTTTAGCTTTCGCGGTCTCAGCCAACTTATGTGTTAGCTCCCCAAGAGATGGTTTTTATGTGTTCAATATATACCCGTCGCCTTTGAAGCTGCAGGGGTGTTGGCTGCGTCCTCAAAGCCCAATCA
>CAMRBZ010000185.1 GCA_947040595.1 uncultured Enterovibrio sp. | reverse complement strand
AACCCCTCTTGCATCTCCCAGCCGCGACCAACAAGATTGTTTCCTTCAAAATAAACGCCAAATTTGCTAGCAGGTTTAACGCGTTCCCGTCGCATTAAACCTTCTCGTAGCATCCATGCCGCGATTACGTATTTGTTATTGATTTTTCAGTAATCTTGCGAAGGTCGAGATAAGAGCAAACTCAAGATCAAAAGAAGGGGCGTCGTGAAAAATTCGGAAATTACGGTTTAAAAAAAAGGATCTTTCATGCGTCTTCAAAAGCGAAAAAATCTGCACATCTATACCGTATTATTTCATTCCATTTCAAAACAAATTGTGCGCGTTGACTCTTGGAATTAATTGAGACACCCATGATTAATTTGTTTCGGTTGATATCTGAACCTCTTAAGATCGTGGGCTTTCAGCCTACCCCCGACCAAAAAGGACTCAACAGCGAAGCCCTCTTGCATCTTCCAGCCGCGACCAACAAGATTTCCAGCTTAAAAGATTTGTCTAGACACCCATGATTTCCAGTTCAAATCTGTTCTCTCATTTTTGTTAAGAATGTATAGATATGGTCAGCAGTGAGGCGCTTTGATCTGCCGTTGAAATTCAATTTAAAGCAGCGATTTATCATGGGTGTCTTGATTAATCATTTTGCTAATCAATTCACCGGTGCGCACAGCATTAATCTCTGGAAATTTTAAAAGAAATTGAGTGCAAAAAAAAGCGGCTAATTGCCGATTTTTTTATTTTTTTAAAGCGTCTATAACCAGTTTGCCACGCTCAAAAAACAAACAAAAGTGATCGGTGATCTGGTCTTTGCATTTAGCACATTACGAAAGATTATCATTTTAGAGACGGTGTAAACGGCTACTTTTATCTATAAAATCATAGCATAACGATTGAGTTCATTTTAATTCATTTTTTTTTGATAGGATAAAAAAAGCATTAATACTAAAGTGCTTTCATAGTGCTACATAACTTTTATGGCGTTTTATGAATATGAATATAAATAAATTTAGTGGTATTGTTAAAAGTGCAGGGGCAATTAACAGGAGGCCTAATACCTGTGGTTTGAAGATTAAGTCCGTACAACAAGCAAGAATGAACGACAGTATGCTGACGACACAGAAAGGGGGTGCATCACAGCCCTCAACCAGCCCAGCATCGGCGTCACGGTTTCTCTCATCAGCGAAACAATTTACGGCAAATTCACAGAGTACTGCTGAAAAAGTAGCAACACAGAGAACAAGGCCAACACCTGGCAAGATAAACTCTCCATTTTTAACCGCAGATAAAAGCTGTAAGATCCCGCGTATTTTGTTGCCAATGCCTGCAACGCCGCCAACAAAAGAAATGTCACCTCCTTCAATGACGCCGCAAAAAAAGGCGCCAACAAAAGAAATGTCACCCGCTTCAATGACGCCGCAAAAAAAGGCGCCGATAAAAGAAATGTCACCCGCTTCAATGACGCCGCAAAAAAAGGCGCCGACAAAAGAAATGTCTCCTATTTCGATGACACCGCCAAAAGAAATGTCACCTACTTCGATGACGCCGCCAAAAGAAATGTCACCTACTTCGATGACGCCGCCAAAAAAGGCACTGACAACAGAAATGCCACCTGCTTCGACACCACCTAAGGCAACAAAAACGATAACACCTCAGCCTAAAGATCAAGGTGCGCGACCAAAAACAAGTATTAAAGGATCAGTTCATCATAAGAAAGCAAAAAAAAGCGCTGCGGAAAAGAAGAGTCATCCTTTGCATTCGCAACCTTTGAGGGGAGGCAAAACAATAACAATAAGGACAACCTTTAATGGTGAAACTCTCGTGGAAAAGGCCGAAAAAACGGCGGAAATTGAAAATAAGAAAATAAGTCTAGAGTATGCTAAAGAGCTCGCAAGGCTTGAGGTTATATCCGAACCGTCGCAACTCAAGCTCAAATCTTGCCTCAGAAAAAAAGAACCTGGACCCGGTACGCCGCAAAAAAAGATATCATTTTCAGATGAGACATAGACAGGTTCTTAAGAAAATATTCAAGCCTCATCTGAGCAAAGTGACATCAAATTTGCGTTTACTCTGTCTATTTTGAGAAAAAAACAGACAAGTATGATTCATCTTTAGAATGCATTTCCAGCCAGATAGATTAAAAACACTTAAGGTCCAGTCTGTGTCAGATGACAATATAATAAAATATACCCGTCGCCTTTGAAGCTGCGTGGGTGTTGGCTACGCTCATTCAGCCCAATCACATAGTCGATCTATGCTCAGGGGCTTCATTCGCTTGCCGCAGGCGCGCATCTTCAATTCCTTTGGGTATAGTGTTTTGTCGTGAATTTAACAGAATAAGCTGATAACGATAAACAGAAAACACAGGAAATGAGATGTATAAAAAAAGTATTAAGCTATCACCGTTCAATAAGGCGTAAAGATAATAATGCGCCAAGCTTGTAAAATAAAATGCCGCAAGGCATTTTTTATTTCAAGCAAGAAACAAATTACGCCAGTTAAAATTGATTGTCCAAGTGAAAATTTAATTGGCATATGTTTTTAATTGTTCGATTAATAAGGTTTTTATATTAATGCCAAAGATTGGTGTTTGGATTTGAATATTGTTCACACATTGAATGTTTGGCATAAAAAGAGCGATATTTTCATTATTGCAAATGTATACCCGTCGCCTTTGAAACTGCGTGGGTGTTGGCTGCGCTCGTTCAGCCTGATTAATTAAGACACCCATGATTAATTATTAATTTGTTTCGGTTGATATCTGAACCTCTTAAGATCGTGGGCTTTCAGCCCAGACCCGCGTGCATTAGGGACTCAACTGCTATAACTAGACACCCACAATTAATTTCTTCATTTACAACGTTCACTTTGAACAGCAACTTGCAATTAAAAATGCCGCTGAGGGCATTTTTTTGATGACATCGTCGCGATGATGCTGATGTAAATAGATTCAAATATGAACAAAAACTCATCGCTCTCGGCTTAGTGAAGCCGTTTGATTTCGAAAGGATTTAATATGGGTGTCTTGTTAAATCTCCATCACTTAAACATGCGTTTTTTTGAAAAATGCGCATGCACGTTTACGCGAAAGGATAATTGAAGGGAAAGAGCGATTTTCATTTTATTTCAAAAGTTTAATTGTGCGTCTTTTTACTGATCCAATGAGGCACATGCGCATTATACAAATATTAACTGCCCAAGCTCGCTCCTCCGTCGATTGACAAAGTTCACATGCGTGTTAACCTGTTTTAATGAGAGAAATTGAATTTTATCGAACAGATATGGGAAAATGTCCAATTGAGGAATTTCTTGATTCTTTAAGCGGAAAACCAAGCCCAAAAAATTGCGTGGGTACTTCAGCTTATCGAAGAGCTGGATGTCATTCCGCAAACTTACTTGAAGAAACTTGTAAATACCGATGGAATTTGGGAAATAAGGGTGCAAGTAAGTGGAAACATTTTTAGGCTGCTTGGTTTTTTTGATGGTGATAATCTGGTGGTATTGAATCATGGATTTCAGAAAAAGAGTCAGAAAACACCATCTAAGGAAATCAAGACAGCAGAAACTCGTAAGAAAGACTATTTACGGAGAAAATCATCATGAGCGACCTTCAAAAGTATTTAACTAAACGTAAATCGATAGATTCAGAGTTTGCCGAAAGCTACGAAGAAGGCTATCAAGCTTTTAAGTTTGGTATGTTATTAAAAGAGGCTCGTAAAAATGCTGGTTTTACTCAGCTAGATCTTGCTGATAAATTACAAACTCAAAAAAGCGCAATATCTAGAATTGAGAATCACTCAGAGGATATCAAACTTTCTACTTTAGAAAAATTTGCATCTGCCCTTGGGAAGAAATTGGAAATACGTTTAGTGTAAAGGGCGGTTAATCGAGCACCCAGAACGATCTAGCCCCCACCCTAATAAAAACCAGCATGCAGCCCCACACAGGGGGCTTCCCAAAGATCTTTAAAGAAACTGGGCCGTTCCGCTCCCTCTTTCCTCAATCTGCCTCCTGTCATATCGAGCCTCCTATGCCTGAAATTCGCTTGATAGCATCTTGAGTTGCACAGGCTCCTCATTAAGCGCGAGGTTCGGGCTTTCACCCTGCTCAAGCATTACGAAAAAGAAGAGGATTCGGGGCACTTGGCGCTTTTATAAAATAAAGAATGGCGGCTGCTGAAATCGCGAAAGAAAGAATGCGTGCTAAAAAATGTCTGGCGCATTTTTGCTCTTCTTCTTCATCACGTTACAGATCCCCCCAAGAAACGCGGTCGTTATTAAGCGCCTGAAATAGCGAAAATGCCGATATTGCAGAAGCAATATATCTGCCATCGGTTTGGCTCGCTTTGAGTTGAGGATGCTTACGTGCCAGAACTCTTGAAGCAAAGACCAGGCAGGTTAGGTTCGCAATCGCTTGTTAAGCATCTTTTATTAATATACGAAGAGCATGAACTTTCACGGCACAACAGCCTCATTTATGGGGTGTTAAATCAGCTGGCTTTGTCGTCTTCTATCAACTCGAGAGCGAACCTGTATTTCATCGATGTATTTTTTCCTCACCTCGCCCTTTTTTAAATCAAGGAGGCCAGCGGCTTCCTTCAGAGCACACCTCGCGCAAAAGCCCTTGCCATTTACTGATAGTTAACATTTAATATCAAAAAGTTAATGAATAAATGGTAATTTTCCTACAAAGGGATCTCAGCTCATTCGTGCATGCTGAGCGTACACAAATTCAACAACACGATTTGCTGTATTCGACATTCTAAATCTTCTTTGGGTTTACCGCGTTAAGTTATAAATTTGAACTTAATTTACATACGAGCAAACCTCTTATTCAGGCGTTAGCCAAAAAAAGGACATCAGATGAAACCTGGAAAAAATGATCATCCTGTAAAAATCAAGATTACGGGCAGGCAATTGGAGGAATTGCAGAGACACACTGGGGGCATGTGTGAAGCGTATGGGTTAGATCGAAAAATTGAACAATACAAAGGCTCAAGACCTATCTCACTCTATTCTTGGGATTTGGACTGTATTGACTCTGTATTGGATATGGTGCTTAACGACCAAAAAGAATACCCAGACAAGAAAGACGATGGGTATATCCAATTACAAGAGTTGAAGCTTAAACTAAAGAAAGCTTACGAAGACACATACGAGTTCTAGATATAGAGGGTAGCCAAGCTGTCTGACTTCCCGCCCCCACCTTTTTTTAATCGAGCAGGCAAGCCGCTCCCTTCAGCCCCTTCCTCGCGAGGCCCCTTGCTATTCATTCTTATACCCGTCTCCTTTAACCTTGCCTGCTTGTTGCCTACGCTCGTTCAAGCCAATCACACCGTCCACATCTATGACGAGGGATTTCAGTCTCTTGGCGCCCACGGGTATTTTTATTTTCATTGAATACAGCCGCTTCCTTCTGAGCACTCCTTGTGGAAAAGCCCTTGCCATTCGCGCGTCGTTAACATTTAATATCAAACACTTGAGTATAAAATAGTGACTTCCCTAGAGCGGACTTTCACCTCATTCCTTCATGCCCATGCCCATGCCAGGCATACACAATTTTATTACCACTTAGCAAAGCGTTATCTGAAAAGGAGAGTTCGAGCATTGATTTCACAATTACCCAAATGGGTAGAGCTAGGCGCTTTCTGTTTAGCTTTGATCGCAGGTTGCATTAATGCAATTGGTTTGCTTGGATTTGAGCACCAATCTGTGTCTCATTTATCTGGCACAGCGACCTTACTTGGCACGGAATTTATAAATCTGTCCTTCCAAAAAATATTTCATCTCGTCGGTATTTTGCTTTCATTTATTGCTGGTGCTTGCATTGCAGGTTTTTTACTGCATGGCTCCACGCTTAAATTAGGAAGGCATTACGATACGGTATTATTCATCGAGTGCATTTTTTTATGTGCGGCTTCATCGCTTTTAATTTCAGGATCGTTTTACGGTCATTTCCTCGCTTCGGCAGCTTGCGGTCTTCAAAATGCACTGGCAACAACATACAGTGGTGCAATTATACGAACCACGCATGTTACCGGTATTTTCACCGATTTAGGAATCATGCTTGGTTCTTTTTTCAAGGGGCAATCTCTTGATAAACGAAAGGCAAAGCTATTTTTACTCATCATTTTTGGTTTTATTCTTGGCGGCACGTCTGGCGCATTACTTTATACAAAACTTTCATTTAGGGCTTTATTCATCCCAGGAGCGATATGTTTATTAATGGCGATGACTTATCGAGTCTATGCCAGAAATCAAAGCGATAGCGTTGGACTCAAGCAATAAGTGCAACAGGGGTGTCAGTAAAAACGGCAAAGAGTGTAACTCCTCCTAATACTTTTCTTAGCGTGAAATTCAGCATGAAGATCTTGTTATTCATTTCCTTTTCAGCAAGCCTCGCCATATCAAATTTTTTAGACCAAAACCCCTGATCTGAGCATGGCTATTTTCATTCGTTCTTCGCAGCCCACACCCGACCCGCGTGCATTAGGGGTTCAACAGCTAACAGCTCTTGCATCTCCCAGGCGCGACCAACACGATTTCCAGCTTAAAAATAAACGCAAAATTTGCGGATACTCAAAACATTTTACCTTGGATGTAGGCGGCAAGCGATTGAAAACGTTGAACATAGAGGCACTATGTGATGGGGTTGAACGAGCGCAGCCAACACCCAGGCAGCTTCAAAGGTGACGGGAATAACAGGTTTTACGCATTCAGAATGCGAGAAGTCTTCTGATGCCATCCATACTTCTATA
>CAMRBZ010000184.1 GCA_947040595.1 uncultured Enterovibrio sp. | reverse complement strand
GAAGGGCCTGAGCATAGGAAGGCCATGAGCATAGATGGACTCTGTGATTGGCCTGAGTGAGAGCTGCCAACACCCACGCAGTTTCAAAAACGACGGGGATAGATTTATTGCGTTTTTTATTTTCGTTGTATTTTCAAATATTCGGCCACCGCGGCAATGCGTTGCTTTGTCAGCTCTTCACGAATTTTTTCTCCCTTGAGTCCGGACGCCACAATGGGTTTTACATCTACCTTATAGGCGGCCTGAAAAGCCTCTTCTAGCCATCGAGCTTGCGGGTATGGGCGGGCTTCAAAGCCCGTCCTTCCGCGAAAATCAGCAAAGCTTGCTATGACCAATTGTTTGACACGTTCAGGCTTTCGCCAAAAATCATTTCGGTCAAAAAGTTTCACAAAGGTACTGGGCTTTAATTCATTGGCTCGGTGACAATGGCTGTGCTCGGCGCAGACTAAAAGAGCGGCATCTCGAAATGCGTTGGGTATTTTCATGCGTTCGCATAAGGCTTTGATGGGCGTCAATCCTGTTTGAGTGTGGGTTTTATGAGAAGGCCACAGGGCTTTAGGGGTGAGGGCTTTTCCAAGATCATGAAGCTGGGCGGCAAAGCGAATGAGTGGATCTGTTGTGTACTTTGCGATTTCTTCTGCCACAAGGAATGTGTGAACCCCGGTGTCAATTTCAGGGTGCCATTGCGGAGGTTGAGGGACGCCAAAAAGAGCCTCTATTTCAGGTAAAAGAATCTTTAAAGCCCCACATTCTCTTAAGACGATCAAAAACATTTCAGGATGGGGTGAGGAGAGGGATTTCTCCCATTCTTTCCAAATGCGCTCCGGGGTTAATGCATTTAATTCGCCATTGAGCGCCATTTCTTTCATTAAGAGGCTTGTTTCTTCTGCGATTTTAAATCCAAGGTGATGAAAATGAGAACAAAAACGAGCGACGCGCAGTACCCGAAGTGGGTCTTCACTAAAGGCTGGAGAAACGTGGCGGAGTAGTTTGTTTTTAATGTCTTCTTGACCGCCATAAGGATCGATAAGGGTACCATCTTTTGCTTGGGCGATGGCATTGATGGTGAGATCTCGGCGCAGTAGATCTTCTTCAAGGGTGACGTCTGGAGAAAAATCGCAAATAAAGCCAGTGTGGCCTTTTTCGGTTTTTCGTTCTTTTCGTGCAAGGGCATATTCCTCATGGCTTTGTGGGTGCAAAAACACGGGAAAATCGAGCCCTATTTGTCGAAAATGTTGTTGATGAAGGGTCTGGATATCTGCGCCGACGACCACCCAGTCCTTATCTTTTACTTGTAAACCGAGTAAGGTATCTCTTATTGCTCCACCAACGAGGAATATATTCATATTACTATCCAAAAGAGTGCATAATCAGCTCATCATATCGTAACCTGAGAGATTGGATGAAAAATAAAATGCCAGAAGAAAGGCATGATATTCGAACCTAACGTTAAATGAGAGGTCTCATTTCGAGTTTTCTTTTACATTTAAAACCTTTTTTTTTATATTTTTTTACTTATTTTTCATTGCAAGTTATCTTGCGTGCCAAATAGCGTGATCTAGAAGACTTTAAGAGCATCCCATGTATCAAGATTTTTTCCAGTTATCAGAGTTTCCTTTTTCTATTGTTCCAAATCCTAAGTTTTATTACTTGAGCGAGAGACACAAAGAAGCACTCACTCACATATTAAATGATATAGAAGATGGCAGTGGTTTAGCATTGTTAACCGGAGAGGTCGGCACGGGTAAAACCACTACATTAAGAGAATTGCTTTTGCGTTTACCCAAGGACAGTAAGGTCATTACTTTACTTAATCCGAGTGTAACTGTGCATGAATTAATGCTCACTTTGTGCAAAGAGTTGGGGGCTCAACATCAGAAATCTGACACCTTTAAAACCCTTTATGACAGCATTTCTCGTCAACTGTTGGCCAATGAAGATAAAGGCATTCGGACCATTTTTCTTGTTGATGAGGCCCAGCATGTTAGCCCTGATGTGTTAGAACAGCTTCGTCTTTTGACGAACATTGAAACGCCTGAAAGGAAATTGCTGAAAGTCATATTGATAGGGCAACCTGAGCTGCAACATATATTACGTCAACCCAGTTTGCGTCAGCTCTCTCAGCGAATCACTGTGCGCTACCATTTGATCCCCTTGCCAAAGAATGACGTTAAGCATTACATCTTCCACAGGCTTCACTGCGCGGAACGTTTGGAGCCTATCTTTTTAGAGTCGGCCATCAATGTGATAGCCCAAGAAACCCAGGGTGTACCTCGTCTCATCAACCTTGTTTGTGACCATGCTTTAAAGTTGGCCTTTAAAGAATCAAAGCAAAGGGTATGCCGACGAATCGCCTTAATGGCGTGTCGTGAAGTACTTGATTGGAGCGACTTGAGTGACGAAAGCTCAAAAAAGAAGATGTATCTAATAAAACGTGTTGCCGCTGGGTTTGGGATTCTCGTTTTAAGTGGTTATTTTGTATATGGCGTCTTTTTGAGACCCGACAACGCATTAACCTCGTCCTCTCATACAATTGTAAAAGAGACCTCGCTTGAGACAAATTTATCTTCTTCTGTGCCGCCTGAGAAGGTTCATTCTTTGAATGTAAGCCAAGAAAAAGACGCCTCTAGAGAAAAAACCAACGCGGTTGTAGAGCAAGCTAAAAATGAAATATCCCCTGTTTTAGAAGGCCTCATTAACAACAGCAAGAATTTAACAAAGGCAACACGTGATTTGTATCAAACCTGGGGGTTTGAAGCCGATGATGACGCTTCGATTTGCTCAAAAAAAGTTCGAGGTGAGCTGGCTTGTCAAAGAATAAAACCGTCTTTGTCTTTGTTGTTGCTTATGGGGCGCCCTGCTGTACTCAAATTTAAAGTGGCAGATGGGCCTTTTTGGTATGGGCTCCTTTTGGGAACCGACGGAAAGACATTTGAATTGAAAGTGGGAGACGAACATATCTTTGCAAATGAAGCCTTCATAGACAGAGCATGGACGGGTGAAGCCTTCACTGTATGGCGTCCTGTCTTAGGAGATGCTTCGCTTTTAAAAATAGGGGCGCAGGGGCCGAGAGTGACTTGGCTTAATACTCATTTAAACAAAGTGATGGGCCTTAAGAAAACACAGATGAAACGCTTTGGTGAGTCATTAAAAGAAAAAGTGAAAATATTCCAAGGGAACAATGGGCTTGATGCGGATGGTGTTCCGGGACCGATTACCTTGATGGTGCTGGACAAAAAAGTCATTATGACAGGGCCTGTATTGGGCGCCGAGTTTCATACTAGCCCTTCTCAAACGCGTTTACTCTCTGATGAAGGTATTGTTATTTTACCTAAAGCTGAATTTATGCGTGCGGATTTGATCCCTTTACCCAAGATGGGCATAAATGAGGAATTTATTTACAAGAATGCAAAAGTGATTAAAAAAGACGCACTCGAAGAGCGCGCACAAAAACCACTAACAGAACGCCAAGAAGCACAACGTACAGAAGAGGCCATGTCTTTGTTGGATGTCGATCTGTCTTTGCTCTCCCCTAACATGGCCAAATCGGTTCAAGCGGCGATAACCAAAACAAACGCTCAAGCACAGCTAAAGGAATCAACGCAAGAGATGCCGTCATCATATACACAAGAGCAACCGAAAAAAGCTGAACCCTCTCCTGCTGTATTGGAGGAATTGTCTTCGGTCTTGGAAGGGGCGTCGGGCTCAAAATATACCCCAATCAGTGCTTTAACTTCAGAAGATTTAGATCGCTTGCCAGGGCTTGATTTTCAAACACATATTTATGGAAAGGTGAGAGCGGCACGTTGGATTAAGGTGAATGGCGTAAAAGTAAAAGAAGGAGAGATGATCACATCAAGCGTAAGATTACAGGGGATAAAGCCTCAAGAGGTGATCATCGAATTTGAAGACGAATTGATCAGTATTCCAGCCTTAACCGCTTGGTAGCATCAGATCAAAAAAAGCCGCATTATGCGGCTCTTTTTTTATTGAACATGCCTTTGCGGTGCGGGGGATTTTTGATTCGTCTCACCGCTGGAGAGTGTTTATGATCCGAGATTTCATTCAGTTGTAGGCTGCGCGCTTTTTAACATGATTTAGCGCTATAAGGTTAAGCCCAGCCACTGTTACTTTTTTTACGACGCGGGAGGATGTGAGGCAAAATTAAACCAAAAAGCAGTCCAATTCCTGCGACTAAACCACCGTAGCTGAAATAACGTATCAGTACGTCGTCTTTTTGAGTGTCGATAAGGGCACTGAGGGTTCTGATTTCTGAGTGCGCATCATTTAATTTTTGATTTAAATCGCTTGTGTGTTGTTCTAGTTCTGTGACTTGTGTGGTGCGTTCTTTTAAGCTTTCAATCAAGTCGTTGTTTTTTAATTCGGCAAGCTTTTGCTCATTCATTAGAGCCGATTTCACTTTTTTTAACTCGGCTTCAAGGGCGGGAAGGCGTGTTTTAAGGCCTTGCGTTGTTGTTACGTATTTGCTTTCTACCCAACCTGTTCTGTTTTTGTTATCTCTGATTTGAGAGTACCCTGAATCCTTGTTTGTATTTGTAATGGTGATTTTCGTCCCCGCATCTACACTGCCGATGATGCGATAATTGCTTCCTGGGCCTGTGTGCATATAGGTAAAGAGATCGTCAGAAATAAAATAATCGTTTGCAAACGCAGGGTTTATCATCATTGCAAGAGAAATGGCGAAAGGGATTAAAAATCGGGTCACTTGTTATTCCTTTGATTTATTGACTGAATGTCTTCATGGTAAATATTAAAAAAAATTTTTAACCAGGTACAATGAAAGCTGTATATATCGTTTCATTTTTAATTGAAGCCGGATGTTGCTGCACAAAAATGAATTTATATCTACACAGAAACGGTTATTTATGATTCGCGGCTTGTTGCACCCTCTAAGAACCCTTGTTTTATTTGTGTGAAGACTTGTGACGTTAATTTTTATTTTTATGAATCAATTTAATTAAAGAAAGTTACTTGCTCCTCTTTAAAAATCCACATATCCTAACTCAGCGATGGGTTTAAGGGTTTTTTATGGAAACCGAGATAGAGTTAAAATTATTTGTTTCATCTGATTCTTTACATTTAATTCAAGAAAAAATAACCAGTTTAAAAATTGCTGAAATGAAAGAACAAGATCTGCTGAATATATATTACGATACCCCCGATCTTTTATTGCGAAAAAATGATATGGGTTTGAGAGTCCGTCAAAATAAGGAGGGGTTCGTTCAAACCCTGAAAACGGCAGGGCGTGTTATTGCAGGCCTCCATCAACGCCCAGAATACAATGCGCCCTGTGAGAATACCATCCCCAATATTGCCTTGATACCGAGAGAGGCTTGGCCTTATGGTCTGGACTTAGAAGCCCTCCCAAAACAGCTTTTTCCATTATTTTCGACAGATTTTAATCGTCAGTATGGAATTGTCTCTATGCAAGATGGAACACAAATTGAGCTTGCTTTTGACAGAGGAGAGGTATGCTGTTCTGAAGCCGCGCGTGAACCGATTTGTGAAATAGAGCTCGAATTAATATCGGGGCAAATGGATGCTTTGTTTTTACTCGCAAGGGAGCTTGCAAAAGGGGGTGGCTTGAGATTGGGAAATGTAAGCAAAGCGGCCAAGGGCTACCGTTTGGCTGCGAATGATGAAGGGGACCCAATAAAAGAGCTCGGTTTAGTGCCTCTCAATCTGCGCATGAGCATCGAAGAGGCGTTTGTTCAGTCTCTTGAATATGCCTTGTCTCATTGGCTTTATCATGAGCAGATTTACGTCGAGCGCAAAGACCAAGATGCTTTGCTTGAACTCTCTCATGCAGTGGCTTTGTTTCGCCACGCCTTGATGCTTTATGGCAGCCTCATTCCTCGAAGAGCCAGCACTTTATTGCGACAAGAATTACAATGGCTTGAAGCTGAATTGTCATGGATTCGTGAAGCAAAAGTGATTGCGCGTCTTTGTGAAGAAAAAGGCTATTTCCTTCGAAAACTCAATGCCCAAAAACAGCTTTTTTTTAAACTAGATAAAAGATATCAATCTCTTCCAACAGCAGACAAAATGAATGAGCTTCTTCATTCTGAAAGATATTGTAATTTGTTGCTTGACTTGAATCGCTGGATCTTGACGCGTGGCTGGCAGCCTTTTTTGGATGAAAGAGCAAAAGAGAAGCTGACAAGACCGGTAAAATATTTTGCGAACAAACTCTTATCTCATTCTTGGGATGCGATGTTATCCACCTTTTCTTTTGAACATAAAATGGATCGTTTTGCTTATTTGAATCAAGAGCCTCGATTGTTTCGTTATTTGCTTACAACGGTGTGTTTTGCTTTTATTTTTGATGAAGAAAAGAGTGCTTTTTTTCGCTTGTCTTGGTTCGATTGCTTGCAAGGAATGGACGATCTCTTTCTTTTAGATTCCGTCAGAATACGCCTGGATGAGGATGACATCAGTGAAGAAAATAAGCAGCAAATCGAAAAATGGTTATACCGTAAAGAAGAGTCTTTGATACATGCGATGGAAAAAAGCAGAGAAATAGGGCTTTCTTTATCTCCTTATTGGGATTGATGATCACAAATCGATGCCTTTAGAATAAAAAGGCATCAAGATTAATTTAATAAAAGCAGGTTTAAATTAAAGCTGCTTTTTTTGTTTTCTTTTATTTATATGCGCAAAGTAATTGAAGATGCGGCTCTGCGCCAAGCGAGTGAACTCCCTGAACGAGATATACCCGTCGCCTTTGAAGTTGCGTGGTTGTTGGCTGCGCTCTCTCAGCCCAA
>CAMRBZ010000183.1 GCA_947040595.1 uncultured Enterovibrio sp. | reverse complement strand
AATCTCTAACAGAAAATGAAAGTATCAAGCCCTATCAAACGAGGCTTGAGTTACTGCTGTCAAAAATCCCCATATCTTATTCTATTTCCCGGAATAACCTGTCTTTTGCATTTTTCGGCTACCAAATTTGTTTTTTTATTTCCAATTACTGCACTTTTTCCTCTGAACGTTCATGAACACAATTTATCCCATTATTTTAACGTGGGTGTCTGCTTATAGGGTTATTTTAACGTGGGTGTCTGCTTATAGGTTTTGCTTATAGGTTTTCGAAGAGCGATGCCTCGGGGCTTTTTGTTCTTGAAGCCTAGTGCAGCTAAGCGTTTATACGCAAGCACGTTAGACTTGCAATATTCGGCTTGTGTAAGTCCATATAAATGCCTTCGGCATATTTTTATGTTGTATGGGTATTTGAGCCTAGCTGCATCTTCAAAGATCTTGGGTATAAGTATTTTTGCGGAAAAACGGTTATTCAATATTTTGAATTTGTTCGCGCATTTGCTCTATGAGAACCTTGAGCTCAACCCCTGAAGCGGTGATTTCTGTATTGATGGATTTTGATGCTAAGGTGTTGGACTCACGATTAAATTCTTGCATCATAAAATCTAATCTACGGCCACATGCTCCGCCATTATTGAGCATTTTTTTTGTTTCTGTTACATGGGAGTCAAGTCGGTCTAGTTCTTCTGCGACATCTGATTTTTGAGCAAGGAAAATAATTTCTTGTTCTACACGGTTAGGCTCTAATTCTATGTTTGCGTCTTCAAATTTTTTGATGAGGCGCTCTCGTTGCCAATTCAAAATTTCGGGCATTTTGGCGCGCACCTTAATGACTTCTTTTGAGATACCTTCAAGACGTTGCTCAATCAAGGCTTTCATATTTTTGCCTTCGCTTGCACGGGCAGCAATAAAATCATTCACCGTTAAATCAAAACCATTCAGTAAGGCTTTGTTTATGGAGTCGATATCTTGCTCTGGTGTTTCCATGACGCCGGGCCACTGTAAAACCTGAAAGGGAGAAATATGGCCTTCTCCTGCGGTTTCTTTTATCCACTTTGCAGCTTGGATCAATTGCTTTGCGAGGGATTCGTTGATTTTAAGTTCTTTGTCTGTTGAAGCGCTTGCTTCAAAACGTAAGTTGCACTCCACCTTGCCACGGGCTAAACGTTGACGAAAACGCTCGCGAATAATGGGCTCGAGTCCACGAAATTGCTCTGGAATGCGGATATAAGTTTCGAGATAGCGTTGATTTACAGAGCGGATTTCCCAAATTGCGGTTCCCCACACTCCTTTTATTTCATGGCGAGCGTAGGCGGTCATGCTGTAGATCATAAAAGTGGTACTCAAGGTTGTTAAATTCTTTCCGATTATACCTGCTTGTGCGTTTCTGTGCAGAATTGCATTTGTGAGGCTTTGTAAAAAATCTCGTCGCTTGATAAACGTGAAATCATTATAATCAGCCCGTTACTTCTAGACCCAAGATATTTGAATATGCGCACTTGCGGCAAGTGAGCGAAGCGCCTGAACAGAGAAAGACGATTTGATTGTGCTTCGCGAGTGCAGCCAGCATTTATGCCGCGTCAAAATCGACGCTTTTATATCACCTCAAATCATTAAATAAGGTAAACCCCATGCGCCCAAGCGGAAGAGATCTTGCTCAAATTCGTCCTGTCACCCTTACGCGTCAATTTACACTGCATGCCGAAGGCTCTGTGCTTGTGGAATTTGGAGACACAAAAGTCATTTGTACTGCGAGCGTGGAAGAAGGGGTTCCTCGATTTTTGAAAGGAAAAGGTCAAGGTTGGATCACGGCTGAATATGGTATGTTGCCACGAGCGACTCACACAAGAAACCGTCGAGAAGCGGCAAATGGAAAGCAAGGGGGGCGCACGATGGAAATTCAACGCCTTATTGCGCGTAGTTTGCGCGCTGCCGTCGATCTTACCAAGCTTGGGGAATTCACGATAACAGTGGATTGTGATGTGATTCAAGCGGATGGCGGAACGCGCACTGCCTCTATAACAGGGGCGAGTGTGGCCTTGGCGGATGCGCTGAATGGACTGGTTTCTAAAGGAAAACTGGCTAAAAATCCGATGAAAGGGCATGTGGCCGCTGTGTCTGTGGGGATTTATAAAGGCACGCCGATTTGTGACCTTGAATATCTTGAAGACGCAGCCGCTGAAACCGACATGAATGTCGTGATGCTTGAAGATGGACGCATGATTGAAGTGCAAGGGACCGCAGAAGGTGAACCCTTTACGGCGGAAGAATTAAACGCCATGTTGTCTTTGGCAACGAAAGGGATTGTCGACATTGTTGCAATCCAAAAAGAGGCGCTTATAGATTGATCATCTCTTAGATTGCTCCGCTCATGAACGAATAGATAAACAATAAATAGGCGCTTGATTGCGCCTTTGCTAAAAAATACAGGCCTATCGCTGTTTTGTGAGATTTGGCCCCGTGAATATCAATTACTTTTAAAAAATAGACACATGGCAGGAAAGAAAATGAAAGCCTATCAGCGCCAATTTATTGAGTTTGCATTAGAAAAAGAAGTTTTAAAATTTGGTGAATTTACGTTGAAGTCCGGTCGTAAAAGCCCTTACTTCTTTAATGCGGGCCTTTTCAATACAGGGCGTGATTTGGCACGTTTAGGGCGTTTTTATGCCCAAGCGCTGCAAGACGAAGGCATTGAATATGATCTTTTGTTTGGCCCAGCTTATAAAGGCATTCCTATTGTAAGCAGTACGGCAGTGGCCTTGGCTGAACAGCATGATAAAGATATTCCTTATTGTTTTAACCGCAAAGAAGCTAAAACCCACGGAGAAGGAGGAAGCTTAATCGGCAGTCCTTTAAAAGGACGCGTGATGTTGGTGGATGATGTGATAACCGCAGGCACGGCTATTCGTGAATCGATGAAAATCATTCAAAGCAATGGGGCTTTTTTGGCAGGGGTTTTGGTGGCCATTGACAGGCAAGAGCGCGGAAACGGCGCACTTTCTGCCATTGGCGAAGTGGAGCGAGATTTTTCTTGTAAAGTGATTTCAATTATTAATCTTGCAGATTTACTGGTTTACTTTGAAAAAAGCAACATTCATCAAAGCCATTTTGAAGCCCTCAAAACCTACAGAGAAGAATTTGGGGTTTAAGGTATTTTGCTCATGCCGCGCACTTTTATATACCCAAGATATTCAAAGATGAACTCTGTGATTGGGCTTTGAGGGGGATACTTAACAAGCCTGCAGCTTCAAAGACGACGGGTATATCAAAAAGGAATAGACCCGTTGCCTTTTAAATGCCTCTTTTTTATACCTTTAATTGCGAGCTTAAGAGTAACCAATATTGCTCAAAATCTGCCGTGGGGGGGTATTTGAAATGAGAGCGCACGAAACGGTTTAAATTTCCTTCTACTTGGCTCAGTAGTTGCGCGGCTAAAATACTTTCATCAATTGGAAAGCTTTTTCCTTCACGAAGGCGACGCTCACGTAACACTTGGCGCAATTGAGTTTCGATTTTTTCGAATAATTGGTTGATTCGAATTTGCAGTTTATCTTGTTCAAACATCAGAGCGTGCCCTGTGATGATGCGGCTGAGGCCGGGATTTCTTTCTCCAAAGACCAAGATAAGCTGAAGAATAAGCCGAAGGCGGGTGAGGGTGTCTTTTTCTTCATTTAAAATACGGTTAATGCGCGAAAGAAGGGCATCTTCGATAAAGATGATTAAACCTTCAAACATGCGCGTTTTGCTAGGAAAATGACGATAAAGAGCGGCTTCGGATACACCCACTTGCGCGGCTAATTTTGCCGTGGTGATACGTTGGCTGCCTTGGCTTGATTCTAACATTTGAGCCAATGCTTGTAGAATTTCCTCACGGCGGTTGTGTTTTTTTTGCCCAGCCATTACTGATTTCTTCCTTTGTTGGCTTTGGGTTTGTATACCAATGAAATGAAATGAGTTTCATTTTTATTGGTAATAGTCCAAGTTGAGGCTGAATAGGGGGTATCTTAACGGTGAGACTCAACGATGCAAAGATCTAAGCACTCTCAGAATCAATAATGGATATATAAGTGCCATTTATTGTAAACAGATCAAAAAACGCTATGAAATCCATAGCGTTTTTGTTTTTTTGGGTGAGTAGATTGTTATTTTGTGCCTGAATGCCCAAAACCGCCCTCACCGCGTTTTGATGTATTAAACGCCGAAACCAGATTAAATTGAGCTTGAACAACAGGCACAAAAACCAGCTGGGCAATTCGTTCGCCAGGTTCAATCACAAAGGCGCTTTCTCCACGATTCCAGCAAGAAATCATGATCTCTCCTTGATAATCAGAATCGATAAGCCCTACCAAGTTCCCCAACACGATACCGTGTTTATGGCCAAGTCCTGAGCGTGGCAAAAGAGTGGCTGCGAGGGACGGGTCAGCGATATGAATCGCAAGGCCGGTTGGGATAAGATGAGTCTGCCCTGGCTCTATTGTGAGAGCGTCATCGAGACAGGCGCGTAGATCAAGCCCAGCAGAGCCTTGCGTTGCGTAAGCGGGAAGGGGAAATACGGTACCGACGCGGGGGTCGAGAATTTTTAGGTCGATGCTTTTCATGGTCAATTTCTATTTAGCCTTTTTATACAAGGTAATGATTTCGTTTATTAATTGTTTTGCAAGTTCGGTTTTATCATTTAAAGGCAAGGGTTTATTTCCCGTATCCCAGTAAAGATGAAGTGCATTTTGATGGCTATTGAAGCCTTG
Source organism: uncultured Enterovibrio sp. (assembly GCA_947040595.1). Classification (GTDB taxonomy): domain Bacteria; phylum Pseudomonadota; class Gammaproteobacteria; order Enterobacterales; family Vibrionaceae; genus Enterovibrio. Next base: position 2,095 of record CAMRBZ010000183.1, on the reverse strand, counting down.
ATCATTCCTTGAAACATCGTTTGCACAAATTAAGTCGAGATTTTTTTGTATACGCTTTTTTTGTGCATGGGCTTCAAGGTGCTGTGTTTCAGCGGCAAAACCCACAGTAAAAGGACGATTTTTTGTCATGCTGGCGACAGAGGCGACAATATCCGGGTTTTTTATCAAGGTGAGGGTTATTTCATTAAGAGTGTCTTTTTTCTTTACTTTTTGTGTGGCAATGTCTGCGGCTTTAAAATCGGCTACGGCCGCGCACGCGATAAAAACTCCATGGTCTTTGGCATGCGCTTGGACGGCTGCGTGCATTTCTTCGGCGCTTTCAACATCAATTCGAAAGACGTTTGCAGGCGTCTCTAATGCCACAGGGCCGCTTATCAAGGTGACTTTTGCTCCACGTTGCGCTGCGGCTTGCGCGATGGCGTAGCCCATTCTGCCTGAGCTTTTGTTTGTTAAATACCTTACAGGATCAATCGCTTCTTGTGTTGGGCCTGCGGTCAGGAGAAAAGAAAACGCTGTTAAATCTTTTTCTGAAAAATGCGTCTCAACACAAGAAAGTAATGCGGACGCTTCAAGCATTCTCCCCGGGCCAATGTCTCCGCAAGCTTGCTCGCCGTGCGCCGGCCCCCAAATGAGATAATCTCGACGCGTCAATGTAGCCAGGTTTTCTTGTGTCGCAACAGCCTGGTACATTTGTTGGTTCATGGCGGGAGCCACGGCGATGGGGGCTTGTGTTGCAAGACATAAGGTGGTGAGGAGGTCGTTTCCCATTCCGGCCGTAATGCGGGCTAAGATGTCCGCGGTGGCTGGGGCGATTAAGACCAAATCAGCCCATTTTGCAAGTTCAATGTGCCCCATTGAAGCTTCTGCAGCGGGGTCGAAAAGATGCTCAGAAACAGGGTGCCCTGACAAGGCCTGCATGGTTAAAGGGGAAATAAATTCTTTCGCAGAATCGGTCATGACCACGCGTACCTTTGCCCCTTGCTCAATCAATCGACGCGTCAACTCAGCGCATTTATAGGCCGCTATGCCTGCGCTGATGCCGAGAATAATACGTTTTCCTGACAAAGAGCCTGTGTTTTTTCCGAGCATAACTGCGTTCACCAAATGGGAGGATAAAAGCAAAGATAACACAAAAAACATGGGATCTCATTGTCTTGTCTTTCTCTCTTTAGAGGGAGAAATAGGCAATATTATTTATTTGATCTTACTTAAATTATTTTATTTTTTCGTTTCATCTTTTTTTGGGATGCTTGATTTTTGTTTATCTGTCTGAAGGGGCGCCTTCGATGGATAAATTGAGAAAGGCTTCATGTTTTTTGTTTTTTGCAGAATATATTTCATTTTTTTAGTGTTTTATTTTTATTGTTAATCCGATAATCCTCGTGCATTTAGGTGATTTTTTTTGTCTTTAGATATTTTCGGTCTTGTTAATAGATAAAAATCAGCAAAAGAAACTGCTCGGGACTTGAGCAATCTTCATTGACTTTGTATAATGCTGGCCTTTGATTGACCTTGGCTTTAAACCAGATCTTGATTTTGAAGGATTGGTTAGCAAGGTTGACGCATGAGCTGAAACGATTTTGGAGAGACTTTCATGTCACGTAAATGCCAAGTAACTGGCAAGCGTCCTATAGTGGGTAACAACCGCTCACACGCGAATAACGCCACGAAGCGTCGTTTTCTGCCAAACCTGCAAACGCATCGTTTTTGGGTAGAAAGCGAAAACCGCTTCGTTAAATTACGTCTTACCCCTAAAGGTATGCGTATTATTGATAAAAAAGGCATCGATATTGTACTAGCAGAAATGCGTGCACGCGGTGAGAAGTTTTAAGGGGACTTAAGTAATGGCTAAAAAAGGCAGTCGTGAAAAGATCCGTCTCATCTCCTCAGCGGGGACTGGACATTTCTATACCACAGACAAAAACAAGCGTAACATGCCAGGAAAGTTCGAGATCAAAAAATTCGATCCGACTATCCGTCAACACGTTATGTACAAAGAAGGCAAAATCAAGTAATTGATTCTGTTTTCGACAGAAACCTAGCGTCTGCTGGGTTTTTTTATGCCCGATAAGAAGTAAAACTAAAAAAATCATTG
>CAMRBZ010000182.1 GCA_947040595.1 uncultured Enterovibrio sp. | reverse complement strand
GATCAGATCTTCTAAAATCCAAAAAAGTTCAATCATTTATAATGATCTTGCCGTGAAGTTATTGCCCCATGGACTTGGCAAGTGAGGCTTTTTAGTAGAAGATCGAATTTGTCTGAGGGGGAGAGTTTCGTTTGATACAGCATATAAAGGGTCTTGTTGGTATCGTCATTGTTTTCGAGAACAATCACTCAAAAAACGCAGTCTGATCCCTCAGACTTCCATTGTCAATTTGTTACCCCTGTTTGATGGGTTCCCTATTTTTAATATCGGAAATTGAAATTGAAAGGCAAATTTTTCACGTAGTGTGATCTTCCGGTGTGGGTTAATGGAGTGTGATTTGTAAGGCAGCCTAGAAAAAATATCATTCCAAAACAGCTTGATTCACTCCTATGCAGGTTGGTGTGGCCGCTGGAGGTTAGACACCTCTGGCTACCCGATGATAAGGCAACAGAGATTAGCCTATCTGATTCATTTCATTAAGAGTAAATTCCGCTACTGCGCCTTCGGTGGCTTCCATGTATGCAGCTAAGTGGGGGGCATTCATGTGGGTCTGCCAGAGCTCTCGAGACGCCCAGTTTTCATAAAACAAAAAGTGTTCAGGGTTTTCATTGTCCTGATGGAGGTCATATTGAAGGCAACCTTTTTCTGCGCGCGTAATAGGAAGTAGTTTTTCTAATTCAGCTTTAACTAGAGCGATCTTATCGGGGTTGGCCTTGATGTTGGCAAGAATTGTGAGTTTTGACACCTTGTATCTCCATGGTTTAATTTGAATAATTTGTCTATGGGTCATAATGCCTGCGTAACATATTTGCTACCATGCAGATTAAGCCTAAATTTGCCACTTAATTCGGAAAACAAAAAGAAAGCGAAAATGCCGAATGTAGCAAATCGTGTTGATGTATTTGTGTACGCCCTGTATGGGCATAAACGAATGAGCTGAGAGTCCTCTGTAGGAAAATTAGCATTTATTCATCAACTTATTGTTATTAAATGTTAACGATGAGGAAATGGCAAGGGCTTTTTCACGAGGAAGGCTCTGAAAGAAGCCGCTCGCCCTCCGATTTAAAATAAGGCGAGATGATAAACACACACATCTATAGGTGTCGATTCGATCCGAGTTGGAACAAGACGACGAAGCCAAGTGATTTAAGACCCTATAAATGATGTATACCTGTCGCCTTTGAAACTGCGTGGGTGTTGGCTGCTCTCGCTCAGACCAATCACATAGGAGATTTCAGCAGACGGCATGCTTTATTATATAAAAGCGTCAAATTTCCTTCTTTCTCGTAATGGGTGGGACAGGGTGAAGGCCTGAACTTCGAGGTCAATGAGGAGTCTGTGAAATTCAAAATGCTATCGATCGGACTTCAGGCATGGGGGAAAGAGGGAGCTAATCGGCCCACTTTTTTAAAACATCTTTTGTAAAGGGTCTGTGCACCGCCGCATGCAGGGTGGGGGCTGAAGGCTAGATACCTCTGGCTACCCGATTAGGCAATATTTACGATAAAGTTTGAATCAAAATTCTGTTTGTTAATGATCTCTACCATAGCACTAATGTCATTTTCACTGAGAGTCGATATATCGACTTCGTGCTCTCCATGTTGCGCTAACAAGTGAATTGTACCATTTGTGATATTAACTTTTTGAAGTAAATTTTTTTCATATTCATAATCACCCTCCATAGAAACCTTAACTCCCCGCTCGTCATCTGGAAGTGCGAATTCAAGCGATGGTGCTCTTTGAAGGATAAGGCTCTTAACCCCAGATATTTCATCATGAAAGGCAAATGACAGTATCAAATCTGGCTTCTCATCTTCAATACTAATGAATAATAATTTGTCCATGAATAATTAGATCCTATGGCGGGTGATTCTGCCTAACACCGCTTTAAGCGGTGAGTGGTTGTTGGCTAAAATGTGAAGCAAAGCGGAATCGAGTTAATTGTGAAGAATCCGACTTTAAGGCTTTGTGTACGCCCTGCATGGGCATGAACGAATGAGCTGAGAGTCCTCTGTTGGAAAATCACCATTTATTCATCAAGGTGTTCTTGTTAAATGTTAACGATGAGCAAATGGCAAGGGCTTTTTCGCGAGGAACGCTCTGAAAGAAGCTGCTCGCCTCCCCGATTTAAAAAGGTCGAGCGAATGCACAAATACATCTTTGGCTGTAGGTTCTATTTGAGTAGGCACAAGACGACAAAGCGAGGTGATTGACGACCCTATAAATGATGCAGTTACGCACTGAAAATTCATGTTTATACCCAAAGGAATTGAAAATGCGTGTAGGCGGCAAGCGACTGAAGCCCCTGAGCATAGAGTGACTATGTGATTGGGCTGAACGAGCGCAGCCAACACCCACGCAGCTTCAAAGGCGAGGGGGATAGATTGCAGCAATAACCGACACACCTAACGATAAAAATGAGAGTCAGCTGCTTATAAACGTCAAGATCTCAAACAATGAGCGAAGGTGTTCACTGTGGAAAACGATTTCATTTGAATTAAGCCGTTGCATTCCCTGTTGCTACCAAAAAGGCGAATGAAAAAGCCCAGAGCTTAAGAAAAAACGCGAATAAAGCATTTAAATGCAATGATAAAATGCAGGCGAAATTTTTTGAATGGCTCCAATTATCCTTTTCTCGGGAGCCGATGTCAGGGAGAATGAAATCAGAAAATAGTCCTTGTGCTGTTTGCCCAAATACAATTTATCGCCTCATTAAAACAAAACAATCTCGACACCTGTTAGCAAGAAAAGGCGTATAGAACCCAAGAATCAAGCAGCGCAGGGGTTAAGCACATCCTTCATCCCTCATCGTGTCGATATTGAAGAGCGTCCTGCTTTTGTAGATGAAAAAACACAGGTGGGTCTTGGGAAGCAGAGACAGAGAGAGTCTAGGGGCAAGATGGATATTTTGTTACGCTCGTCGAACGTGTAACGAAGCTATTGATTGTGCGCAGAACAAAAACAAAATCCAAACAAGAAGTGAGCTGCGCTATAAAGGAAATGATGATGCCCTTTCAATCGATATGTCACAGTATCACTTTTGATTATGCAGGGGAATTCGCTGGAGATGAAGATATAAAAAAGCATTTAAAACGTGATACATTCTTTGCAAAATCATATCATTCATGGCTTTGATGCTTGAATAAAAACATGATGCCCTACTCAGACGATTCTTTCCAAAAGGAATGAAAATAGCTGGAATTTCGGGTAAATATGAGACTCAGAAAAACATTCAATTATCTGGATCCCGTTGAATTTTTAAAAGCCCGTCCTGTGTCTGTTATTGTTGAGATCTAGCGAGAACGAGCAAGACGCAAAAATATTTTAAATCCGACACCCTAAAAAATCTCATCCACAATTAAATACCTTTATGCGATACAGAAAAGCATCAAGATAGCATGATGAAAAAGCAGGTTTTTTTTATCATGTAAAAGGGCTCACTTTCTCATCGAGTAACATATATTTTTTTCAATAGTTTGAATTTAATCATTTTTCCGCAATTTTTGGTAAGGCAAAAAATGACTTTTTTTCTATTTGCCCTCTTTAAACCCCCTTCAATATCCATCAAAATGTGATCCTGCTTTGTATCTGAAATAAGTTATTCATTATTCATTATTAGATTCTTTTATTTTTAAAAAATTGAAGACTACTCTTAATCATAAGAAATTTGTCTCAATCATAGAAGGTGGTCTCACAAATGAGAGTTAACAGTCCAGTCACAGATAGAGAGATTCGTTTTCCGAAGGAATACAATTTACTCTCCACAACAGATACCCGGGGTATTATCAAATACGTCAGTGATGAATTTTGTGAGGTTGCAGGGTATTCGAAAGAAGAACTCATCGGACAACCTCATAATTTAGTTCGCCACCCAGGCATGCCTCCTGATGCGTTTCAAAATTTATGGGAATACATAAAAAGTGGTAGATCTTGGATGGGCTTGGTTAAAAATAGAACCAGTAACGGGGATCATTACTGGGTAAACGCTTTTGCATCCCCCATTCAAAATAATGGGCAAACGGTTGAGTATCAGTCCGTACGTATGGTTCCGGATCGAAAAGCCGTTGAACGAGCAGAAAAAGTTTATCCTCTTTTGTTAGAGGGAAAAACCCCACTTGCTCTCAAAATGCCCAAAATGCGCTTGTGGCAGCGTGCCAGCCTTTGGTTTTTATTGGGTGCACTTGTTTCGGGTGCGATTGGCTTTTATGTCGGATTTGGAGCCGAATTTGCAGCCGTGATTGCTTTTCAATTTATATTCTCGTTTCTTGTCATTTTTAACCTGACTCGTCGCTTAGAAAAATTGAGCGTATTAGCGAAAAAAGCGTACGACAATCCCTTGATGGAATACATCTATAACGGGTCGAATGATGATATTTCAGAAATAGAATTAGCTCTTAAAATGCAAGCTTCAGAGCTGAATGCGGTTGTTGGGCGTATTGTGGACGGGAGTGAGCAGGTTCTTCACGCGGCCAGTGTCTCAAAAGAAAATGGTCAGAAAACAAGTGTCAATCTTGATAAACAAAACACAGAAACAGATCAAATTGCAGCGGCCATCAATCAAATGTCTGCCACGGTCAATGACATGTCAAACAACACGAAAAGTGCTTCTGAAGCGGCTGCTGAAGCACAAGATGCCACTTCTGCAGGAATGGAAACCGTTGGAAAAACGGTGGATGCAATTCAACATCTCGCAAAACAATTGAGCGAGGCCTCCAGTGTTATTTCTAAGTTGGAAGAACATGGGAAACGAATTGGTGCAGTTTCAGATGTGATACAAGGGATTGCAGAACAAACCAATTTATTGGCGCTCAATGCAGCCATTGAAGCGGCGCGAGCGGGAGAGCAAGGACGTGGTTTTGCTGTTGTAGCGGATGAGGTTCGTGCTTTGGCACAACGTACTCAAGAATCGACTTCAGAAATTCAAGATGTTATTTCTCAAATTCAAAATGGGACGCAGCAAGCCGTGGATGCGATGGCACGAGGCACAAGTCTGTCTGAAGAATGTGTGAGCAGTGCAGAGCAGGCGGGGGATGTTTTACGACGGTCTCAAAAATTAGTTAGTGATATTAATGATAGGAATCATCAAGTTGCAACTGCGGTGAATGAGCAAGCGACGGTTTCAAATGAAATGAATGGAAATATTCAATCGATTTCTGAACTCTCTTTAAAAACAATTGATATTTCTAATCAATCGGTTTTAGAGGCAGAAAAACTCTATGAAGCCCTGAAAGATCAAAAACGCTTGGTTCAACAGTTCAGAAAAACAGGTTCATAACGCCATATTGATGAAGTTATCTATTTGTATTTTAAAATAAAAAAGCCCAGACATTGTCTGGGCTTTTTTACAAATGAAAGGCTGTGGTCCATATATGTGATTTGCTGTTTTTCCAGTATCATGCCGATATGACAATGTATCAAAAAATACATTGCGCAGAATGTGTTAATACAGACATCTTAAAATCGGGTTTGACTGCTAAGAGAAAACAAGGTTATACCCGTCCCCTTTGACGCTGTGTGGGTGTTGGCTACGCTCGCAGCGCCCAATCACAGAATCCATTTATGCTCAGAGGCTTCACTTGCTTGGCGCAAGCGCGTATCTTCAATTACTTTGGGTATCGTGGGATCTGAGACTTCGCGACTTAAATACATCGAAAACAAGGATTTTAAGCACACAAAAAAGAAAATAATCGGTTTCAGGTCAATGCTCATTTTTTTCCCTTATCATGCTGAAACAGAAGTAAAAATCAGACTAGAACAGCTTTGCAATGAAGCACAGAGAGATGAACCCTGGTCCTTTGTGGGAAAAAATCAAACCAACGCAGCTTATGGTACGCGCTCTTCCATAAAACAAATACGGTCCTTGCTTATGTTTTTTGGAAACGAAAAGAGGTCGTTTTTAAAGAGCAAATTGATGCATGATATTTTTAGTGGCCTGTCTATTAATGCCGTTGAATTTGGGATTGATATTCATGCGAAAATGCAGATTTAAGTCATGGTCCATTTCAATAGCTAATAACAAGACATCTAATGATTAAAAATTAGAATGGTTAAATTGGGGGCTAGAGGATATTATTCATTAAATGAATTTATTGTTTTTATTTAAATCTGACTTATATGTTCATTGTATGCTTTGTTTATTAAAGCATTTAAGTGAGTTTAAATGGATTAAATTTTAGTATACTTTTTGCTTTTAGTATTACAAAATAATATTGATCTATAAGTATCCCGATGAAGGTTTGTTCATAAATCCATATCTGCGCGTGACGCTACGTCAAAAATTTGCATTTCAGTTTTTATTCCCACGTCAGATTTTAAAAAATCAAGGTTAGGTGCGAAATGACGACTATATACTTGATTTTTTCCTTTCTTTGATATCCATATTTCACTTACAAAGAGAATAGATTGAAGCTCAGGAAGATGCCTAGATTGCGTCTTCCGTTTTTTATTATCACGTAAAATGAAATGAGAGAATTCGATCTCTGTTGGTTTTATGTTGCAATCATTGTAAAAAAGAGGTACGTTTTGGTGTTGCTTTAAATCCAAGAGAGGAAAGCTTTGTAAACACCCAAAACAAGTTATAACAATTAATGAATTAATTTATTCGAAATATATATTTGAAGTAAGGGTTTTATTATTCAAATGAAGTTCGGCTTCGTTTTTTTCCGTAACCTTTGAATCTTCGAGGGGGGGGGGGGAATCCTTTAAAGTAAACAAGGGGGGGCATTTTGGCTAAAGGTTTTCCTTTCTTTTTTTTTTGCATTAACCCAAGGCCCGGCTGTCAAGGGGAAAATTTGAAGGGGTCAAGGTACGGCCCCCCCCCCCCCCCCCCCCCCCCCCCCCCAGCAGACGTACCCGC
>CAMRBZ010000181.1 GCA_947040595.1 uncultured Enterovibrio sp. | reverse complement strand
TGATTTAAATTTGATTTAAAGCATTGAATTTAAATTTTATTGTGCTCTTTTTATGCGATATTTTTCATGCCTATTTCAAAATTCTCATCAAATACCTTATGATGATGAACGTCCATTTGTGGATATGGAATAACAATGCCTTCTTTATCAAGCTCTTCTTTAATGGCTTGAAGTAATTCAAAGTAAACACCCCAATAGTCATCTGTTTTTACCCAGGGGCGAACCACAAAATTCACAGAAGAATCAGCCAATGCCTGTACCCCAACAACAGGCTCTGGATCTTTCAATACGCGAGGATCGGCACAGACCGCACGCATTAAAGCTTGTTTTGTCTTCTGTAAATCTGACGAATAAGAAACACCCACGACATAATCAACTCTTCGCGTGTCATGATGGGAATAATTTGTGATGGGTGTAGAGATCACGGTACCATTGGGCACAACCACCATTTTATTGTCTGGCGTTGTTAAAACGGTTGAAAAAAACTGAATGCTGGCTACCGCGCCCGAAACCCCGCCTACCTCAACAAAGTCGCCTGATTTAAAAGGACGAAAAGTAACAATTAAAACACCCGCAGCCAAATTTGAAAGTGAACCTTGTAATGCAAGACCTATCGCTAAACCTGCCGCACCGATGATCGCAACCACGGATGTAGTTTCAACCCCTAAGCGCCCCAAAGCGGCAATAATCACCATCGTTAACATCACATAACGAAGCATGCTTTCAATAAATTCAACAACCGTTTGATCGAATTTACGCTTTTTCAGCAAAATCCCGATATACAAGGCTATTTTTTTTACTATCCAATTTCCTATCAACAAAACCAAAACAGCACTGCCAATATTGAACAGCATTTGGAGTATCAAATGTTGATTTGAAAGAAACCAAGTCATTGCCATATTAGGATTGATATCAACCCCTGAAATTATATTATTTTCAGCCATTTTCTTTTTCTCTTACACCCAAAAAAGCCCCTCATTCAAGGAGCAAACCGATAACAAATTAAACAGATAAAATGCAATTCAAAAGGCGCTCTTTTTCACTCAAAACAAAAAGTAAATAAAATGTAATTAAACATTTAAAACAAAGACAAGAAGAAGCCTTTTAAATTCGGAGGTGTTATAACGGAAATCCAGAAAATTAACAATAGATCAAAGCCGATTTTCATAAAAAAAACAGTGACATAGCACAAAGAAGAGGCTTATTTTCAAGCCTGTATTTCCATTTAAACATTCATTTAAAAAAAGTGAATACATAATAAAAACAAATCTATTTTATTGTGTTGAAAATCCCCTTTTAAAGCCTAAAAAAGACCTTATACCCAAAAGAATTGAAGATGCAGCGAGGCAAACAGAACGAAAAAACACAGGCAAGAATGCACTCTTTGATCAGGCTTTGAAAACGCAGCCAACACCGCTCTATCTTCAAAAAGCAGGCGTTTAAAAGTGTGGCACCATAAGAAATGGCAAAAAGAAAGGAAGCAAAAAAAGGATGATGCAGGGTCTCCCTGCATCATCAAAACAAATGAAAAAGAGGTTATTTTATACAACGACTTCCATAAATATCTTCAGCCCAATTCGGATTATCAATAAATGGATTTCTATTTCCTTGTCTCTCTACCACTTTTTTATGACGCGTTTTTTCCCATTCATCCACAGGATCCACTTTGTTCCAATCAAGTAAAGTACAGAGCTTACCTAATTTCGAATCCCCACTCTTGCTCGTCGTGTCATTAACCAAAATAAGATCTGGCATTGATGCATCAGTGCCTTCATAGCGAACCGCCATATAAAAAAGAGAGCGTGCTATATCCCCTTTGACTGCATCACGCGGATCAAAACTGTCTCCATCCGTTTTGTTAATTGGAGACTTAGAAACGGGTGAGCCGCCAAAATCAAAGTCTTTATTTCCACGGATAGCGTTAATTTTTGCATCCGCAGGTTGCAAATGATGAAGATCGGTATATCCCCATTGATGGCTTTTTTTGAAGCCCAATGAAATAGGCCAGACATGTTCACGATTCCATGCACTTTGACTTTTACTGAGTGAGGAGTTTAATTCTTTTGATTGAGAGCGACCCGAATAAAGAAGGATCACATTTTTTTTATTATGAGGATCTTCATTGGTGTATTTTAAGGCATCCCAAACTTGACTGTAAGTCAAGGGGGTATGATTTTTCGCTGCAATTTTACCCAATGCTTTTTTTAGATCATTGCCTTTTAATCCATTTTGCTCATTGTAATAAGCAATAAATTCAGGTTCAAGATGGGCCAGCGTAGAAAAAGAAATGAAAGGAGCGGTGAGAAGAGATCCCATTAAAACATGAAAACAAATCGATTTTTTCATTATTTTGCCTCTGTTCTTGAATCAAGGTATCAGAGCATCATACCGCTTAATGAAATACATAAAAAGACAAAGTGTTGCATTTTATTATTGCTTGTTTCTTCTTTGTTTTATTAAAAGAAATACCCACTCCAGCCTTTAACGTTTTTGAAAGTAAAAATACACATAACATCCAAACCCCCCTCTTATATACCCACACGATTTGAAGATACAAAGAGAGAGACAAAAAAAAGGCTATACCCGTCGCTTTTGAATCTGCGTGGCTGTTGGCTACGCGCATCGTCAAAGAAGACAGATCAAGAGGAGAAGCATTCAACAAACCCATCTTGGAGCTCAAGACATAAAAAAACCGCAAAAAATGCGGTTTTTTTTAAAACAAAAAAGAATTAAAGAACGTTCGTTGCATTCAAATCAGAAAATGCTTTTTCAAGACGCGCAACCATAGAATCTTGCGCTGAGCGCAACCATGCGCGTGGATCATAATATTTTTTGTTTGGTGCATCGTCAGCTGAAGGGTTACCAATTTGCGATTGAAGGTAATCATGGTTTTTCGCTTCGTATTGACGGATCCCATCCCACGTAGCCCACTGAGTGTCCGTATCGATGTTCATTTTAATCACGCCATAACGGATTGATTCACGGATTTCTTCTTCAGATGAACCTGAACCGCCGTGAAATACGAAATTCAACGCATTGGCAGGAATACCGAATTTTTCAGCACAATGTGCTTGAGAGTCACGTAAAATCGTGGGTGTTAGAACCACGTTACCAGATTTGTAAACACCGTGTACATTACCAAAAGAGGCTGCGATAGTGAAACGAGGGCTGATAGCAATCAATTTTTCATACGCATACGCGACATCTTCAGGAGAAGTGTACAGTGCAGATTGATCCATATCTGAATTATCAACGCCGTCTTCTTCACCGCCAGTACAACCTAATTCAAACTCAAGCGTCATTCCCATTTTCGCCATACGCTCAAGGTACTTAGCACAAAGCTCAATGTTTTCTTCTAATGATTCTTCGGACAAATCAATCATGTGTGAAGAGAAAAGAGGCTTACCTGTTTGAGCAAAAAATTCTTCACCCGCATCCAACAAACCATCAATCCAAGGCAACAATTTTTTCGCCGCATGATCTGTATGCAAAATAACAGGGATACCATAGGTTTCAGCAATTGCGTGAACATATTTTGCCCCAGCGACCGCACCTTTGATTTGTGCTTCCTGACCTTCAAGTTTCAGACCTTTACCAACAAAAAATCCGGCTCCGCCATTTGAGAATTGAACAACAACAGGCGATTTCACCTTGGCTGCAGCTTCTAAAACAGAGTTAATAGAATCCGTGTTTATTACATTTACAGCAGGCAAAGCAAAATGATGTTCTTTCGCAATTTCAAATACTTTTTGAACGTCATCACCACAAATCACACCAGGCTTTACAAAATCAAATACTTTAGACATAGCAATCATCCTATCTATTTCGGTCAGCTGAGTACATTTTACTCAAACAGGGTCTGTCTTTAACTACGCTATACCCCTCACCTTTGAAGCTGCCAGGGTATTGGCTACGCTCATGCAGCCCAATCACACAGTTCATCTCTGTTCAGGCGCTTACACTCGCTTGCCGAAGGCGCGCAACTTCAAGTTGTCTTGGGTATATTATTTAAACAAATACATCGTTTATATCCGTCGCCTTTGAAACTGCGTGGGTCTTGGCTAGGCTCGTTTAAGCCAATCACAGAGTCCAACTATGCTCGGGCTTCACTCGCTTGCTGCAGGCGCGCATTTTCAAGTGCCTTGGGTATACGAAGCAATCGTATTAATCGCGTCACTTACTCCTGCACTGTCCGATAAAAAAACAGTGCAATTAAAGAGGGGGGATCCCCTCTTTTTTTAAATTATGCTTTTGCGCGACGCTCTAGCATTTCAACGGCAGGCAACACTTTTCCTTCAACAAATTCAAGAAAAGCGCCGCCGCCTGTTGAAATGTAAGAAACATCTGCTTTAATATTGAATTTATCAATGGCCGCTAAAGTGTCACCACCGCCTGCAACAGAGAAACCTTCAGAGCGTGCAATTGCATCGGCGATGCCCTTGGTACCCGCTTCAAAATTTCTAAACTCAAAAACACCCACAGGACCATTCCACAAAATGGTTTTCGCATCTTTCAAGATGTCTGCCAGTTGTTGCGTTGAATCTGGACCTAAGTCAAAAATCATATCATCATCTTGAACTTCAGAAACATGCTTGATTTGAGCTTGCGCATTTTCATCAAATGCTTTCGCACAAGCCACATCCGTAGCAAGAGGGATCGCACATTCTGCCATCAATTTTCTCGCCGTATCAAGCAAGTCAGGTTCATAAAGAGATTTACCGACATTGTGACCTGCCGCTGCGATAAAGGTATTGGCAATCCCCCCTCCCACAACCAATTGATCTGCAATTTTTGACAAGGAAGAAAGCACCGTTAATTTTGTTGATACTTTTGAGCCACCGACAATAGCAACCATAGGACGCGCAGGTTTATCCATCGCTTTTCCTAAAGCATCAAGCTCATTGGCAAGCAAGGGACCCGCACAAGCAACAGGAGCAAACATGCCAACGCCATACGTTGAAGCTTGAGCTCGGTGTGAGGTTCCAAAAGCATCCATCACAAAGATGTCGCAAAGGGCGGCATATTTTTTTGATAATGCGTCTTCGTTTTTCTTTTCGCCTGCGTTAAAGCGAACATTTTCAAGTACAACCAATTCGCCTGCATTGAGATCAAGCCCATCAAGATAATCTTTTGCAAGTTTGACGTTACATTCTAATGCGTCGTTCAAATAATTCACGACAGGCTGTAAAGAAAAAATCTCTTCAACAACACCTTCTGTTGGTCGACCAAGATGAGACGTCACCATCACTTTTGCTCCCGCATCTAAGCAAAATTGAATGGTCGGTAAGGAGGCCAAAATACGCGCATCAGAGGTGACTTTACCGTCTTTGACTGGCACGTTTAAATCAGCACGAATGAAAACTCTTTTACCCGCTAAATCAAGATCAGTCATTTTAATTACAGACATGTATCACTCTCTTATTCATTTTAAAAAATTAAATACAAAAAAATCAATCTGTTGTCTTGTCTGCTTTATCAAAAAGACGCTCCGTCTTCTCAGAACAAGACGCCATCGCGAATGCAGTATCTAGCATTCGATTGGCAAATCCCCATTCGTTATCACACCAAACAAGCATTTTTATAAGGTGCTGATTGCTAACCCGCGTTTGCGTACCGTCAACAATGGCACTGTGTGAGTCATGATTAAAATCAATAGAGACCAGTGGGGCCTCAGTGTAACCAATAATGCCACGAAGTGTTGAGTGAGCTGAATCAATAAGTGATTGATTCACCTCGCACACTTTAACATTTTTACGCACAGTCACACTCAAATCCATCGCCGTCACATTAATGGTGGGAACTCTAACCGAAATGGCTTCGAATTTGTCAGCAAATTTTGGAAAGATCCTTCCAATTCCTAAATGTAATTTCGTGTCCACAGGAATAATCGATTGGCTTGCCGCGCGTGCACGTCTCAAATCAGAATGGTAGGCATCAATAACCTGCTGATCATTCAAGGAAGAATGGATAGTCGTGATGGCCCCTGATTCAATGGAAAAATGTTCATCGAGCACTTTAATCACAGGCACAATACAGTTCGTCGTACAAGAGCCATTAGAGACAATACAATCCGTTGATTTTAATGTTTTATCATTCACACCATAAATAATCGTATTGTCTAAATCGAGTCCACCCGGATGGGAAAACAACACCTTTTTTGCCCCCGCATCGATATGAGCCAGCCCGTCACTGCGATGACCAAAGACCCCAGTGCAATCTAACACAAGATCAATTTGATGGTCCCGCCAAAGATGGGGCTCAATATGACTGGAATGTAAAAGATGGATTTTGTCTTGTTCCACAAAAAGAGCCTGTTGCTCATAATGGACTTTTTTAAAAAAACGACCATGGCTAGAGTCATATTGCAGAAGATGTGCTATTGCGGCGGGTTCAGCAAGCTCATTGATGACAACCACCTCCATTTCACGACGCATATCACTTTCATACAAGGCCCGAAGGACACTGCGTCCAATACGTCCAAAACCATTAATTGCGAGGCGAATTGTCATATAAAATGATAAGTTACGAAATTCAGCCCGAATTCTATACCAAGCGCACGGGTTTGGCACGAAAAACACAATATACCCCTCGCCTTTGAAGCTGCGTGGATGTTCCCTACGCAGCTTCAAAGGCGACGGGTATATTTTAAAAAATCGAGGTTAGCTGCACAATGACGGGGAGATGACTTATACAGGAGCATAAACTTCTGTTATTTGTGAATGTCATTCGAAATAATTCAAGGCTTTAATCCATCCTTCCGCACCTGTCTCTTAGTCACATCTAAAACTAAAACTCCAAAAATCATTGGATTTCATTCTATTTATTCATAGATAGGCGTATTTTTATGGGAAGTTATCT
>CAMRBZ010000180.1 GCA_947040595.1 uncultured Enterovibrio sp. | reverse complement strand
TTGTTTTTGCATCCATTATTCTATTGGGAAAAGGAACTCATGCCATTTGTCTTGGGTGTCCATTATTTTTTGTCATTTGTCATGGGTGTCCATTATTTTTTGCTTTATTTTTTGTTTATTTTTGTACTTTATTTTAATAATGAAGTGTTGTTCCATGAGGATTTATTTTTATTTAGTTGTGCGCTGTTCGTTGTTTTTGTAAACAAACAGGCGTGGTATGTTCTATATGTGTGAATGCTATGTTAGGATGCGTGCAATTGATATTGTTGCATAATTATTTGAGATCGCATCATGTTCTATTCAGATTTCTCTCGTCGACCCATCAATCAGCAAAATCCTTGCGGTAAAAATCCGAATGGATTGGACGATTTTGAAAAAATGAAACATCAAATTAATAACCTGAATCGGGTGAGTGGACGTGTTTCATGGAGTGAAATTGAAATGATTTCAAGAAAAATACTGACTTATCATGCAAAAGATCTTCGTTGTGCCTGCTATTACGCGCTTGCGCTTACCCATAACGGAGGTTTAAAAGGCCTTATAGACGGACTTGCGGTTATTTTAGATATATGTCTGATTTATTGGGACGGTGCTTTTCCTGATAAGAATAAGGATTTGAATCGGATCTCAATATTTGAATGGTACGTCGAATATATGGTGCCATTACAACGAAGAATAAAAATAATACCGAAAGAACTCCCTCTTGTTGAGCTTGGTAGTTATCTTTGTGTGAAAATTGAAGAAGAGCTTCGCTCACATTATGGTAATCGAGCTCCTTCTCTTGGAGGGCTTCGTCGAACTTTTTATTCTTGGAGTGAAGAGATTGTAACTCAAAAAATAATGAAAGATGAAGATAAGACTTCAAATAAAACAATAAAAAAAACAGACAAGAAGAAGAAAAATTACGGTATTTTATTTATTGTGTTTTCGCCTGTTTTTATATTGATTTTTATTTTTTTACATATTGAATATAAAGAAAGAATACAAAAAAAATTAACAGATGAGATTAACTCATCCTCAATTTATGACTTTAATATATTGATGAGGGATCTTGCATCAGAAAGAATGACTCTGGAAATGGATGTGAGAAATATAATCTTAAACCGAACACAGAGTTTTTTAGATGATTTGAGAAGTAATCCTTTGAAATTAAATCAGATACAAAGTATTAATGATATTTTAAGCAAAGTGAATGTATTTTATCCTGATTCAACATTTGCTAAAGAGCAACTTATGAAACTCAATGAAATAAAGAGTACATTAAAAGATGAATATTCAAAAATAAACAAAGATTTTTTAAGTGTAAGAACTTATTTTGCAAACATGAAAAATAAAGACAGTGAAAATATTTATCTTGAGAAGGCCTATTATTATACGAATACCTTATTTCCTTTACTTGGAAGGATAGAATATGCACAAAAAGAGGAAAGTTTTGAAGAATTAGAGAAAGCACAAAAACAGTTAAACGTTTACCAATATAAGATCAATGAAATAAAAGAATCATTGGCTAAACAATAAAAACGTATTATTCATTCACAATTCAAAAAACGTCTTTAACAATATGATAAAAATATATTTAATGCGCAACCCATTTTTAATTTCCAGTTTGATGACATTCTTGGTGCTTTCTATTGTTGCAATTGCATATTTACTATTTGAATATAAAATAAATGAATGGATTCCTATAGTTATAGGTTCTGTATGCGTTAGTGTATATCTCATTTTTAATCTTATCTTATGGCGTAAAAAACGTCGATGGAGATCAGCACAACATTTAGAAACAGAAGATGAAACATTGACTCAGCTTCTTCATCCATTGCTAGAACGAATGGGGAAAAAACCATTATATCTTTTAATTGGAACTAAAAATGCTGGTAAAACACATTTTTTGTTCTCTTCAAATGCTATAAGTTCCGTCTATAAATATAATACGGTGAAAAACGATTTTTTTGAATGGTATGAATCGGATAAAGCCGTATATATTAAACCAAAACATCGTTTAATATTTCAAGAAACATCCAGTGTGGATTGTTTTCTATGGCAAAGATTTGTTGCAGAAATAATTTATTTTAGGCCAAGAAAACCATTTAATGGATGTTTGTTTTTCGTTGATTTCGAATTTATTATAATTAATACAGAAGAACATATTGAACTAGATATTACAACCTTGTGTAAACGTTTAGAGTATATAACAGATCAAACATCTTCTGCACTGCCAATCTATTTGATGATGTCAAAGTTAGACAAATTAGAAGGGTTCAAAGAATATATTCAATTTAGCCCCATAAGAAGCGCTCTTGAGTTTTTAAGTATTCAGTTAAAAGATGCAAAAGGGAGCATGATTGATTATTTTAATGACAGTTATATTGATTTAGTAAATTTCATGGAAATGAGCACCTTGGATATTTCGTCACATTCTAATGGTGAAGAGGAAAAAAGAAGCATTCTTACTTTCCCAAAACAATTTGAATTGTGTTATACCGAAATTAAAAGTGTAATTGAATATATAAATTCGATTAATCATGGTAAATATAAATTCGATATTAGAGAGGTTTTTTTCTTTTCAAATCATCAGGGTGGAAGGAAATATAATTTATTGGCCAAAAGCTGTAGTGATTATTTCAATATACCGATCATTGCGTCGAAGTCATGTCATTTGTCTGAAATTTCATATTTTACTCGTCTTTTAGTGGATGTAAAAATAATTTCTGAATCCGAATTTGCAGGGGAAAATAAAAAATACCTTAGAGAGATTCAAAGGAAGAGTCTGATTGCAATAAGTGTTTCAGTGGTTATTCTTATTTCGAGTGGCTTGTTAATGCACAAGATATTAATAAGCAATCTTCTTATTATGGACACTTTGATTTCAGCAAAAGAAAAGAACGAAAAGATAAATGATGATTCGAAAATATTCATTGAGCGCTTGTTAAATGCAAACGAAAAAATAAAGCCTTCTTTTGATTCCTGGTTTATTGGAAATGAAGAGTTAGAAAAAGAAATTCTATCTTTAAATATGAGTCATTTAAATGAGGTAACAAAGTTAGCATACAATGCTTTATTGAAAAATATAAATGATTATTTAATGCCCTTGATTGAGGAAGGATATCGACAAGAACTTATTAAAAATAAGAACAATTTGAATGTTTCACTTTCTTTATTAAAAGGCTATTTAATGCTTAATGATGAAAGCAAGCGTGATCTTCAATTTCTTAAACAACAAACAAAATTACTTCTTGATAACCTTCAAGTTCAAGATGATCTTACTCATAAAACAATGATTTTAATTGAAGCTTATTTTCGAACTCCATTTTCTCCCGTTGCGATTAATTTGGATATTGTGCGTTCGACACGGAGACAGCTTTTATCGAAGTCTAATGTGAATTTTGTTTATCAATCTTTATTAAAATTAGCTAAAGAGATCAGTCTTGGACATTTAAATCTTGTGCGAGCAGTCGGTTTTGATTTCAACAACGTTTTTATAGATAGAATTGATTCTAGTGGATTAAGTATTAACAAAATTTTTACAGAGACAGGGTTTAGCACTTTCTTTCGTCCGAATGTTGACTTAATGTCCAAAGAGGTTATTGCTGATAACTGGGTTCTTGGATTATCGAGTAATATACATCCAACGAAAAAGGAGCAAGATGCTTTTAAAGAAGAGGTAAGAAAACGTTATACCGATGATTATATTAATGATTGGCGTAAAGCATTGAGTGAATTAAAAATAAAGAAATACAAAAATATAACGGATCTTTCAAATGGTATTGATTTGATTTCAGGTCCCTCCTCACCAATAACAAATATTCTGAACTTACTTTATCGCAATACTTCTTTTGTACCGATCGATCTCCTTATTCCTGCTGCGGCAATAAAAGGTAAAAAAGAGAAAAAAGAGAAACTGTTAAATGCTCTGGAAGCGGGAGTTGAGGAAATTACAAAACCTGAATATGTATTGATGACGCGTGTAGAGCAGGCATTTAGATTGCTTAATCGTCTTTTGATTAATGAAACTCCCACCTCACCTTCTCCATGGGATGAAATAATTGCAGCACTCAGCCAAGTGCGCACTTATATCAAAGAGATTGCGGATGCACCAGATCCTCAAATGGCCGCATTATCTGCCGCAAAACTGAGGATGAGCAGCACTGAAGCCGATCCTATTATCAGACTAAAACAGATTGCACAAAAATCACCTGAGCCGGTTCGTACATGGCTTCTTGATATTGTTAATCAGACATGGTCAATTATTATTCATGAGGGTTCCAAAGGTCTCCAAACAAAATGGTACAGTGAGGTATATAGCCAGTTTAAGGAAATCGGTTTAAATAAATATCCTTTCAACCAAAACTCGAAAAAAGAGATTTCATTAGAAAGTTTTGAGTTATTATTTTCTTCTGGTGGTGTTTTAGATAAGTTTATTAAAGAAAATCTTTCACCTTTTTATGACACTGTACTTTGGAAAGCAAAACGTCTAGATGGAAAAATTATGCCTCTGTCTTCTAAGGCGCTTATTCAACTAAAAAATTATAGCATTATTCGAGGAACATTAATCAATGAAAGGACCAATAAATTTGATGTCCCATTTAGATTGAAAATACTTGATCTAGATTCAAGTGCCATTAGAGCAAGTATAAAAATTTCGGATTCAGATATTGGTTATTATCAAGGACCAACGCAATCAAGAGAAATTGAATGGCCACCAAAAAGTGGGGAGACAAATATAAGTATTACAATTCAAGATGTGACCGATGAAGGTAAACAACACGTTCTGACAGAAAACGGACAGTGGGCCATATTTCGCCTCTTTTGGAATTCGTTATTATTTCATTCTAATGATGGGACTCTTATCAGTGATATTAGAGTTTCAGGTAGAGAGATTAAAATACAAATAACGCCTTTAACTGCGAAGAATCCATTTACTCTCAAAGAGCTGATGAATTTCACTTTACCAAAAAATATTTAATATTAATTGAATGGGTTTTATAATGACTTCGAATTTACAAAATTTAGATAAGCTTGATAGAAAAATCATATCCAGTTTACTTTCTAATGCCAGAGAATCAATTGCCAATTTATCACGTAATGTCGGCTTGTCTCGAACAGCGGTCGCAGAACGAATTCATCGTTTAGAAAAAACAGGTGTAATTAAAGGATACACTGCTCAAATAAGAGTCGAAAATAATGGAAACAATGCATCTTGTTATTTAATTATTTTATGTGAGAAAGGAAAAAAAACAGATGTAATTGCATTTTTAAAAGAGATTCCTGAAGTGAGGTCAACCTCAGTTGTTGGAGGGGAATATGATATCCTCGCACTTCTTGAAGCTTCCAATTTACAATCTATTCATCATTTGGCGAATGAAATTGAAGGATTTTCTGGAATAAAGAGCGTACAAACAAAGGTTATTTTATATCAACCCTTTAATCGTTGATATACACAAAGTAATTGAAGATGCGCGCCTGCAGAAAACGAGTGAAGCCCCTGAGCATAGATGGACTATGTGATTGGGCTTTGAGATTGAGAAAAAAGGAACCCATCAGACGGGGGTAACAGTTAATCAAATTCCACTCTAACTCTCAGAAAGTCTTAACTAATTGAATAAAAACATTAGTCTAGAGCTTTCAATAGCTTCTTTATCAAATCGAGATGTTACCCTCGCTGTTTATAATTTGATGGGTCCCTTCATTTTTGTCTTGCCATATGAGGGGGGCCATATACGATCTAAAAACAGTAAAAAAATAAATGCGATTAATAATGGGTGTCTTTTTTATTTAATCACGAGATAAAAAGCGCTTACCAATTAAGTATGGATAGCCATGTTATTTTAATCCGCAAGGATGTATGAACCACTTTGTGCAACTACGCGCACCTTGTCGCCTTTTTCTTTTTAGGTGCTGGCAATATCTTGTGAGCTCTTCCAATGTTCCGACTGGGCCTTTGAATAAACAGCCAAAATCTGTTGTTAGTTTTAACCAATTTTCTTGTGAAATATTTAATCTGTCCAAAATCACTTCGCATTTTGGACTGATTGCACCGCGTTTGTCTTCTCTGATAATACGACCTGTTTCATCGACAAGTTGCAAATAATCTTTCGCAGAAAACATCAATCCTTTGGGGGGCATTAATGTTTCATTTCCCACAAAAGGCAGAAGTTCTGAAGGTTGCTCACCTTTTATAGCAGCTTGAATACGGCGCTGGATACTGGTGAAATTTGAAGATTCTGGCGTTTGAGCCATTTTTGCTCTGACTGGATTCAAATCAACATAAGCCATGCAGGTCAGCACAGCGGCTTCATCCAAAAGGGCTTGGGATTTAAATCGACCCTCCCAAAAGCGACCTGTGCACTTGTCTTCTTGATTCGCTTTTCGCGCAATAGGCTCATTTAAAGCACGCATAAACCAGCTGATATCGATTAAACGATCACGGTATATTTCAACCTTTTCCATGAGAAATGCGAATTCACTTGGATTGAGATTATCGCCTTTTAAAAAACGCTGAGACAGTAAAGTCCCTTTGAATAACATGTGCCAGCGTGTTAATACTTTTTCAGCGCTCCATTCTTTTGCTTTTTTAGAATCAACACCTAATACAAGATGCAAGTGATTAGACATCACGGCATAAGCACAAATATCAATAGAGAAAACGGATGCTAACATCAACAACCGCCCTTCAATCCAATCTCTGCGATGTTCATATGACTGACCCGTGTAGAAATCGACGCCACAAAGATAGGCCTTTCTTACACATCGAGAAATACAGTGATAATAGGGTGTATCTTGCAGGCTAACCTGCGTATTTCGGGGTCTGGCCATCACGATGAACCTTATGGGCAAGAAGACAAATTAAATCTAGAGGGGTAGGGCAATTTTTGATGTCTAATGTTCGGGATTAATCGTGGGTGGCCATGTTAATT
>CAMRBZ010000179.1 GCA_947040595.1 uncultured Enterovibrio sp. | reverse complement strand
GTCTGATCCCTCAGACTTCCATTGTCAATTTGTTACCCCTGTTTGATGGGTTCCCATATAGGGACCAACGCTTGAAATCAGTGATCCAAGATTGTATTGATAGAGCTGATTATCCGATGCCAAAAAATTGCTCGACAAGGTGTCAATCCCACGCGGGTTAACAGTTACCATTTTTCTATTTATCAAATTTAATATTTAGATCAGGCAATCACGTCCAATCCTTTCTTTTCAACAATTGAAAGTATCTTTAATGCAGCGCCGCGAGGCTTACTTTCTCCTTGCTCCCATTTTTTGACTAACTTATCACTCACATTCAAATACTGAGCGAATACAGGTTGAGATAATTTGTATTTTAACCTTAAATTTTTGACCTGTTCGGCAGTAAATTCATGTATTGTTGTTAGACATAACGCATCAAACTTACGCATTGTGATCTTATCAATCGCTTCAGATTGATGTAACCCTTTCGCGGTATCATGAACGACCTTCAGAATATCACTCATTTTTCACCCACCTTTAAAAGTTCACCGACAGCAACGAGTTGCTCTAATGTTTTTTCATCAAATTCAACAAATATTGAAGCAAGCTCTTTCAGCGCAGCCTTTTCCTTTATGTTGATATTTGCTCTTTTGTTTTTTGCAAACGCATATAAGAAAAAATATTTATCTCCAATCACGGCTCCAACAATCGTACGAAATCCGCCACTTTTCCCTTTATTACCAACAGCCACGCGCTTTTTGTATAAATACCCACCTAAATCTGCATCAAAAAGACCGTTATCCATCTCTCGACAAGCCAGTAACAAATCAAGATCAGATATTGGCTCTTTCTTGATGAGAGATGAAAATGCTTTGGTTTTATAAAACAAAGTATACCCCGCAGTGGTATATTTTCAACATTGTCACATAAGCACCCCATTTTAACAATTCAGTATTTTGTGTGTAATTGCCCTTTTTGGACACAAAAACAATGTCTATTGATTTATATCCAAAAAAATTGAAGATGCGCGCTTGCAAAAAGCAAACGACAAATTCATCTGGGATGAATTTGAACAGCCGCAGGCTGCCTTCGGTGAGAGCCAGGACGGCGCTCATTCATCCCCTCGGCATAGAGATACGATGTGATTGGGCTTCGCGAGTGGTGGCAGAATTCCATTACTTAACCTGATTGACATTAGCGCAATAAAGGTATAATTTTTATCCTATGCAAACATTTGAATTCGACACCAATAAAAGCGCCTCTAACTTTGATAAGCATGGGATCAATTTTTTTGACGCACAAAAACTCTGGAATGATCCTGATCTTATCCAAATAAAGTCAATATCTGACGGAGAAATACGATACGTCGTCATCGGCTTCATTCCTGAAAAACATTGGTCTGCTGTTATCACTTATCGAGCAGGGATCATTCGAATTATTTCAGTTAGGCGCTCACGAAAAACGGAGATATCACTTTATGAAAGTTAAACAATTTGACCAGAAGTTTGACGAAAACGAACAAGACATCATTGATGATCTAGATTTATCAACGATGACACGTCCAAATCAATCTCAAAAACGAGTCAATGTAGACTTTCCTGTTTGGGTGATTGATTCTCTTGATAAAGAAGCAAATCGCGTCGGTGTCACAAGACAATCCATCATTAAAATGTGGTTAGTTGAACGGTTAGAGCAGCAAGCGGCTAACAAATTAACAATGCGCGACATCGAATAGATTCATCTTTATGTTGAATTATTGATATGATCTGAGCAATTCTCATTATTAATGAAAACGGCAATGGTTCAAACTTAACCTTAGATTGCAGTAATAAGCATATCTAAAAGAGCTTAAAACCAAACATTTGGGATGACGCAGACAAATTGCGCGCGAGCCTTGCCGCCTCACAATATAAACACGCCGTGCTCTGCCTTCTTTTCGTTGAATTTATTTTTGATGCTTTTACATTGCGCCAAGAAGAAATCAAAAAAAGCCTTGCGGGGCTTGGTTTTAAGCTTTAGTAAAGAGCGATATGCAAGACACTAGGAGTTGCGCGCTTGCAGCAAGCGAGTGAAGCCCCTTTACTCTGTAATTGGGTAGAAGGAGCGCAACCAACACCCACGCAGCTTCAAAGGCGACGGGTATAAACAGGAAAAGATGATGAATAAAATGGATACCACTTTCTTTTTTCGCTGCATTTTAACTTTAGAAAAAGCGCATGCTTTGTTACTTGCCAGCAAAAAAGATGAAATTGACTATGAAATGTACCGATCAGCTTGTATCAAAGAGTTTGAAATCATTCTTGAGCAATCTGGCGGCCTACTAAAAAAATGTTTAAGGCCTTATTTTCACACTGCAAAAGCGGTTGATCGTTTAACGTTTAAAGACATTTACCGTAATGCTGCCAAGCATGATTTAATGTCAATTGAAGCGTCTGAGCGCTGGCTTAACTATCGAGATAATCGCAACCATACAGCGCATGATTACGGCGTCAATTTTGCTGAACATACCTTAGTACTGCTTCCTTTTTTTATTGAAGATGCAAAAGCATTAGAGCAGATCATCAAAGACCAGCCTTATGATTGATTTAAGAGAAAAAGACCGAGTGCGGATCATTGAATTAGCGCAAAAAACTTTGCCAAAAAACACGCAAGTTTGGGCGTTTGGAAGCCGCGTTAAAGGAGCAAACCATGACGCAAGCGATTTAGATCTGGTATTAACCTCAGCCCAAAAAGACGATTTTTCCCTTGAACATTGCTTTGCATTTAAAGAGGCCCTTCAAGAATCAAATATTCCCATCCTTATTCAAGTACTCAGTTGGTGGCATATTCCTCAATCATTTCAAGACAATATTCTTAGACGCTATGAGGTTTTGACCGTTGTCGGCTCTTTAGGATCAGAACAAAAAAATGAACAATAAAGCGCTTTATTTTTTGGACGGGTTGGGGGGCTTTGAATTGGATCAACAGCAATTAGTACATGACATCAGCCAAGTTATCACTGTCGCAAGAGAGCAGTTAAGACAAACGGTCAATGTGGCCATGGTGCTGACTTATTGGCAAATAAGATGATTAATTGTTGAAGATGAACAGCAAGGACAAACCCGCGTAGAGTATGCCAAGGCGCAGCTTCAACAGTCATAAAGACAACTAAGCACTTAATTTATCAAAGATTTCTATGTAGTAAACTTCCGCAATATGCGCCAAATTTATTTAAATTTCCAAAACACTACGCAGTGCGTAGTGAATTAAGTTGGACGCATTACTGCACATTGATGCGCATTGAAAATTCAAGTGCGCGATTGGTATTAACAAGAAGTGCCACGACCCAATAATCTTTTTCAATAATGCGGGGGTTTCCGAGCTCCAGGGCATCGGAGATCTCTAAGAATTGTTGTTTTAGTTTTTTCATCGTCAACTTGGGCAGTTCAGCACTCGATTACCCACAACCAGTTTGCGATTGAATTGCTTGGGATCCCATAAGTAATGGACTGATGACGGGATTTGGTTACTTTCACCGGATAGACTTTGTATGGATAAGCTGTCCATTTCAAAATCAACGCCTTTCATTTTCAAAATTTCACGCATAAGCGCATCACTGCCACCAGGATGGGTCGGCATTGGTTTACCCGTTAGGCTATTGAGTCTTGCTTTGGTATATAAGCCGTAACCGAGTTTCATTAAATCAGCATTTTCAACCAACTGTCTTAAGGCTCGACCCACTTGGTCATAGCTTGCAATACCATTGAAGTCTTTCCGCTCAAAAACATAACGTCTTGAGCGCTTTATCTTGCTCAAAATGCTATAAACAGATGTCATTTGAACCTCCTACTTTTACTGTTCGACAAAAAGAAAATAAACAAAAACACAGCACCACTAATTGCAACATCGACACCATCTTGTTGAAATTATTGTATTTTAATAATGCAATGAAATCACCAGGCAGCTCTAACACTTATGGTGAGGTTATTATTAACCAAAGATATAAATTGGCAATTTTTTATTATATTGAGCTGCGGAGAACCCTCTATAACCAAGAGACTTGAAGATGCATGTAGGGAACAAGTAAGTAAGCCAAAAACCTCGCATTTTCAAAGGCGACGACTAAATGTAGAGACTGAATATAAGAAGTAGCCCAAAACAGAATCACTGAAGGCACAATTGATACATCTGCAACTTTCCCTGTCATCTTGATGAGTCATGAGGTAAGTGAGTGAGAAATTCATTCCTGATGAACTTGTCACTCACTTAGCGCTACATGATTCTTTAAGTAATTTTAGCTACAGCATTTATATAGCATCAGTACTGTCATCCTTATTGAGTTCTGAAAATTTCGCTGCCATTGTAGGATTCTTTTTAGTTAGTTTCTTTACTGTCAGGTCATCTGCTTTGTTATTGGCAAGACGGAGATTGTTTTCAGACCCAAGTAGATCATCCTTTGTTTTTTGAAGATGATCGATAATTTTGTCAATCTCAGAAATAGCACTCTTAAATTTCTTAGATGCAAGTTCATAATTTCGCGCAAAACCTGACCTAAATTCATCAAGATCGTTCTCAAAGTTCGTAATATCTACATTCTGCGCTTTAAGTACAGCGAGCTTTGTTTTGTATTCCAATGAGTTCTGAGCTGCATTTCGTAACAATGTAATTATCACTAAAAAAAATTGTGGTCGGATAACATACATTTTTGGATATCGGTGAGATACATCAACGATACCTGAATTGTAAAGCTCACTTTCAGGCTCAAGAAGAGAAACTAATATAGCGTATTCACACTGTTTTTCTTGACGGTCCTTATCTAGTTTTTTAAAAAAATTTTCGTTTTTCTTTTTGCTTGCCGTTAGATCAGTTTCATTTTTCATTTCGAACATAATCGACACGCTTTCGATATCATGCTCATCGGTGTCACGAAAAATGTAGTCACCTTTACTGCCTGTGCGTGCATCATTATCTTTTTCAAAGTATGCCCCAGGAAATGCACTGGCTCGAATAAGGTTAAACTCCGTTTCACAATGTTGTTCAAGCGTTTCTCCAAGCATCTTGCTTGAGAGGCGAACTTTCATATCCCGAAGCCGTTCAATCTGCTCTTCACGATCTTTAATTTGTGTTTCGTACTTATCTTTTAGCGACATCTCAGCCAGCGTTTTTTCTTGCCTTGCCCGATCAAGCTCACTTTTCAATTGGTCTCGTTCTTTTTCTGCGAGATTGACAGCGTCGCTAATAGCGTGCTTTTGCCCTTCTTCTTTAGCGCAAAGCTTTGCTTTAAGGGATTGAATTTCGATGTCCATTTTAGCAGAGGTTTCTTGAAGTTTATTCGAATGATTAGCATCCGCTAACTTAAAAGCGCTTTCATTCTCTTGTTTCACCAGCTTTAGTTTGTTAGCCAATTCATCTCGCTCTTTTTCCAAACCTTTTAGAGCTTCAGATACAGCGAATTTCTGTGCAATGTCTCCAGTATCTATTTTTGCTTTTAGTTTTTGAATTTCAATATTTTTTATTGATACTACTTTTTTTATTTCATTTCCAATTTGCTCCTTGGCGAGTTCGATTGCACTAATCTTCTCTTTTTCAGCTAATTTAAGCCTTTCATTCAATTGCTGAACAAATTCATTATCGCGTTCCTGTTTCAAAATTTCGGCATAACCAGCTTCGTCAATTTCAAATGTTTTATGACAATGTGGGCAATATATTTCATGCATAAGTTTTCATCCTCTTTTATTATATGGGGGATAACTAATATTAATTAATAGAAGAATTGAAAAATTAATTTTTCCAATTTTGCACTCCTCGTAAGGAATTTAAACACTGACACCCAAAAACGCACACTCTAGTCGATATAGGTCCTCTTAAAATCATTCCTTTAATGTTTACAACCAAGGTGATAAAAATCACGTTCTTAGAACTGGTTTACGATCTTTATGTTTAACGGATAAATCCATGATTAAAGTGATTTCGCTTTCACTTTACTCTCTTAACCTCAAAAATTTGGAATCCAGGAAAAACTCATAATCTATCTCATCGATATGGAGGTAATTAACAAGTTTTTATCGAGATTGCGCTCACTGATTAACGATTATTAAAATAAACGATAAGCAGCACTAGATTAATACCCCTAGAAAAATAAGCACTGATACCCAAAGCATTTGAAGATGCATGTAGGCGGCAAGTGAGCGAAGCCCCTGAGCATAGAGGTACTATGTGATTGGACTGAGTGAACGCAGCCAACACCCATGCATCTTCAAAGGCGACGGATATATTATATTATCTTGGCTGCAAACTATTCTTTAATCATTGCCTGAGTGCATTAATAGAGAAGTCTTTTGTGAGGAAATTATTTATCAACAGACTGCAATCTGACAGTTATAGTTTTTAAAGTCAATAGATTTTCAGGTTATATTTTAATTAACTTCTAGTTTCATTGTTTTTTTAATAACTTATTTTATGCGCGTTTTTTTTGTAATCTTTTATTACTTTTTTTATGCGCGTTTTTTTGTGTCCTTTTTATTACTTTTTTATGCGCGTTTTTTTGTGTCCTTTTTATTGCTTTTATTATGCGCGTTTTTTTGTGTCCTTTTTATTACTTTTTTTATGCGCGTTTTTTTGTGTCCTTTTTATTGCTTTTTTTATGCGCGTTTTTTTTGTGTCCTTTTTATTACTTTTTTATGCGCGTTTTTTTGTGTCCTTTTTTTCAGGGAAAATAACGAAGATTGAATCCTAATCAGGTAATTTATCCAAAGAGTTGATTGCGAGTTACAAATAACATTCTCATTCAATGTATGTTTCAATTATTTTATCATGCATTTTGGCTAATTTTGAATAACCTATTGTTTTTCGATTACGTCGCTTTAAATGCCTACAAAAGTTCAAATTTTCTCTTTCTTTTTCGTTGGGTGTAAAACTTTCCAACGATATGTTTTTCATTTGGAAAATCATCAACAAACGTTAGATGCACAGTATTTATTGCATCCAGAACGCTTTGTGAAAGCCC
>CAMRBZ010000178.1 GCA_947040595.1 uncultured Enterovibrio sp. | reverse complement strand
TCGATTCTGTCGATTCTGTCGATTCTGTCGATTCTGTCGATTCTGTCGATTCTGTACAAAAAGGAAAAGAGACCCGTCAAGGTCAATGGTTCTCTTTACAATACAATTCAGGCTTTGTAACCAATGTTAAAGGGGTTCGTCTTCTTAATTACACTATGTGACATGATAAACGCATCGTTCCCCATCCCATGTCGCTTTTAACATTGCAAATTAAGGACGCTAAAACCACAACATCATCCTTTTTTCATGTTCATCTGTCTCGCAATTCATTTGACAAATTGAATACAAAAAAGAACCGAAATCCATTGATATCCAAAAGATGGAAACATCTGGGTCAGCGCCAAGAAAGCGAAGTCACTGAACGCAGACGGACATGTAATTAAGCTTCGAGAGAACACCCAAGCGATTTCAAAGGCAACGGGGACGTCATTTTATACATACACCCGACGAATTAAAAACATGACAACAAAAAAGAACAAGGGCGATTTCAGACTGTGTTATAAGATAGACTTTATCCATCTCCCCTCCCGTGTTCTTATTTTTTAACTCCACAATCCATTGATACGATAAATAAAAAAGAAATGAATAAAAACACAATACATTTCCTTTTCATCCTGTTCACAGGTTTTTCCTTAATAGGCTGCTCTCAAGCATTGAATGATTTAAAAGACACGCCTTTTTTTTCTTCATTTAAAGAAAAAAACATTTATCTCTCCAATAAACGTATCCAAGATCTTCCTTTTGCCAGTATTTATGCACAAATTGAAGGATACCCACAAGTTTTTATGGTTCTTGGCTTTTTCTCCTTACCCGTCTCCAAATCTCCTGACAACTTCAAGAAACATTTTAAGCTAAAATGGCTTTCCGCCGATCACCAAATGCTGGTGACAGAATATGGCCGAATTATTAAAACGGTTAATCTAAATGGAAGCAATCTTTCTTCTAGTTATTCCTATCAAAGTGACCCTTTGGCACTCGGACTTTTAAAAAAATCAACACCCAAGAAATGGGTTAGAAAAGTAGACTGGCAACCGGGAAATTATATTGGCTATCGTTTAACCTCTCATTTTGTAAATCAAGGTAAAACAACCTTGAAGATCAATGAAAAGTGGAAAAAAGTCATTTATTTCATCGAAGATGTCACAAGTCCTGAACTCGATGTAACCTACCAGAATCATTATTGGCTTCACCCTGAGTCAGGGGCGATTTTAGCCTCTCATCAAATTCCAGCTCCAGGCATGCCAAACATCAAAATCACCCTCTTAAAAGCCTTCGGACAAAAGGGAAAATAACATGTTTTTTTTCATTCAAACCTTTTTAAAAAGAGGCTTTCTTTTTTGTTTTCTTTTATTTTCCCCTTTTCTTTCTGGCAATGAAATGCACTCCAATAAGCCACTTGAGAAAAAAGTGATCCTGACAATAAAATCCCATTCAAAAGCAAAAACACCGCTCTCCGCCTCATTTACCTCCCCCACCCGTCTTTCTGAAATCCTAACACAGGCCAGCGCATTTCTAAGAGCATCACAAAAAACACCCTCTCGCATGACACACGCAAGCGACAGTATTTATTGGCCTGCAGCGGGGCTCTTTGACGACACGCAAGCAGAAAGAATACACTCAAAATTAAAAAAAATTGAACGGCAATTGAAAGGGTTAGAAAAACACTGGACGCATTCTCCTGAGAAGGTCAGGGCCTTACAATCACTGCGCGCATTTATAAAATCATCTCAATTTAAAACACGTCTCTTGAAAGAACTTGATGAGGATCTTTATTTATCAGGCGGAATATTTAATCCTCTTCTGCACGGCAGCATGACACTCATTCTCCCCTCTCAACCGACCTCTGTTTGGGTGATTGGCGGCGTGAAGCGCAACACTGCATTGCCATTTATTTCAGGAAAATCAATTAACCAATACCTTGAACGCGTCCCAGAACTTTATCAATTTAATGTTAACGACGTTGTCATTATCTCCCCCAACGGGATCACAGAAACGTACGGAGTGGCTTATTGGAACACAGAAGAAATAAACGTGGCGCCAGGCAGCCTTATTTTTGTACCATTCCAAGATTTGCCTCCCCGTTTTTCTTCACTCAATGACGCGCTTTGTGCACTTTTCCAAGATCGAGTTTTATAGTCATGTTTTTTCATTCAGCGCCACTTTACATACTCTCGTTTTGCGTCTTATTTCTTTCGCTTGCAAAAGTAAGCGCCAAGGAGCCTCCTTTTTTTTCACCCACCAGCAATGATTTTGGTGGAATAGGCCTCATGCAAATGCCGACAGGACGCGCCGCGAAAGAAGGCACATTTGTACTGGGAAGCACAATGAACAAAGATTATTCTCATTATTTTACGTCCATGCAGATCATGCCTTGGCTAGAAACCACACTCCGCTACACACAAACAGACGCGATATTGTACAGCAACAATCCCAATTTCAGCGACGACACCCACTACACAGACAAAAGCATTGATCTGAAATTCAGAATGATGAAAGAAAGCTACTGGTGGCCAGAAATTTCACTGGGTTTTCGCGATATGATAGGCACAGGTTTGTTTGACAGTGAATACCTCGCAGCGACTAAACGCGCGGGACACTTTGACTTTACACTGGGAGTCGGCTGGGGTTATATCGGTAACAGCGCAAATTTAAAAGGAGACAAAAGCCTTCACGAAGATTGTAACCGAAAGAGCGCCTTCAAAGGCAAAGGGGGGCAATTGGATTATGAACGATGGTTCACGGGGTGCGCGTCCGTTTTTGCTGGAATCGAATATCAAACTCCATTAAAAAATGTACGTTTAAAAGTGGAATATGATAGCAATGATTACAAAAGTGATTTTATCACAACTCAAACTGCACAACGTCTTCCCCAAGACAACCCCATCAATGTAGGGCTTCTCTATCAATTAGGGGAGTGGGGAAGCATTA
Organism: uncultured Enterovibrio sp.; assembly: GCA_947040595.1. GTDB lineage: Bacteria > Pseudomonadota > Gammaproteobacteria > Enterobacterales > Vibrionaceae > Enterovibrio. The sequence goes on along the minus strand of CAMRBZ010000178.1, from coordinate 4,046 downwards.
AAACCCAGTTTGAACGAGGAAACACTTGGACATTGGGATTTAATTTAAAAACCAATTTTCATTCATTCAAACCGCTATGGAAAGAAAAACCCAATTTCAGCTACGAAAAAATACAACCGAAAGACGTCAATGACATTGAGTGGGAAAAAATAAAAGACACGATCCAAACCCATGCAGGCTTTAAAGATGCCAGCATCCACGCAGACAATAAAACCGTCACCTTATTCGGTGAGCCAAGCCAATATCGAAACCGTGATATCGCTTATGAAAAGGCCTCTCGCATTCTTTTAAATTCGGGCTCCACAGCAACAAAATATCAATTTATTGAACAGAAATCCAAGCTGCTCATCAGCCAAACAAACCTGGACGCCCCCACCTACAAAAAGATCGCAAACCAAGAATACATAGGTGCAAAGATAGGCGACGCAACATCACAAACACCCCCACGCGTGACCCCTAAAAAACTTCAGGCGATTTCAAAAACGAAAGAAGAGACCCCCTGGTCTTTTCATCTTTCACCCACCCTCCAACAATCTCTGGGAGGCTCTGAATCCTTCTATCTCTTTAATGTCGGACTCACAGCCGGAGCAAATTACTGGTTAACAAACAAATTGCTTCTTGACGGCAGTTTTTACCTCAACTTCTTTGATAATTATGATCAATTTTTGTATGACGTCCCCCCAGATAAAACGGCCATTAAGCGAGTGAGAACCCTGATTCGCCAATATATTTCAATGAATTCAATCCGATTAAATAATTTACAAATGACGGCCTTTGATCAATTTGGAGACAATGTCTACACCCAAACTTACGCAGGTTATCTTGAAACCATGTTTGCAGGGGTCGGCTCTGAAATACTCTATCGCGCGTTAAACAGCCCTTGGGCATGGAGCTTTAATCTTAATTACGTAGCACAACGGGATCCAAATACCCCTTGGGGCATTTTTAAACAAGAAGATCATTTCGACAAGATCAATAAAGCAACCTATCAAGTACAAACAGGGATCACAACAGGCCACCTGACCGCCTATTACCGTCCCAGAATAGAAGGATTTAATTCTTTATTAATCAAAGCCAGCGTAGGGCGGTATCTTGCAGAAGATAAAGGCGTCACTCTCGATATTTCGAAACAATTTGATTCAGGGATCATCGCGGGTGTGTACCTTTCTAAAACCAATTTATCCGCAGATGAATTCGGTGAAGGGAGCTTTAACAAAGGGGTCTATCTCTCTATTCCCTTTGATATACTTTCCTCCCAACCCAAAAATCAACGTGCTCAAGTCAGTTGGACGCCCTTGTCTCGCGACGGTGGACAAGCTCTTTCACGAAAATACAGCTTGTATGACATGACAAAAGGACGGGATCCTCACTCTGAGTTGACGCTCCCCCCTCACTTTTATTGAGCGTTCTCTTTTGTGTACCTAAAAAGAAAACCCTAAACCGAAGAGATTTAACGGTGCAAGCCTTCCCCCTTCATCATCAAAGCCGAAGGGTCTTAAGCAATAAAAAAGACAGTGCCTCTTTTAGGAAGCACTGCCTTTTAAAACACCGATTTTGATGCGCTTTACCTCTGAATAAAAGAAAAGCGCAAAAACTTACTTAAAGAAATTGTTCAAAAATTTATTGGCGGCTTCTTTAATTTTGTCATTCTCTGGCCCCTCTCCTAAATATTTGTTTAAACCACGATCAAGCTCTTTACGGACCTTATTTTCAATTATTTTATTGTTTTGGAGCAAGGATTTCAAATCAAGGTTGAACTGAGGATCCGTCCAAGTGCCGCCAATGATAACGGGCACCGTCAGGTCTTTAAGTTCATCAATGTCTTCCCCCCCCTGCCCTTTACTTGAACCCACAACGGACACATTCAAATTAAAATCCAATGTTTCCTCAAGCAAATTGGTTTTTCCTTGGCTGCTAACACGAATGGCGGGCGCGTCTATTTTTAAATCCTTTGTTGAGGCTACGCCGTTTTCAAGATGAAAGCGGGCTGAAAGAGCGGAAAAATCCGTTTTAAGGACACGGGATCCCTCATCCTCTTTCTGGCCTTTCAAGGTGGCTTTTGCTTTTCTTACCATCTCAGCAATGTTGAAGCCTTCAATCGCACCATCAGAAAAATCAATGGACATCACGCCTTTTGTCTTTTTCTTAAGGTCTCGCTCCGATAAGCCCTTACCGCTTAAGTCAAAATCAATGTTTCCTTTTCCTGAAATCCAGTTTTTTTGAGTGAGGGCAAAAAGCAAAGGCTGAATACTGACATTTTTAACCTTGCTGGACAATTGATAAGCTGCAGGGATCTTTTCAGCATTCAATACGGCTTTAAAATCAATTGTTCCGCCATAAAGATTGGCAAGAAAAGGACTCACGGTCAGCTTTCCACGATGAAGCAAGAGGGTCGTTTTCAAATTTTCCACGACAATACCTTGAGCAACCAAAGAGTCAATGGCCATTTTCCCTGAAAGACTCACGCTATGAAGCGCGGATAAATCAGGCTCATGATCACGCATGTCCCCTTTTTCAGGCTTCAATGTGTTTTGTTCGATAAGAGCTTGTTGCTCACTTTTTGAAGCTTGCACGGGTGTTGTTTCAAGAGCAAGAGGAGCCTCTTTGTCTTCAATTTTCTTTTCTATCGATAATTCAGGAAGCGAATTCCCTTCTGAAGATAAAAAGGCATCCAAGTCGATTTTAGGGCTGCGTAAGTCAAAATGAATTGAAGGGATCTCCGATAAAACAACGGAGAATAAACCCATCAGGGTTATTTCATTCGCATTCAGATGCAACTTGTTAACGAGAAGCTTGTTTTTTTCACGATTGAATTCAACATCCCCTTTAAAACCCAGATTAACCTTTTCTTTCGGCAAGGTTTTTCCTGAAAGAGTGGTCTGTGCTGAAAAATCTTTTGCCATAATTTGATTAAAGGTTTCATCCACAAAAAGATTCGTTTGCGTTTGATTATCAAAAGAAAAATCTTTTGCTTTTCCATTCATTGAAAGAAGAATTCGAGACGGCGTTGCCACTTTAAAGGCTTCAATCCCGAGAGAAAAAGCTTCAAGCTGGATTTCTGGATTTTTAAAGCCCCCCTTCAGCGCGACATTACGAAGCTGTGATTGATTGATTTCTTTTGAAAGAGAAAGCTCAAGATCGCCTGTGAGATTAAAATCATTCTCATTTTGTTTTCCTGTCGCCTCAAAAGAAACCGGCACCCAAGAGCCCAATTTTAAAAGTCCCATATTCAAATCCAAGGAACTTATTTCACTGCGTGTTTTAGCCTTATCGTCGAGAACGGTGGCACTGGCTTGACGAAAATCAAACCCTTCAATTCGCAGGCTCCAATTGTTTTTTTGCTTTTGTTCTGTGTTTGAATTGACAGCTTCTGTTTTTACGCTTTCTTCAAGAGGCCGCTCAGAGGAAACACGGCTCAGATCGTGTGCTTGAGGAGAAGACGTTTTGGGCGCGTTTTCAAAGAGAGGATCAAGGTTATTGGCCCCGTTGGGAAGAGTTTGAATAAACACATGTGCCCCTTCCAAATACACCACCCCAATATCAAGCTCTTCAGATAAAAGAGGCAAAACCGCCACAGACATTTGAACACGCTCTATTTTCAATAAATCAGGCTCAGCAAAGCCTTCTGCGTTTTTAAAGCGTAATTTTTCGACGCTTAAACCGATATTCGGCCAAAACTCCCAGCGAATATCCCCCTCAATGATCAAATCTTGACCCGTTGCTTTTTTAACTTCTTCCGTTAATAAGGGTTTAAAATCATTTGGATTTATCATGAAGATAACCCCAGCGGTTGCCAGTAAAATCAATACCAAAAACCCAACGATGATGGACAATATCTTTTTCATGAAAATTCTTCGCCTTGTGTTGAGATCAAGCCTGCTCTAAAACACACCTTAGCAGCCCTAAAATGCCCCTTGATACCCCTTTCTTTTGAAGAGACAGGGTGCTTGTCTGCATCTTCAAATACCTTGGGTATATCATCTTCATTTCATTAGATAATAAACGCCATGAGAAAAAAGTGCTTTCACAATGTTACGCGAGAGGGA
>CAMRBZ010000177.1 GCA_947040595.1 uncultured Enterovibrio sp. | reverse complement strand
ATCTAAAACAGCAAAACAAACAACAAATCAATGACTTTAAAAATAATTTTTCATAACTTCTTATTTACTTTACGAACAAAAGAAGGATACTAAATATCTATATAAATATGAATCATTCATAAACCGATTATGCCTTCTTTAAAAAAAACAAACATCTTTCAAAAAGCAGCCGAAGTTGAAGGACCAAAGCTAGAAAAAGATCAAAATCCAAAATTACCGACCCTTAATCTATCTAATAAAATCAAAAAACCACATAACACAAAATACACATTAAAAACAAAAAAAACATTAAGCCCGACAACCAACACGGCGCAAGCGCCTTCAACAAACACAGCGCCAAAAGTGATCTTTACCTCTTCAGCAAAAATGCAATCAAGCGCTTTAAAAAAAAGACCTAAATTAAGGCTCATATCAAACACAGCAAACGCTTCAATGGAAAAGAGTACGCCCAATACGGCAGAACTCAGTTCCATCTCTTTTGCACCTTCAATTTCAAAATGGCGTTCTTCCGCCTCTAAAATAGCGGCCATTCTAAAACGGTTAGCACTCACTTCAACAGATAAGACGCACTTGAATACTCAATTAGATCCCCCCCTCGAGTGCGTTTTTTATACTTGGCCTCGGCACATAGAATTGGCGCATGCAGAAATAAAAATCAATGAATTTAAAACCTTTAACGAAAATTTCTTTATGCTGCTAGAGGCGTTTTGGCTTGATTTAAAGCAAACGCTTTTCTTTTTAAGATCAATTAATACAGAAGAAGAACTTCAACATCGTGCAAAGCTTATGAAGTATGCCTTTTTGCTCTGGCTTTTCGAGCAACCCAATCTAGATGGCGATGCTGTATATCCCGTAAAAGAAATACAAGGGCAAAACACCCTGACCCTCTGGATGTTAATCCTCAAGCTTCATTCAGAAAGTGGAAATACAGCCATACAGCAATTAATACAAAAACAGCTTGTAACCAAAATGGGGAAAGAAATATTAAATTCAGATGGCTCGTTGAACCTAGAAAAACTCAAGCAAGCTCAAAAAATAAACACAGAGAAGAATAAACAACACGAATAAATCAGAGCTGAACATTCACCAGGCAAATGCGCTTAATACCCAAACAACCAAAAGATGCGTTAAAAAATTTTACTTTCGATGACGCACGCGGCAAAACGTCGCCTTGCATAGGGCCCCAACCCTACTCTCTATACCCAAGACATTTAAAGTTGCGTGTAGGCGGCAAACAAGTGAAGCCCCTGAGCATAAATGGACTATCTGATTGAGCAGCGAGCGTAGCCAAGACCCCCGCAGCTTCAAAGGCGACGGGCATATCACAAGTATCTTCAGCTTGCTTGGGCATGTTCAGCTTTCAAATCGCACAAACCCACGAAAAACCCGCGCACAAAAAACCCGCATCAGCGCTACTTATCCCTTCTCTTGCAGGCTATAATTGCCCGTTATTTTCCATTAAACAGCGCGAACCTGAAGATGCAAAAATTCGACGTTAAAACATTCCAAGGCATGATCCTCACCTTGCAGGATTACTGGGCTCAACAAGGTTGTACAATTGTCCAACCACTCGACATCGAGGTGGGAGCAGGTACCTCTCATCCAATGACGTGTTTACGCGCCATTGGCCCAGAGCCAATCGCTGTTGCTTATGTTCAGCCTTCTCGTCGTCCAACCGATGGGCGATACGGAGAAAATCCAAACCGTTTGCAACATTACTATCAATTTCAAACCATCATGAAACCCTCCCCTGACAACATTCAAGAGTTGTATTTGGGTTCTTTGCGCGTCTTAGGGATTGATCCTCAAATTCATGATATTCGTTTTGTTGAAGACAATTGGGAAAACCCCACTCTGGGAGCTTGGGGTTTAGGCTGGGAAGTCTGGTTGAACGGAATGGAAGTGACTCAATTTACTTATTTTCAGCAAGTTGGCGGCATTGAATGTAAACCTGTAACCGGTGAAATCACTTACGGAATCGAGCGTCTTGCAATGTACATTCAAGAGGTCGACTCCGTGTATGATTTGATTTGGTCTGACGGCCTCTTTGGACAGGTTACTTACGGCGATATCTTTCATCAAAATGAAGTAGAACAATCCACTTACAACTTTGAACACGCCGATGTAGACTTTTTGTTTACCTTGTTTGATCAATGCGAAAAAGAATGCAAGCACTTACTTTCCTTGGACTCTCCGCTCCCATTGCCTGCCTACGAGCGTATTTTAAAAGCGGCTCATGCATTTAATTTACTTGATGCACGTAAAGCCATCTCTGTAACAGAGCGCCAGCGCTATATTCTGCGCATTCGCGATCTCACTAAATCAGTTGCTATGGCCTATTACGCATCAAGAGAAGCTTTAGGCTTTCCTATGCTTAAAAATACGACCTGTAAAAAGGATGAGAACAAGTAAAATGGCAAAGAATTTTTTGATTGAGCTTGGCACCGAAGAGCTGCCACCAAAACAACTTCGCACACTTGCAGAAGCTTTTTGTTCTAACTTCGAACAAGAATTAGAAAATGCACAATTAAGCCATGAAGGCATTTCTTGGTTTGCAACCCCTCGCCGTTTAGCCCTTAAAGTTGCCGCTCTTGAAGAAGAGCAAGCCGACAAAATCATTGAAAAACGCGGCCCCGCTATTGCCTGCGCTTTTGATCTAGAGGGAAATCCAACGAAAGCAGCAGAAGGCTGGGCAAGAGGCTGTGGGATCACGGTTGAGCAAACAGAACGCCTCAAAACGGACAAAGGGGAATGGCTCCTTTTTAAACAGAAAGTCAAAGGGCAAAAGACCCAAGACGTTCTTCTTGCATTAGCAGACAAAGCCTTAGCAAATCTTCCTATTTCAAAACCTATGCGTTGGGGAGACAAAAACACCCTTTTTATTCGTCCAGTAAAAACCCTTGTTCTTCTTCTCGGTGATAAGTTAATTGAAGGGGAAATCATGGGCGCACGCTCAACACGGACTTTGCGCGGCCATCGCTTTATGGGTGAGTCTGAGTTTTTGATTGATCATGCGGACCAATACCCTGAAATATTAAAAGTACGGGGTAAAGTGATCGCTGACTACGAAGAACGAAAAGCCTTGATCTTAGCTGATGCAAAAAATGCAGCAATCAAGGTTGGAGGCGAGGCCGATTTAGAAGATGCATTGCTTGAAGAAGTAACCTCTTTGGTTGAATGGCCCGTCGTGATGACAGCAAGATTCGAAGAAAAATTCCTCGCTGTACCTTCTGAAGCCTTAGTTTATACAATGAAAGGCGATCAGAAATATTTCCCGGTTTACAGCGAAAATAAAAAATTACTCCCTCATTTCATTTTCGTTTCTAACATCGAATCCAAAGCGCCTCATTATGTGGTGCAAGGAAATGAAAAAGTGGTTCGCCCGCGCCTCGCTGATGCAGAATTTTTCTTTAACACCGACAGAAAACGCCCTTTAATCGATCGCCTTCCACAATTAGAAAGCGCTATTTTTCAAAAACAACTTGGCACCATTAAAGATAAAACGAACCGCGTTGTTGAGCTTGCGGCTTTCATTGCTGAACAAATCGGTGCCAACATAGAAAACACAAAGCGCGCAGCATTGCTTTCTAAATGTGATTTGATGACCTCAATGGTTTTCGAATTTACAGACACCCAAGGTGTGATGGGGATGCACTATGCACGCTTTGACGGTGAAGCAGAAGAGGTCGCTTTAGCCATGAACGAGCAATACATGCCTCGTTTTGCGGGCGACACCCTCCCGAGTCATGGTGTTTCATCCGCTCTCGCAATGGCAGATAAACTCGACACACTTGTTGGAATATTCGGCATTGGACAAGCCCCAAAAGGCTCTGATCCTTTTGCACTGCGTCGCGCGGCTTTGGGTATTTTGCGCATTATTGTTGAATACGGCTATGAATTAGATCTGACAACCCTCATCCAAAAAGCCCGTTCTTTGTTGGGTGATAACTTAACAAGCGAGACGGTTGAAACCGACGTCATCGAATTTATGCTGGCACGTTTTCGCGCTTGGTATCAAGACGAAGGACACAGCGTTGATGTTATTCAGTCGGTCTTGGCCCTTCGCCCTACAAAACCCGCAGATTTTGATAAGCGCGTAAAAGCAGTCACACATTTTCGCTCATTGGATGCAGCCGAATCATTGGCCGCCGCCAACAAACGAGTTGGAAATATTCTGGCGAAATTTGAAGGCGAACTGCCTTCTTCAATCAATTCATCCTTGTTGCTTGAAGACGCAGAAAAATCTTTAGCAGATAGAGTCACAAAATTGGTTGATACCTTGGCCCCTTTATTTGTAGCGGGTAATTATCAAACCGCCTTGATAGAGCTTGCAGAACTGCGTGAGCCTGTTGATGCCTTTTTTGATAGTGTCATGGTGATGGCAGAAGACGAAGCCCTGAAAGCGAATCGCTTGGCTTTGTTAAATCTGCTTCGCGGGCAGTTTCTCAATGTCGCGGATATATCGCTACTTCAAAAGTAACGAGAGATAAACATATAAATAAATTATCAATAAATAAGCTTCTCATTTGAGAGGCTTTTTTTTGTTTCACGTGAAACACATTCACACTCTGAATCTATCTAAGGACACTGTTTGTCGGAAAAAACAAAAAGCACCTGAGCACCAGCCCAAGAAGTTTAAATGTAAAGGTAAGCTAGCAATGCTCGAAACCCATGCGTATATACCCAAGATATTTGAAGTTGCAGGTCGGCTGCAAGAGCGAAAAAAACCTGAACACAGATGAACGATTTAATTGGGCTTTGAAGGCGTACCCAACAAGGCTGCACTTTCAAAAGCAAGGGGTTATATGTAAGAACACATAATTAATCAGGTATTTTTAACGTTTAAAGCCTTTGTGAGCAAGGCTCAAGCAGCGAATAAATTCAGCGTGAGCACTTAGATGCATTCGATGATTAGAGTTCGAGAGCGCAGCCAACAAAGTTCATCTTTAAAGCGAGGGGGATATTCTCAGAACTTTCGCTCCGCAGCTTTCCCCTGAAGTTTCACTTCTGTTTTTCTCAAATACGGCCTTCAACAACCCCCCTAAACGCAAGGTCAAAACGGAAAGATGAATGAATAAAACCCACGATTTATTCAGTTGCTCAGTTGCTCAGTTGCTCAGTTGCTCAGTTGCTCAGTTGCTCAGAAATGCTTGTCGTGATGTGTTTTATCAATAAACTAAAACGAGCTGGCGGGTATGGGTTTTTATGGTATAGCAAATACAGAGGGACTTCCTCAATGTGCCAGTCGCTGAAAACATCAAGCAGTTGCCCAGATCTTTTCGATTTTTCACAATACAATTCTGGCAAACGACAAATGCCATTTCCCTGTAACGCAGCATGGAGCAATACATGCCCATTTTTGCATTGAAAATTACCAGAGACCTCCACATCATAGGACTCTCCTTTTTGATTACAATAGCGCCATTTTTTTACACTGCCCGACAAACAAGGGTGATCTTTTAAATCACGAGGGTGTTTCAAAGCAGGACGTTGCGCGAGGTATTGAGGTGATGCGTAAGTGCCTATCTTTATTAAACCCAATTTTCGGCCAATTAATTGAGAGTCTTCAAGCGCGCCCATTCTTACCACGATATCAAAGTTTGAACTGATCAAACTTTCTCGCTCAGAGCTAAAATCCAATTCAATACGAATATTCGGATATTGGATACAAAATTGATGGATACAATTTGCAATAAGCTCTTCACCAATGATCCCTCCTACACTGTTAATCTTTATCCTGCCCTCCATCAAAAATGAATCATTGCTTGCTGTCGTGATTGCATCTTCAATTTCACTAAAAGCGGCCTGACAGCGCGCATAAAAGACTTCCCCTACCGGGGTTAATCGCTGAGATCGCGTGGTTCTTATAATAAGCAAGGTTCCCAAGCGTGACTCTAATTGACTAAGCTGACGAGATACATGAGCACGAGATATCTTTAATTGAATAGCCGCTGCAGAAAAACTCCCCATTTTTGCAATGGCAATAAAGGCTCGAATTTCATGTAACTTCTCGTTTTTTTCTTGAGGATTATTACTCATAACACAACACTGAGTTTCATTGATCTGTCTATATCAATAATACTCTTTCAATTAAACTGATCTTTCAAATCAAATTTTTATTGTATGTGGACCTATAAATGAAAAAATTAGTGGTAATTACAGGAGCCAGCTCAGGCATTGGCGAAGCAATAGCAAAACAATTATCCGCATTAGGCCACCCATTATTGCTTTTAGCGCGTCGTATTGAGCGTTTAGAGGCTTTAAATTTACCGAATACGGTTTGCCGAAAAGTTGACATAACCGATAAAGCCTCTTTTGAAAAAGCACTGAGTGATGCTGAAGCATCCTATGGAAAAACCGACCTTTTGGTGAACAACGCAGGAGTTATGCTGTTAGGCGCCATTGAAGATCAAGATCCGAAAGAATGGGAGACCATGTTTAACGTCAATGTCATTGGACTTTTAAATGGTATGCAATCGGTTCTTTCTTCAATGAAAGCTCGAAATGAAGGCACCATTATCAATATCAGCTCCGTTGCTGGACGCAAAACGTTTTCAAGCCATGCGGCTTATTGCGGAACAAAATTTGCGGTACATGCGATTACAGAAAATGTCCGTGAAGAAGTTGCAAATACCCATGTTCGACTGATTACTATTGCGCCGGGCGCGGTTGAAACAGAGCTGCTTTCTCATACAAGTAATGATGAAATCAAAGAAAATTACGAAAACTGGAAAAAAGACATCGGTGGGGCTTTAGAAGCGAATGACATCGCAAATGCAGTGACCTACGCCTATTCCCAGCCACAAAACGTGTGCATACGTGAAATTGTTATCGCGGCAACACGTCAGCAACCTTAAGAAAAAAAGAATGCCGCGTGATTGTTTTATTGCAAGACCTGAGCGCGGCAATATATCCCCTCTGGCCTTTGACGCTGCCTGGATGTTTGGCTAGGCTCGTTTAGCCCAATCACAGAATCCATCATCCATCATCCATC
>CAMRBZ010000176.1 GCA_947040595.1 uncultured Enterovibrio sp. | reverse complement strand
CATGAATCATAGTTAATAGCGCATAGCCTCATAGCTTATGGGTTTCGCTTACAGGCCGCCAGCGCCTTCTTCACGTTTTTGGGTATATACCGACTTTTAACTGATTCACGATTGGGATACGACTTTGCTAGATAAAATACATTCAACATTGGTTCAAAACGCCCCCGCTTTTTTACGTTTCCCTGTTAAACGCCTTCCAGGCTCTTTACAAGAAAGGATGATGCTTGAAACCTTGAAAAAAGTGTTTCATGAAGCGTTAGAAGAAGGCGATTTTACGTTTTTAGAGCATCGATGGTTAGAAGTGCATGTGCAGGATATTGGTTTTAAAAGCTATATCAGTTTTAAAGAGGGAAGCTTGCAGGTTGCCTCTGATGTGAGCAACCCCGATGTGTGTTTCAGTGGAAATCTCAATGATTTAATTTTAATTGCAGCCAGAAAGGAAGATCCGGATACCCTGTTTTTTCAGCGTCGCCTTCTTATTGAAGGGGACACAGAGCTGGGTCTTGAGGTGAAAAATTTGATAGACAGTGTTGATTTCAATGTCTTACCAATCCCCTTGCGTAAAGCCCTCTTTTTGTTGGCTGAATTTGTTGAAAAAGGAATGCAATTGTCTAAAGAGAAAACCCCGGTTTCTTTTCCTTGTTAGTGTTTTGTTGCATAGCCAAAGAGAGGTAAAATGGTTGCATAAGTGCTTCTTTTTATTTTCATTCATCTTACTAATTTGTTAGGATTGAGACTCTTTTTCCTTTCATTGACATTTTCATTATGAATGATTTGAAGCGCTTAAATGAAATGGGGATTTCTGTGTGGGAACTGCGTAATCCCCAATTATTCACACCCAAGCCTGCCACGCAATTTTCATTACCTGAAACGTGCAAATTGTTGTTTGTTAATAACAAAAAACCAACAAGTGAAGACGCTTGGTTGTTTGGTAAAATTTTATCTAGTCTGCATTTGTTGCCAAATCAAGCGCTGCAAATACCGTTTTCTCAGATAAAAAACATGAATAAACATGCACTTGATTGGTGTTGGTTTTGTGATTGTACACCTGTATTAATTGATGGGGTTCATTGTTTCTCTTCTCCTTCGCTTTTAAGGCTTTCTTCTGAGCCAAATGAAAAACAAAAGCTCTGGCGAAAAATCAAAAGTTTGATAGTGAAAAAATTAAATGCTGAACAATAAAACCCTCATGAAGACAAAATTAGTGCCAATGGATGCGCTCTTTTTGAACGAGATTGTTCGTATTGAGCATCTTGTTCACTTATCTCCATGGGCAGAGAGCTTGCTCCGCGCGCCTCAAAATCATCTGGGTTGTCATCGTGTTTTGGTGACAGACACACAAGAGGTTGTGGGGTATTTTTTCGCTCAATGCGTGGCGGGGGAAGCCAGCTTACTTAATATTGCCGTTGCACCTCTTTTTCAAGGAAAAGGCTACGGAAAACAGCTGCTCCAAGGGTTTTTAGACTGTATGGTTGAGCGGGGTGCAGAAGAGGCCTGGCTTGAAGTGCGAGAAAGCAATAAAGCGGCATTGTCTCTTTATCATGCTTTTGGATTTAACGAATTTGATCGACGTGTGAATTATTACCCGACTCTGACAGGCCATGAAGATGCTTTAATTATGAGTTATTGGTTTGAGTGATTTTTTATTGATTTAATGAGGTAAATAGAACCAGGACACCGCATCTTCAAAGAGGAAAGGTATAAAGGCATGCCCTTAAAGCATGCCTTTGTTCTTTTTAATGTTTTTGGATATGTTTGGCGTTAATGTTTCGATGTGAATTGAGCCAATAAAGACAGAATCGCCAAACTGACGCCCGCAACAAGAATAAACCCGATGCCGATAATTGCAGGCATAGCGGCATAACCTAAAATATGCCAAATTACCGTTTCAAATGTACTCATGAGTTGACCTCCTATTGCCAATATGGCACATTTTTCATGTTTGGTAATTTATGGGCGATGCCTTTGTGGCAATCAATACAGGTTTTGTCCTTTTCGGCGAGGCTGCTTGAATGCTGTTGCGCACTCATTGGCGCTTGCTCTGAAAAATCCATAAACTCAAATTCATGGCAATTTCTGCATTCTTGCGAATTATTTTCTTTCATTCTCTTCCATTCACGCTCTGCTAAATACCCCCGCCTTGCTTCAAATTTTTCTTGCGTATCTAGGGTGCCGATTGCAAAAGCGAACAACTCTTTTGAGGCTTGCACTTTTCGGATGATTTTATCTGTCCAATTATGAGGGACATGGCAATCAGAGCAAATGGCACGCACACCAGAGCGATTAGAAAAATGAATGGTCTCTTGAATTTCAGCCACAATCGGTGCATGACATCCTGAACAAAAAGCTTCTGTATTGGTGGCTTCCATTCCTGTATTAAAGGCCCCCCAAAATAATAACCCCCCAATAAACCCTAGAAACAAGATGAACCCTAGCGTGGCTTTGCTTGGGCGGGTTAACGGCTGAAAAAATCTTTTTATAGCTCCCATGTGTCTTCTCCTTGGCCCGCGCAATCAGTCTTGGCTTAATGATTCAACAGGCTTGAAATCATTTTCAATGAGCGCCTTTGCGTCGACTTGAGGGACATGGCATTGCAAACAAAAATAACGTCTTGGAGAGACATCGGCCAAAATCATTCCTTCTCTATTTTGATAATGACTGACCGCAATTTTAACGGCGCCGGATTGTGGTGCGTTTTTCCAACTGTGGCAAGACAGGCATTTATTGGCATTTTTTGAAATTTCGTAATTGCGGACTTGATGTGGGATCATGGGAGGTTGACCCACATAGTTATTTTCTTGTTTTTTAGTGTGGCGCAAGACTTTTTTAAGCGGATCTGCGGGACGTGTTTCTTCTAATTCAGCCTGTCCTCTTAAGGAGTGAACGCCGCCAATTCCGCCCGGATTGTCTTGCGCGAGGGCCAAGGATGAAAAGGCCATCAGGAGCGCAAAGCTTGTCTGTTTCAGTCGATGGGACGCCGCTGTGTTATTGATTTTTGTGAACATGTTAGATTTCCACTTTATTGATTTTGATAGCGCATTTCTTAAAATCTGTTTGCTTTGATAAGGGATCTGTTGCATCCAATGTCAGTTTATTGATTAAAATACGGGCATCAAAAAAGGGAACAAACACCAAGCCTTCTGGTGGTCTATTGCGTCCACGGGTTTCAATGCGACAACGCACTTCTCCACGACGAGATTGCAATAAGACCTCATCTCCACGACGCAGGTTGCGTTTTTTTGCATCGATTGGATGAATGTAACAAAGGGCATCTGGGACGGCCTTGTAGAGTTCTGGGACCCTGGCTGTCATGGTGCCTGAATGCCAATGCTCTAAGACGCGCCCAGTACAAAGCCACAGATCGTATTCTTTATCCGGTACTTCTGGGGCGCTTTCAAAAGGGGCAAAAATAATGTCGGCTTTTCCGTCGGGTTTCCCGTAAAAATAGAACTGACTTCCTTTTGGAACATAAGGATCTGAGCCTTCCGCGAAGCGCCATGTGGTTTCTTTTCCATCCACAACAGGCCACCTCAATCCCCGAACCTGATGATAAACATCGTAGGGGGCTAAATCATGCGCATGACCGCGACCAAAGGAGGCGTATTCTTCAAACAAACCTTTTTGAACATAAAAACCCTGATCCTTTGCATCATCATTGAGGGCTTGGGCTTCTGAGAGGGGAAATTGATTGACTTGCCCATTTTGGAAGAGGATCTGAAACAATGTTTTTTCTTTGTATTCAGGATTTTTTTGAACAAACGTCACTCCCCAAGCCTCTTCTACCGTAAAGCGCTTTGAAAATTCAATGATTTGCCACAAATCTGATTTTGCTTCACCGGGCGCTTTAACCTGTTGGTACCAGGCTTGCGTTCTGCGCTCAGCATTCCCATAGGCCCCTTCTTTTTCAACCCACATGGCAGTGGGCAAGATGAGATCTGAAGCTTGGGCTGTTGCTGTCGGGTAGGGATCGCTGCAAACGATAAAATTATCAGGATGCCGATATCCAGGCAGGCGCTCTTCGTTGATGTTTGGACCTGCTTGCATGTTGTTGTTACACATTACCCAATAGACGTTCAATTCACGGTCTTTTAATTTTCGGTCTTGTTCTACCGCATGAAATCCAGGTTTCTCAGAAAGGGTATCTTTGGGTAATTTCCATATTTTTTCTGCAATTTGGCGATGTTTGGGGTTGGTGACCACCATGTCTGCGGGCAATCGGTGAGAGAAGGTACCGACTTCTCGGGCTGTTCCACAGGCGGAGGGTTGCCCTGTTAAAGAAAAAGGCCCGCTTCCTGGTTGTGATATTTTGCCCGTTAGAAGGTGGATGTTATAGACCAAGCTGTTCATCCAAACACCTCGGGTATGTTGGTTCATCCCCATGGTCCAAAGAGACATGACTTTTAAATTGGGGTCGGCAAAATAGCCCGCAAGCTCAATCAAACGTTCAGGGGGGACCCCGGTCATTTCAACGGTTTTTTCTAATGTGTATTCGGCCACTGCGGTTTTATATTCATCAAATGTCATGGGGCTCATGGCCCCGTTGTTTGGGTTTTTAGCGGCTTTTTGAAGAGGATGCTCATCACGCAAGCCATAACCTATGTCGGTTGTGGCGCGTTTAAAGTTTGTGTGTTTATTGACAAAAGCCCAGTTCACCGCATCATTTTGAATGATGTAATTGGCAATGAAATTGGCGATCACTAAATCAGATTGAGGCTTGAAAATGATGGAATTATCGGCCAATTCAAAAGAACGATGCTGATAGGTTGATAAGACATTGACTTTGACATGCTCATGACTCAAGCGACGGTCTGTTAAGCGTGTCCATAACACGGGGTGCATTTCTGCCATGTTTGCGCCCCAAAGGACAAAAACATCTGCATTTTCAAAATCATCGTAACAGCCCATTGGCTCGTCAATTCCGAAGCTACGCATGAATCCAACCACGGCAGAGGCCATGCAGTGGCGGGCGTTAGGATCAATATTATTCGTGCGAAAGCCGGCTTTCATTAATTTAACGGCTGCGTAGCCTTCCATAATGGTCCATTGACCAGAGCCAAACATCCCTACACTGCTTGGACCTTTGGTGTTCAGTGCGTCTTTCCATTTTTGTGCCATGACGTCAAAGGCCCGATCCCAAGACACGGCTTGGAACTCACCGTGTTTATCGTATTTTCCATCGGTCATGCGTAATAATGGCGTTTGTAAGCGGTCATTTCCGTACATGATTTTTGATAAAAAATAACCTTTGATGCAATTGAGGCCTTTATTTACCGGAGATTCAGGATCGCCTTGTGTCCCGACGACGCGTCCATTTTGTGTGCCCACCAAGACAGAGCAGCCAGTACCACAAAAACGACAAGGGGCTTTTTCCCATTTTATTTTTGTGTCCACGGTATTCACAATGAGGTTCGATGCAGAGGCGGGTAAGGTGATCCCTGCCACTGTGGCGGCAGACAGGGCTGCATTGGCTTTGATAAATGCACGCCTTGAAATAGTCATATTGTTTTTCTCTTTAAAAACGGCTTAAATGTATAAAATAAAAATCTATTTTTTTAAAATATCTCATAAAGTATTTTATTTTTTAGAGTTGGTTGGGTTCTATTTGGTGAAAGACCAAAAGGGCACTCATTACATACTTCATTTGATTTATTTTTTCTAAAGTGTCTGTTATTTGGTGTTCTGTATTGCATTCAATGGTGATGATGATTTTTCCTTCATCAGAACTCGCAATAAGGTCTGTAAATGGAAGTGAATAAATATCCTGTTTTATCTTGTTCATAAATTCAGGATGAACTTGGATTAACGCACTTGATATATGAACTTCGTTAAATATCATATTTGCCTTTTTTATGCAGGGCTTAATTCGAAATAAGCTCGATGGCATTCACAGGACAGATTGAAATACACGCACCGCAGCCGTTGCAGTTTTCTTCTTTTAATAATATGGTATAGCCCCCTAATTGGGGTTTGAATGTGATGGTTTCTTTGTCACAAATATCATGACAGATGCGACATTCAATATGATTAAATGATAAACACGTCTTTTTTATTTTGATGGTTCGCTGCCAAGGCTCTTCCTCTTTTTTTAAAAAGAGAGGCAAATGACAGGCGTTGGCGCATGCATAACAAAAGGTGCATTCACCTTGCCCTTGATTAAATTGAATCGAGGGATACCCGAATGAATTGGTATTTATTATTTGTGTTTCACAGGCATTTAAACAGGCGTTACAGCGAGTGCATTGCTCATAAAATTGGGTTTCGCTTCGATTCCACGGCAATGAGCAGGAATGGGCGGCTTGGTTTGAAAACAAAAATTGACGTCGTTGTTTATCCATCTTGCATTGCCTTCATCAAGGAAAAAACAATCATAATTTCAAATGAGATTAAGCGGTTTAAAATATATAAATTGAATTATACACGAGCGAATTATAAATTAAACACTGAAACAACAGATATTTAGATTGAATCTTATTTTATCTGGATCTTTAATGGATAAGTGAAAGTAAAAAAATCCAGAAGTTACATAAAATGAGGATGCTTATTATGCAATTAGGCTCATTTGTTTTGTCATGTAAAACTTGGATATGAATTCTTGTTCATCCCCGCGGAATCTCTTTTTTATGTACAGATTGAATGGAGTTTAAATTCTTTGTGCAATTGAAGGTTTAATTTTTGTTGCATTTTATTTTCATCCTTTTATGTTTGACGAAATAATGAATTCTTCTTGCCCTCTTTCCTTTTTTTCCTCTTTTTTTTGAATTTAATTGATGAGGTTTTTTCACGCAGTTTGCTTTTAGAGTGAGTGCATGAATATTTTTCAATGGGAAACTGTTTTTTTAATTCGATATTTTGCCCCTAACCTTGATCTTTTAAAATATGATGTTGAAATTAAAATTTAAAGACAAATATTTCACCTGGCGTTACGTTTAAGTACGGATGGATGGGAGGCGATTTACAATACGCCCTAGAAAACAATATTATTCTTTTCATGTGCGAAATGAGGCTTTAATAAGTGCTTATACCCAAAGGAATTGAAGATGCGTGTAGGCGGCAAGCGAGCGAAGCCCCTGAG
>CAMRBZ010000175.1 GCA_947040595.1 uncultured Enterovibrio sp. | reverse complement strand
GGCATATCAACCGCTTTCTTTTTTACGCCAAAGAAGAGAGGCTCGATAAGAATAATTTAGGCGAAAATATTTTTTATCAATTACATGGCGTAAAAGGACAAGGATAATCTTGTTTTCTTTTAGCAGTAAAACCCGCTTTTAAGATGTCGGTATTGCCACATTTTGGGCAATGAGTTTTTTGATGAATTCTCATATCGGCATGAGACAGGAAAAAGCGCAAATCAAATATATGAGCCACAACCCAAGAATGAACCTACAGTGTGTTGTTTTTTTTCTCGGAAAATTCAGAAATTAAAGGGTTATTTTTAATGACTTTTCCTTGAATTTTTGCCGTCTCTGGCACTGATTTTATTTTTGTTCCAATCAGGAATAAATTGCCTCCAACTTTTAAATCGGCTGGGATTGTTGTAATTTTAGTGCCTGAAAGATAGAGATTTCCTGATACGTTCAGTCTTCGCGGTAACGCCTTGATTGGGGTATTTACAAGACTTAAATCACCATTCACTTTTAATCCGGGAGGCAAGCTTGTGATTTTAGATCCGGTAAAATTCATATAACCTCCGACCTGTATTTTGGGGATCTTGGTCAACGGAGTAAAAGCCGCATTGAGATAACCTTTTACTTTCAGTGAGGCGGGTAAACGTTTAATGCTGCTTGCTTCTATATTAAGAAAGCCTTTCACCGTCAGATTGTCCGGTAATGAAGTGTATTGTGTGTTGCTTAATCGAATGTTTCCGTAATTGTCTATATAACCAAATAATTTTAAGTTGATGATGAACTCATTTTTTGTTGAAGGGGTGTTTGCAGCAAGCGTAATCTCTGTTTGTCCCAGTAAGTAAATGAAAAACACCGCAATTTGAAGCATGGTTTTTTGAGTATTTTTCATGGAAATGTGTTCCTTGAGGCCTCTTCATTTTTTAAGTATACAAAGAGGATGCTGCGATTTTGATTCTTTTACGCTTGCTGTTTAAAAAGCGTGTTTAAGGTGTTGTCAAACCATTCCATGACATTATCCCAATTACGAGATGTACGCTTGATAGCACTTAAAGTTAACAAGGGGGGCGTTGACAGTGCGTTCGTTGAAAGTGTTTTTATCGAACCTTGTAACCATTCATTTTCTATCACGTGTTCAGGCACAAAGGCCCATCCAACCCCTCGCATCACAAGACTTGAGATATAAAAATAGCTGTCAATGTGCCAATAACGAGGAGACAAGGGTTTTTCATGGGAATACCCTAAACGATCTCTTATGACCAATTGATGATATTTAATAAAATCATCTTCATCCGGGTTTTGAATGAAGGCCAAAGGGTGGTCATAGGAGGCAATGACTGATTGTTTTACAGTGGTAATGTCATTCCAATCGAGAGATTGAGACAGGGGTTTTACACGATAAATAAAACCGATATCGGCTCGACCTTCTATAACCCAAGTGGAAATGTCATCTTGAGAGCCATTGAGGATGGTGAGGGTGATGTCAGGAAAACTTTCAGACAATAAAACAAAAAGTGTTTCAAATGTGTGGGTTGGAACCGCTTCATCCATGGCCACAGTAAAGGTCAATGGTGTGCCTTTATTGACAGCTAAAGCCCGTGAATTCATTCTTTGGCATTGTTGTAATATGGCCCTTGCGTCCACCAACATGGCTTTACCCTCTTCGGTCAAAATAGGTAATTTTGCGCGACGGTCAAATAATTCAAAGCCTAAATCAATTTCAAGGTTCGCAATTGCAGTGCTAATTCGAGATTGTGCTTTTCCTAATTTTCGCGCGGCGGCAGAAAAAGAACCTGCATCAGCGGCCATAACAAAAGCACGAAGTTGTTCTAAAGACCATTGCATAAGATTAAATTTTCATGTATCCGAATATGAGATAGATTCTAACTGTTGCTTATAGAAATTTACTAGATAATAACGGGAATTTAAATTGAATGTGTGTGAGTTATGCATCTTAATCAGAAAGAATTTTCGTCTTCCTCAATAAGTGCCACTTTTTTGCGCTACACCCTTCCTGCTGTTGCTGCAATGATTGTGAATGGTTTATATCAACTCGTTGATGGCATGTTTGTTGGCTATTTTCTTGGTTCTGAGGGTTTAAAAGCCATCAACATTGCTTGGCCTCTTGTGGGGATCATTGCAGGCCTTGGCTTGATGGTGGGGATGGGAGGAGGGAGCTTAATTTCTATCTATCGAGGAAGCGATCGATTGATAAAAGCGCGTAGCACATTTTTTACGGCGCTATTGCTTTCCGTCGCTTTTGGAGGCCTCGCTTCTTTGTATTTGCTTTTTTTTGGTGAATATTTAATTGATGTTCAAGGGGCTCTGGGGGAGGCAAAAGGATTCGCACGTGAATACATCGATGTCTTTCTTTTTGGCGCGGTTTTTACTGTGCTTTCATCCTCTTTGCCTTTTTTAATCCGAAATGACGACAGCCCACTTTTTGCTACGGGTATGATGCTTGTTGGCGCTCTGACAAACATTGCGCTTGATTATGTCTTTATTGGTATTTTTGGATGGGGCTTGGAAGGTGCCGCTATTGCGACGGTCTTCGCTCAAATTACAACCGTTTTTTTAGCATGCATTTATCTTGTTTCGCCTTATTCTTATTTGTCTATTTTTAAGCATCCCTTAAAGGCAGGATGGAAAGAGGCCAAAAAAAGTGTAGCCTTGGGTCTTTCTTCATTAACCATGTTTATGTATTACGGCTTGCTTGTTGGTTTTCATAATCGACTATTTGCAGATTATGGTTCTTCTGTGAGTGTGGCCGCATTTGCGATTGTCGGTTATTTGATGACGATATATTACGTGATTGCAGAAGGTGTTGCAGAAGGAATACAGCCTCAAGTTAGTTTTTATCATGGTGCAAAGCAATTCGACAATATTTTAAAGGTTGTTAAATTAGGTTGTTTTGTCACCGTGGCGGCGGGGATTACTTGGTTATTGGTGTTGAACATATTCCCAGAACCGATTATTGGTTTATTTAATTCTACAAATTCTGCTCTAATCGATGAAGCCACATTGGGAATTCGTTTTCATCTTTCCACTATGTATTTAGATGGGCTCATTATTCTCGCATCTATGTATTTTTTATCTGTTGGAAAAGGCGGCGTTTCTTTGTGTATTTCGGCTGGAAATATACTGGTTCAATTTCCATTTTTAGCGCTCCTGCCCACGATTTGGGGGGTGAACGGAGTGTGGCTTTCTATGCCATTGTCAAACATATTCATTATTTTGATTGTTTTCCCTGTGATGTGGCGTGATATTTTAAAGCAAAAAAAATCCTTGGATCAGGTTTTGGTGTAATCGATTTAAAGCAACTTCACTCTGACTAATAAAAGATTAATTTTAAAAAGGAAGAGCAAGGTGTCGTGCTCAAGCCTTTTCAGTCATAAAATTAACCTTTTTTCTGCTCTATCCAAAGTAATTGAAGATCCGCGCTTACGCCAAGCGAGTGAAGCCTCTTAGCATCGATGGACTATATACCCAAGACACTTGAAGTTGCCTCTAGGCAGCAAGTGAGTGAAGCCCCTGAACATAGATGGACTCTGTGATTGGGCTAAACGAGCGTCGCCAACTTCAAAGGCGAGGGGACTCTGTGATTGGGCTGAGCGAGCGTAGCTAACACCCCGTAGCTTGAAAGGCGACGGGTATAGGTTTTCTTATTCAAGTGACCGTCTAAATAATGAACATTCCTCATCCCCCCTGAAAATATGAGTGCTTAATAAATGTTAATGGAATTTAAATGAAGCAATGATAAGTACTCATGCAAAAGTTTTCAGGGGCTTGTCTCTGGCGTGCTAAGGCTCTGAACGTTAAAAATACCTGATTAGTGATGTGCTCTTACTTATTTCCAGGCAAGGTTAAAGGTGCCTGTAACATAGATTCATAGGAAGGGGGAGTAAATTAAAATAAATTCATTTGCATGTTGAATTTAATAGATCTTGAATGTTATTATAGGGTAACGCTCTTACTTGATTAATATATCCGTCGCCTTTGAACCTGAAGGGTTTTTGGCTGCGCTATCAAAGTCTAATTAGATAGAGTACTTGTATTCCGAGAGTTTTTGTTCTTGGCGTCTTCCTGCAACTTTAAATATTTGGCCATATGAATTATATTGCACTTGCTGTTTTCTAGATTAAATAAATATTGCTCTCCTGCTCCCATCGTATATTTATAGGAAAAAAGGGAAAATATGTGTAATTTAATTAATGCGGTGTTCGTTTAAAGTGCTTTGGAGTTATTCATTTCAGCGCAATAAAACGGGATCAAACGCTTTATCTGAAATAGACGCTTCAATCAAAAAATAGAGCTGTCTTGATTCAATTTCTCCAATATTTATTCTTCTTGAAGTTGTGAAGAAGAAAACAGCCGAATGAATCAAGGGATGTTGAATCAATCGTTGAAGTGCTTTTGTCTAGAAGATTAATATATAAAAAATAGAGATGTTTTATGAGAAAAATTTTGGTTCTACCTATATTAATGGTCCCTTTTTTGTCCAATGCAACAGAACCTAATTTTAGGGTCGAGTTAATCGTTTTAAAGGAGGGGGAAAGTCATCAGTGTCCAAAAAATTTGAGGCCGGTTTCTTATTCTGAAGCGATTTTTTATTCAAAGGAACTGCGGGTTCTTCTTGAAAGTATAGGAACCGCTTCTATTGCATTTCCTTGGGCCGTGAATGACAGTCAACAGGGTTCACTTTTAACGACAGACTCTCCAGGAAGAACATTATGCTATCCAAACCCAACGAATACCCCTCCTAAATTTGATATTAATTTAGCCTCTTTACAAAAAATAGGACCTCATGCTTGTTATGATCAATATCGCCCATTGACTGGGTTGGAAGCTGCTAAACATAGAGAGTCTCTCGGCTTGATTACTGAGCAAAATTCGATTGTTTCTTTAGAATATCCTTTGGTCATTATGGGCTCAGATTATAAGCACGTAATTAAAGAAGGCCATTCTGATTCAACATGGTGTTACCCCCTTCTTGAGGATGAAAGCGTTGATGAATTAATCATCTATGAAAAGAATAATAACAAAGGTGAATCCTTACGTATTCGATCGGATCTTAGCGATCTTGCAGCCTTTAATAAAAAGGTAAGTTCATTTTATTTACCAAAAGGCTGGACAGTGATCTTTTATGAAGAGATAAATTACGGTGGTACTTTTTATACAAGAAAAGACAGCATGCTTTCTTTGGGCGAGATCGGGAATAAAGTGCGTTCTTTGAAAATAAGTAAGAGCTGATAATTAATCAGGTATTTTTAACCTTCAGAGCCTTGATGGCTGGAGATAAGCCCCTGAAAAACACCGAAAGAACAATTAGTATCTAAACAAGAATAACGGCATTTAATTTTTTCGTATAAAAGAATTTCGTTTATTCTTTGCTGCATATTCTAATTCAAGGTGCTTTGTGTTTCTTTGCGCATTTTAATAATTTTTAAAATATTAAAATCTGCATTTAGAAAAAGATTAATTAACAATTGAAGTTTGTATACGGCAAAAATACTTATAGTTACGTATCCTCGGAAAGCAAGTTCATCCAATACACCTGTCGCCTTTGAAATAATAAGGTTGTTGGCTGCGCCTCCAAATCCCAATAACATAGAATTCCTATGTTCAGGGGCTTTTCGTTCTTGCTATCTACTTGCAACTTCAAATATTTTGGGTATACCTTCTTAGCTTCAAAGGCAGGAGGTACAGAATAAAGACATATAGAAAAGAGAGATTGTATGACAAAGATTTTGGCTCCACTAATGCTCATGATTCCTTTTTTGTCCAATGCAACACCTGTATTTGATGTTAATCTTGTAATGCTACATAAGGGGCAAAGCGAGCATCGATGCAAAACGGATTATCGACCGATCACCACTGATGAAGCCTTAATGCATCAAAGTCACTTTGAAAGCATTATGGAGGAGTATCAAATTACTTCTATCGAGAAACCGAATAAAATTTTCGGACGGGGTTATTATGACGGGTATTTGGGAGTAGGGAGTGCGCATGAAACATTTTGTTATCCAATAAAAACTATTAATCCAGTTCTTATAGAGCTACACAAGGTTGGAGCGCACAAATGCGAAATAAATTATCGACCGATCACCTCTGATGAAGCCTTATTACATAAAATTAACATTCAAAGTAATATGATGGGGCCCCATCAAATTAGTGCTATCGAGAGCCCTTATAAAATTTTTGGACCGGGATATTTTGGCCCGTATTTGGAAATAGGGAGTGCGAATGAAACATTTTGTTATCCATTAGAGGAAGCAAATGAGATCGCCGATTCTCAATTATTTATTCCGTCTTTGGTGGAAAAATTTATAAGTAGTACACGTTGCCCTGATGAATATCGAGTGCCGACTGAGTTTGAGATAAGTCAGAACTTAAATTCTTTAGAAGATCTCTTAGATAATGGGACTAATGTTGCATTGGAATATCCTTGGATTCTCGTTAATTTCAACGGTCGTCATTTTGTAGAACAAGGTACCTCGAATGATTTATTGTGCTACCCGAGAATTAACAAAGCAGTAGTGCTATATGAGCATGGGTATCACGCGGGTCGCTCAATCTCTTTGAGAAAAAGTCAACCAAATTTAAATAAGATTCAATTCAATGATGTTTTGTCTTCTTTTGAGATACCGGAAGGTACAAGTGTGGTATTTTATTCAGAAGTTAATTATGACGGTCGTTCTTTCACAAAAACTGAAAGTCAGAAAGAATTAGGTGTGGAGATGAATGATAAAATTAGATCTATAAAAATATTACCGAGAACGAATTAATTAATTTTGTATTATATACCCAAAGGAATTGAAGATGCGCGCCTGCGGCAAGCAAGCGAAGCCCCTGAGCATAGAGGTACTATGTGATTGGGCTGAGAGAGCGCAGCCAACAACCACGCAACTTCAAAGGCGACGGGTATACCCAAGACACTTGAAGATGCGCGCCTGCGGCAAGTGAGTGAAGCCCTTGATCATAGATAGGCTATGTGATTGGGCTGAGCGAGCGTCGCTAACCAGCTAGCTTGAAAGGCGACGGTATAGGTTTTCTTATTCAAGCGGCCGTCTAAATAATGAACATTCCTCATCCCGC
>CAMRBZ010000174.1 GCA_947040595.1 uncultured Enterovibrio sp. | reverse complement strand
CGGATGATGAACTGTTTGCTGGTGGCTATTTACGTGGGCATATCTCACTTGCGGCTGCTGATTGTGAGTTGCAAGGCATTACTGATATTGCGCAGATGCAGCAAACAGTAAAACAAAGCCTGTTGGATGCAAAAAGTGAATTAAGTCCAAGTGATTGGCAATTAGTACAGCAATACAGTGATAAATTAATGGCGTAATTGCATGCTATAGCATGGCGTTATGAGTAAGTTTAAAAATTAGAATGAATGCTTTGTGGGTGTATAGCATATCCCAAGGGCGGTAGCGTGTTTGAATGATAGAGAGCAATGAAATATTATGAATAAAAACGGTGATATAAATAATAGACGTGCCGATTTAATAAGCGCTCTTTGGAAAGGGCGATTTACTATTTTAATAATATCATCATTATTTATAGTATTTGCTATTTTTTTCGTTCAACGAAGCCCTTCCTTATGGAAAGCGACTGAAGAAATAAATGTTAATCAAAATCATTTTCTTTCAAAAGAAACTCAAATATTAGCTGAAAATATAGCAATTAATAAAAAATCTTCTGACGAAATAAATGAAATTATTAGTAAAGCTAATTTCACCAAGCAATATATTGATGCTCTTGAATCTGTTAAACATCAAAAGGATTTTATTGAGACGAATGATGTTAATCATCAGCAAATGAAAATAATAACAGCTGTTGTTGCTAATAGTGATAATAGTAAGTATGCAATAACGATTGAGAGTAAGAATAAAAAAGATATTGATGAATTACTTAATAAGTATATTGAGAATAGTAAAAAGATAGCAAATGAAAATATTATTATTGATTTGAATAATATTTTAGAACAAACAAAGATAAGAGAAAATATAAAATTAAATAGACTAGAAAAAAAAGCAAAAATAAAAATCATACTTGAAAAAAGAAAAATTGAAAATAGTTTGAAGATTACTAATAAAGTAGGCCTAACTAGTCCGATAGCAACTGTTAGCGATGAGTTTCCTTATCTTTATTTAGGAAGCAAGATATTATATGAAAAATTAGCAATGCTAAAAAAGACTACAGATCTAAGCTTAATCGTACCTGAGATTGCGTATGTAAAAGAAAATATTAAAACATTATCAGAGATAATCGTACCACAGAATTTAGATCTTTATAAAAAAACAATAAATCATGAAGTATCTGTTAGTACAGATAAGCAGAAGAAAGACATATTGATAATTATCATCAGTACTATTCTTGGATTATTTTTTGGTTTTTCATTGGTATTAGTCAGAAGTGAATTTAATAAATAAGTAGTGATATTATGAACATTAGCAGCAGTGTTGTAAAAATGAATGTGTTTATATTATTTATGCTTTTATTTTGTTTAAGTCCGCTTTTGGGTGTTGCTGCTATATGTATTTTTAGCCCTTTTTTATCACAGTTAGAAAGAAATATAGCATCAGTAGTTGTCGTTTTTTTTAGTATTTTATTTTATGCGACATTACAGCCTTTTAGTGATTTGGCTGAATATCTTCATGTGTATAACAATATTAATAATATTAATATTTTTCACTATACTCGATTTGGGAAAGGGATTGAATTTTTCATTTTAGTTATAATGAAGATTGTTTACTTTATTACGAATGGTGATCAATTTGCTTTTTTAGTATCGATATATTTAATAATATTTAGTCTTTTAATAACCATTTGTAAAAAAATGGATGATGAATTTTATCTTTTGTTGTTTTTCTGTGTTTTTTTTAGTTATGGATTTGTTCAGACCAATTCATATGTTCTGAGGCAAATTATATCTATATTGTTTATTTTAATGATGATTGTTGAATGGAATAAAAAAAGTATTATTTATGGGGTTTTGAGTATTATATCTCATACATCGGCAATCATAGCAATTGGTCTTTTTTTTATAACGTCAATAAAAAAACGCAAAAAGTTGATATTAGTTATAATCCCAATTTTTATTTTAGTAAATATTATATTCTATAACATAGGAATGTTCTCATATGTTTTTGATAGAATAATAAGAGTAGATAATAAATTTTCCTCATTACAAACAAGTCAAATAATAATATATAATAGTCAGATTATCACTGCATTTGGTTTGCTATATTTCTTTAGACATAATTTAAATAGATCAAATAATAGCTTTTTTTTAATGACATTTGGAGTGTTAAACTTTTTTTTATTTTGGGTGGTTATTGATATACCCGCAATGTCTAATCGTTTGGCATTGTTTATGTGTGCTTTTTCAGGCTTACTGTTGTATCCAATATTGAGCGGTAAAATTGATTTTAAGAACAAGTATAAAGTATTAATTATTATGATATCAGTTAATTTACTTCCTGTTCTATATGTTTTTTATAATGTGGAAATGCATAATAATCTTTTTAACTTTATGGATTTTTCACCGATTAGTTCAAATATATTTGATTTTATAGAACTAATATCAAAGCGATTAACAGAAGAATTACCATATCTTACACAAGGCAACTAAGTAGATAATGAAAAAGTACTTATTAAATATTGGTGTTATTCTTTTCGATCGAGTAGCCATGCTTGTTTTCCAAATATGGATGGCATCATATTATGTTCAAACATTAGGCATTAGTAACTATGGTCAATGGTCTTACACGTTAAATATGATAACGATTATTATATCAATATTCATTCTTGGAATTGATGTTATTGTAATAAAAGATATTGTCAATAATAGAAATAAAACTGGTGAGTATATTTACTCTGGAATACTGATCCAGCTTGTAGGTTTTATTTTTGTTTTGATGACATCATTGTTCATGTTTGATCATAGTGATCTTGTAATAAAAATTGCAATGGCATCAATTTTGGTTGCTAATTTATTTATCATATTATCTAAGTCTTTTTATTGGAATTATTCAGCATTAGTTGAATCAAAGTACAGAACTATTGCAATAGTTATTAGTTTCTTGATTTTTATACCAATTGTTAGTATTTATTTAAATGTTATAAAAACCAAAGAATATGTATTGTTTGTTTATGCAATATATTATGTTATTCAGTTTGTAGTGTCATGGGCTGTAAATAAATTTTTGTTTAAGGCTCCATATACATTCTCTATTAATAGTGACAAATGTAAAGAATACTCAAAAGTTGGTATAAGTTTAATTTTATCAACATTAAGTGTGATGTTATTTACTCAAACAGATGTGTTGATGATTAAATACTATATCGGTAACGCTGCGACTGGCGAGTTCTCTGCTGCGACAAGATTATCAACATCTATATTTATTCTCGCAGGTATTTTAGCTAATACATTTTATCCTAAAATTGTAAAACTGAGCAATCATGAAAAGCTTCAATTTATTAAAGTTGCAATTACAACTGTTACTTTATTTTGTATAGTTGGATCATTGATTACAATGTTGATTTCACCATACTTAACATCATCGTTGTATGGCGATAATAGTAATATTAGCTTAGTATTATCTTTTCATATCTGGTGCTCATTGTTTATTTTTTCAGGTGCTTTCACATCAAGATATCTGTATGCGAATGAATTCTATAAGGTTGAAATAGTAAAAACGATTTTAGCCGCCATAGTTAATATTGGGCTCAATTTATATACAATACCTACTTTTGGTATTATCGGTGCAGTTGGTTCTTCATTTATTGCATATTTAATTGCTAATTATTTATCACTAATTATCTTCAAAGAATCTAGGATATTATTTATAACGCAGTCTAAAGCTTATACTTTAATGTTTAATCCTATTCAATATGTTAAAGAATTAAAAGGTATTAAATGTTTATTTCAATAATAACACCACTTTATAATCGCGCTCATTATTTAAATGTGTTAGCTGAATCAATAAATAATCAAAATGTAAAATGGCTATCAAAAATAGAATGGATTATTGTTGATGATGGTTCTACAGATAATGTAGATGAGGTTGTAGAAGATATTAAATCTAAATTAAATTTCAAGTTAAAATATATTAGAAAAGAAAATGGTGGTAAGCATACTGCTGTTAATATGGGGATAGATGTTTCCAACGGAAAATATATCACTATTGTTGATAGCGATGACCATTTGGTTGAGAATGCATTAGACTCTTTATTTTCATTATATGATTGTGATTATGAAATAAATGCTTTTATTGATGAAAAAAGCCACTGTCCTCCTTTTGATAAAGAACTCTATAATTTAGATGATTTCATCAAGCTTGGTGGAGATAGATTGATTGTGATAAGAATAGATATATTTAGGGAAAATAAATTTCCTATTTATGACGATGAAAAATTTGTTACTGAATCTGTAGTATGGAATAAAGTAACTGATAAATATGATATTCATTGTTTTAATAAATCCATTATAACAGGTGAGTATATTGAGGGTGGTTTGACTAATAATTATAAAAGTTTATTGAAAAACAATCCTAAAGGTGTCTTTAGTTTATTAAAAACAAATTTGAATTTATCAAACTTCAAATTAAATATATTAAAACAAACAGCCTTCCATTTTGCTGCAATTTTCACCATGAAAAATATATACAAAGTTTTAGTAAGCTATCCACCGAGTAAATCAATAAAGCTAATCTTGGCTACTGCATATGTATTAATTAAGCGGAGTCTAAAGAACTAATGAAAGTGCTTTATATTGGTGATTTTATTAAAGGTAATGGGCCTAGTACTGTTGATATTAATGTTAGAAATAGTATTGAAAAGTCAAACCAAAGTAATCAAGTAGAGTTTCTTCAATCCACGACAAAAATAAGTTTTTCTATTGTAAAGAAAATTCATAATATAGATGTTGTTCATGTTTCTGGAGTATCATTTCTTGGGATGATGCTAATGCTATTTTCACGATTATGTAGAAAAAAAACATCGATGACTATGCATGGTAGCCTTAGCATGGAGTCACAATTTAGAAAGATAGCATTATATCGAAGAGTTTTTGAATTAATACAGCAGAGATGTGCAAATAAGATTATGCCTGTATCAAACTTGTTGGCAGAAAAAGCAAAAATAAATAAAAAAGTAATTGTAATCCCCAATGGTGTTAACTTTACAGTCAAATCAACTATATTAAAACAAGAAAATTTAATTACACTTATAGGTGGTGGTCGTAAAGAAAAAAGACATTTTGAAGTTTGTGAAGTAATTAAAGAAATAAATGACAAAAATGATTTAAATATCAAAGTTAATCTTTTTGGAGAGCATGGAATTGACTCAAGTAAAATAAATAGTTTTTCTTTTGTTAAAGACTTTGGTTTTTGTAATAAAGACATAGTATTTGATTCATTGTCGAAATCGAAAATATTTATTCAATATAGTGAATTCGAATCTTTTTCTTTAGCTGTCGCAGATGCTATAAATTCTCAATGTTATGTTATTACCTCTAATCTAGTCGGTATCAATGAATTTATCACATTATCTAATGGTTATATAGTTGTCGATAATAAACAACAATTAGAAGAAGCAATTATATTGCAATATAATGAAAAAGAAAGAAAAGATATTGATAATAAATTATTAACTTGGGAACAAGTTTCAGATAAGTATGTTAAGTGCTGGGAGGCGTTATAATGTTAGACTCAACACTAAATATTGAAGTCGCTATATCTACGTTAAATGATGGCATTTACAATCCTAAGTTTCGTGATGATTTTAATTATCTTATTATACATCAGGTTACAAACAATGTAGATTATAGCGATTATATCGAAATATTACCTAAAAATGTTCGTTACATTAAATCAAACACTATTGGCTTATCAAAAAGCCGAAATTTAGCCATTGAAAATACAAAAGCCAAATATTTATGGATTATGGATGATGATGTAGTAATTCATGATTCATCCTTTAGTTATATTGAAAATATTACTAATAAATATTCAAATGTAGCGATGTTAGTTGTTTCTCATTCACATGAAGAAATTGAATATCTTCTAGGGAATAAAGAACAAAAAATTAATAAGATATCAGCAGCATCTATCTCTTCAATTGATATGATAATTAAAAGAGACCTGCTTGGTGATGTTAGGTTTAATGAAAACTTTGGGTTAGGTGCAAAATATGTTTCAGGTGAGGAATATATTTTTGCATGTGATTTATTGAGTAAAGGAAAAGAAATCATAAAGACACGGAAAGTGTGTACTTATCATCCTGTTATATCATCAGGACAAGATTTTTATTCAACGCCACTCAAGCTAAAAACAAAGTTGGAAATGTTTAAAGCTGCTAATGGTTTTATTAGAGGTTATTTATTATATGTTCTATTTTGTATAAAGAAGATAAAAATTATCCGTGAAAATAATGCAATGAAAAATGTAATCAAATCTCTTTATTACACTAGTTGAATATTGTTAACTTTACTCGAGAATTAAAATGTATTCAAAGCCATTAGTCTCTGTTATTACACCTTCATATAATTCATCATTAACAATTGAAAAAACGATACAGTCAGTAATAAACCAATCTTTAACTGATTGGGAGATGATAATTGTTGATGATAACTCAACAGATAATACTTGTCAGATTATTGAATCATATATAGATCTAGAGCCTCGTATCAAGCTTATTAAGCAAACATGGAATGCAGGTCCAGCGATTGTAAGAAACATTGCGATTGAGAACTCTAAAGGACGATATATTGCTTTTTTAGATAGTGATGATCAGTGGCATTCTGAAAAATTAATTAAGCAAATATCTTTCATGAAAGAAAAAGACGTTGCATTATCTTATACCTCGTATAATAGGATTGATTCAATAGGAAACATGCTAGGTCAATATCACCCTAAATTGAAAGTATCATACCGTGATATGTTGAAAAGTAATCGTATCGGTTGCTTAACTGCTATATATGATACGAGTAAAATAGGGAAAGTATATATGCCTAATATATCAAAGCGGCAGGATTTAGGTTTATGGCTTAGAATTTTGAAAAAAGTTGATTATGCTTGGGGTTTGGATGATGTACTAGCTGATTATTTAGCTATACAGCCTAATAGTGTTTCCTCTAATAAAAAAAGTGCAGCTAAATATCAATGGCGATTATATAGAGAAGTTGAAAAATTGACTTTCAAACAAAGCATTTTTTATTTTTGCTGTTATACATACTTAGGTTTTAAAAAGTCAAAATAACATAAGTTAACCTGAACTGCGGATAAGCATAAATAAAAAGCCCAAGCTATGATCTAAAT
>CAMRBZ010000173.1 GCA_947040595.1 uncultured Enterovibrio sp. | reverse complement strand
GATATTGGCTTCACTCTCACAAACAATAAACTTAAAATATTTTTCTGGCGTGATATACCTGTCGTCTTTGAATCTGCGCGGGTGTTGATTAAGCTTATTCAGCTTATTTAGCTCAATCACATACTCCATCTAAGCTCAGGGGCTTCACTCACTTACCGCAGGCAAGTTCAAGTGTCTTTGATTAGGGTATATCGGTTACCAGAGAAATATAAGCAGGCATTGGTTGCACTCTAGAAGCAAAATCAGATGCGCTCTCGATATTCTAATAATTGACGTTAAGACGTTAAGACGTTAAAGAAGGACACCGTCTTCCACAGCTAATTTATCTTGATGCCATTTTTTGAATAAACACCACCAAATTAAACTTTTTTTATTTAAATATGCACCTTAAATCGACTTAAAACTTACATAAAACAAACCAATAACATTCACAAGAGCTATATTCTTATTGTTTTGTTCACTGGAACGGTTCATTTTTTCTAATGCGCCAGCCCTACAGCATCGTTAAATTTCTTAAATTAAATTAAATCATAGTTTTAGATAAATACCTATAATTTGTATAATAAAATTTACATTCAGAAAATATAAATTCCTTTACTGAGCATTATTTGTTTTTATAAGCAATTCATCCGACATTCCGCACATTAGAAAATAATATTGATTTATAAGCATTCCGATGAGCATTTCTCCATAAACCCATATCTGCGCGTGACGCTACGTGAAAAAATTTTATTTTGATTTCAACGTCAGATTTTAAAAATCGAGGTCTGGTGCGAAATAACGGATTCATTCACTCATGATCTTCTTCTGCCTCCTTGTCATTTTCAGGGTGATTTCTTTTGCTTTCAAAAAGAAGTGGGACAAAATTTTCTTCATTTTCCTCGGTGGCGATAAAAAAATCCCGATACCCCCTTTTAAGCATGGCCTCCTCTTCATTTCCTAAAGCCCCCTGGTCTTCTCGCAAAAACACACATTATCAAAAGCGAGGACGCCCTCCATTCGCCTTAGGGTCTGTTTCAAAAAGAATTCCATTACAATTTCACAGTGCAAAACTAGACCCTGTAAAAACATGTTGTTATGCTGGTTCATTCCAAATTAAGTGGGTTGACGAGCATCACGCCTCACTTCATCGCAACCCTGCAACGGCTATGCAAAAGAAAAACGTCTTCTTGCATAAGTGTCAACGGAAAGGAATTAAATATGACAACACCTGCTTTTTGCAGTGAAGGGCTTTATGTGCCCGAGATGGAACACGACGCCTGTGGCATTGGCTTCGTTGCCCACCTTAAAAACAGAAAATCACACGCCATTGTAATTCAAGCTCTTGATATGCTTGCACGTATGGAGCACCGAGGAGGTCAAGGATGTGATCCTTGTAGCGGAGATGGCGCGGGGATTTTATTGCAAAAACCCCACGAATTTTTATTGGAACAAGCCCGAAAAATCGGTATTAATTTGCCCGCCGCTGACAAATATGGCGTGGGGGTCATGCTTTTCCCAAAAGATGAAAACAAGCAACAAGAATGCCGTGATATTTTCGAAAGAAATGCAGAACGTCTCGATTTAGAGGTCATTGGATACCGCGTCCTCCCAACCGACAACAGCATGATAGGGGCCGATCCTCTCAGCACAGAACCTCAATTCGAACACGCCTTTGTCACCGGAGGCAATCACCTCACACTGGATGAATTAGAACGAAAATTATTTGTTCTGCGCAATTACACGGTACGCGTGTGCCTTGAAAGCATTTCTCAGATTTATGACACCTTTTATATCAATTCATTTTCTGCAAAAACATTGGTTTACAAAGGGCAGCTCACCACAGAACAACTCCCTCAATACTTTTTAGACTTGCAAAATCCGTCCATGGTCAGCGCCTTGGCGTTAGTGCATTCCCGTTTCTCAACCAACACCGCCCCACAATGGCGCTTGGCACAGCCTTTTCGTTTCATTGCCCACAACGGCGAAATCAATACCGTTCGAGGCAATTTAAATTGGATGAAAGCCCGTGAAGCCTTGCTTTCCACGGATTTATTCACAGAAGAAGAGCTCAAAATGTTGCTCCCTATCTGTCAAGAAGGTGCATCTGATTCGGCCAATTTTGATATGGCCTTAGAGCTTCTTGTGCTGGCCGGTCGCAGTCTTCCCCACGCTTTAATGATGATGATCCCTGAAGCTTGGCAAGAAAAAACCGACATGAGCCCAGAGCTGCAGGCATTTTACCAATACAACGCCAATATCATGGAGCCTTGGGATGGCCCTGCCTCTATTTGTTTTACCGATGGCGTCATCGTCGGTGCAACCCTGGACAGAAACGGTCTACGTCCAAGTCGCTACACAGTCACGAAAGACAATTTCCTGATCATGGCATCAGAGTCTGGTGTGGTTGAGATCGCCCCTGAAAACATTCATTTTCGAGGACGCCTCCAGCCAGGACGTATTTTTGTTGCCGACTTAGAGCAAGGGCGCATTCTTTCTGATCAAGAAGTCAAAGCAAACATCGCCCTTTCAAAACCGTATCAAGCTTGGATTGAAAAAAATCTTCTGCATCTTGATAACCTTCCCGAGTCCGACACCAAGCACCAACAGCCTTCCTCTGAACGTTTATTGCATCATCAACAAGCTTTTGGGATCACCTCAGAAGAAGTGAGTGACATTTTAACGCCCATGGCCCATGAGGGAAAAGAAGCACTGGGAGCAATGGGGGCCGATTGGCCTTTGGCGGTGTTATCACATCAATCTCAGCATCTTTCTAATTACTTTAAGCAACTCTTTGCTCAAGTGACCAATCCGCCTATCGATCCGATTCGAGAGCGCATGGTCATGTCCCTTCGGACCTATTTGGGAAAAGATCAGAATTTACTGGAAATCACCCCAGAGCATTGCCGCAAAGTCGAACTCAACTCCCCCATTCTAAGCAATGCCGAGCTTGAAAAACTGCGCGCCATCGACAACGACCATTTACAAGCCAAAACCTTGGACATCGTGTTTCGAGCGAGCGGAGAGCCTGGAAAATTAGAGCGCGCTTTAAAGCGAATCTGTCAATATGCTCAAGACGCTGTTCTAGATGGTTATTCCATCCTTTTATTAACGGATCGGGCCGTCAATTCAAACCACGCGGCCATTCCTGCGATGTTGGCTGTAGGGGCGGTGCATCACCATCTCATCAGAAAGGGACTAAGAGCCAAAGCGGACATCGTCATTGAAACAGGCGATGCCCGTGAAACGCACCATTTTGCCACCCTGATAGGTTACGGGGCCAATGCAATAAACCCTTATCTTGTCTTTGAAACCTTGGTTGATTTACAAAAAAAATCAAAACTAAGCCAAGACATTTCCATTGATTCTTTGTTTGATAATTATCGCCAAGCCATCAATGGCGGCCTTTTGAAAATATTTTCAAAAATGGGTATTTCTACCTTGCAGTCTTACCACGGTGCGCAAATTTTTGAAGCCTTGGGTATTTCTAAAAACGTGGTCAACAAATATTTCACAGGCACGGTCAGCCGCATTCAAGGTTTGGAAATTGACGACATTGCCAAAGAAGTCCTTGTGCGGCATCGGTTCGGGTACCCCACCCGTTCCATTCCCCTTCAAATGCTCGATTTCGGTGGGATTTATCAATGGAAACAAAAAGGTGAAAAACATCTTTTTAATCCTGAAACCATTCATTTGTTGCAACATTCAACACGCAACAAAGACTATAAAGAATTCAAAAAATATTGCCTTGCCGTCGATACCCAAGGGGATCATGCCGCCACCTTACGCAGTCAATTTACCTTTGTTCAAAACCCGTCTCGCACCATAAAGATTGAAGACGTCGAACCCGTCGAGTCTATTCTGACTCGCTTTGCAACGGGGGCCATGAGCTTTGGTTCTATTTCTCACGAGGCCCATTCCACGCTTGCCGTCGCGATGAACCGTATCGGTGCAAAATCGAATTCAGGCGAAGGCGGCGAAGATCCTGCCCGTTTTGAGAAAAAAGAAAATGGGGATTGGGAACGTTCAGCCATCAAGCAGGTGGCTTCGGGGCGTTTTGGTGTCACCTCGTATTATCTGAGCCAAGCCGACGAGATACAAATCAAGATGGCCCAAGGAGCGAAACCGGGAGAAGGAGGACAACTACCAGGGCATAAAGTGGATGATTGGATAGGACGCACACGCCACGCCACGCCGGGTGTGGGTCTGATTTCTCCGCCGCCTCATCACGATATTTACTCTATTGAAGATTTAGCTCAGCTCATTTTTGACCTGAAAAACGCCAATAGAAAAGCGCGCATCAATGTAAAACTGGTTTCAGAAGCGGGTGTGGGCACCATTGCATCGGGTGTTGCAAAAGCCAAAGCGGATGTACTACTGATTGCAGGCTTTGACGGCGGAACAGGGGCATCTCCCTTGTCTTCTATTAAACACGCGGGTTTACCTTGGGAGCTTGGGCTGGCAGAAACCCATCAAACCTTATTGAAAAACGGCTTGCGAAACCGCATTGTGGTACAGTCCGATGGGCAAATGAAAACCCCACGCGATTTGGCTATCGCCACCTTGCTCGGGGCTGAAGAGTGGGGCGTCGCAACCGCCGCCTTGATTGTTGAAGGCTGCATCATGATGCGTAAATGCCATCTCAATACCTGTCCTGTTGGAATCGCAACACAAAACAAAACCTTGCGTGAACGCTTCGATGGTCGCGTTGAAGATATCATTACTTTTTTCACTTACATGGCTGAAGGCTTACGAGAAATCATGGCCGAATTGGGATACCACACCATCAATGAAATGGTGGGACAATCCCAAAGCCTAAAACCTCGCCAAGATGTCGGACATTGGAAATACAAAAATTTAAATCTAAACGTTATCCTTCACAAAGAAGAGCCTCGCGAAAACGACGGGATGTACTGTCAACGTGAACAAATCCACAATCTAGAAGCCGTGTTGGATCAAAAACTGGTCGAAGTGGCCTCCCCCGCCTTTGCTAATCAGGCAGGCGTTGATTGCACTTTTGAGATCCAGAACACCGACCGCAGCGTAGGCACGCTGCTTTCAAATGAAATATCCAACCAATTTCAAGATAAAGGCCTTCCCAAACCCATGAGCGTGAAATTCAACGGCTCCGCGGGACAAAGCTTTGGGGCCTTCCTTGCAAAAGGTGTCCACTTCACCGTGGAAGGCGACGCCAATGACTACGTTGGAAAAGGCCTTTCAGGCGGTACCCTCACCCTTTACCCTCATCGAAAAACGGACATTAAAGCCCAAGAAAACATCATTGTCGGGAACGTGTGTTTTTACGGTGCCACATCCGGTGATGCGTATATTCACGGAATGGCAGGAGAGCGCTTTTGTGTACGAAACTCAGGGGCGCATGTGGTTGTTGAAGGGATTGGGGATCACGGTTGTGAATACATGACCGGAGGCGTGGTCATTGTACTTGGAGAAATCGGGCGCAATTTTGCGGCGGGAATGAGCGGCGGCATCGCGTATATTTGGGATCAAGCCAAAAACCTTGAACGCCACATAAACCGTGAATTGGTTGATCTTGACCCACTTGACAATCAAGACATCAAGCAAATGAAAGCCATGATCAGCAAGCATCACGAGCTGACAAATAGCCCTGTTGCCAAAGACTTTTTATCCGACATTGAAACCCATCTCAAGCAAGTCATTAAAATCATGCCAAGAGATTACAAAGCCGTTTTACTCAAAAAAAGAGAAAAAACAACAAAAAAACAAAGGGAGAAAGTCAATGGGTAAAGTGACCGGATTTCTCGAATTCGACAGAGAATTACCTCAGAAAAAAGCCACTAAAGAGCGCCTTAAAGACAATAAAGAATTTGTCTTAAATGAGGCCTTCGGTGAGAAAATCATCGAGCAAGCAGCCCGATGCATGAACTGTGGCGTCCCTTTTTGCCACAACGGATGCCCCATTGGCAACCTCATTCCTGAATTCAATGATGCGGTCTACCATGCGCGATTTGATGAAGCGTGGGACATTTTAAGCGCCACCAATAATTTCCCTGAATTTACAGGTCGTGTTTGCCCTGCCCCTTGTGAAAGTGCCTGTGTTTTAGGCATCAACCAATCCCCTATCACCATCTGTAATATCGAAAAAACCATTACAGAAACCGCGTATCAAAAAGGCTATGCCAAGCCCAAAACCCCCACATCAAGAACCGGGAAAAAAGTAGCCATTATTGGTTCAGGCCCCGCAGGGCTTGCCGCCGCCGAGCAACTCAATAGCGCAGGCCATTTTGTTCATCTTTTTGAGCGAGATGAAAAAATGGGTGGACTTTTACGTTTTGGGATCCCTGATTTCAAATTGGGGATGGACATCATAGACAGAAAAATCGATTTAATGGCGCAAGCCGGCATTGAATTTATCAATCATGCCCATGTCGGAGTGGATATCAACGCCCTCGAATTGCGTGAAGATTTCGATGTTATTTTGCTGACAGGCGGCGCCACCGTTCCTCGCAATCTGCCCATTCCCGGGCGAGATTTAAACGGGGTCTATTTTGCGATGGAGTTTCTTTCGCAAAATAATCGAAGGGCCAATGACATGCCATTAAAAACCGCCCCCATTCATGCCAAAGACAAAAAGGTTCTTGTTATTGGCGGAGGCGATACGGGATCGGATTGTGTGGGCACAGCAAACCGACATGGCGCAAAAAGCGTCACCCAAGTCGAAATTATGCCCGTCCCCCCCCACACGCGTCCTGAAAGTACACCCTGGCCCCACTATCCCGCGATTATGCGTACCTCAACCTCCCACGAAGAAGGGGGGGAACGCCATTGGAATATCTTAACCAAAGCCTTTATTGGTGATGAGAACGGCCACTTAAGCGCAGTGCGCCTTGTGGACATTGAATGGAAAAAAACAGCCCAAGATAAGCCCCCCTCTTTTCATGAAATTAAAAATACAGAGCGGGAGATCCCTTGCGACATGGCCTTCTTAGCGATGGGCTTTTTACATCCAGAGCCTCACGGCGTTCTTGCGCAATTAAACATCGCCTTAGATGAGCAAGGCAATGTGGCCACCCAAAATTATCAAACCAATCAAAAAGGGATTTTTGCCGCAGGTGACATGCGTACAGGGCAATCGCTTGTGGTACGTTGCATTAATGAAGGCCGTGAATGCGCTCGCGCTATCGATACCTATTTAATGGGCGACTCAAACCTTGAGGCAAAAGCCAGCTCTTTGATGCTTTCAGACTGATGGCC
>CAMRBZ010000172.1 GCA_947040595.1 uncultured Enterovibrio sp. | reverse complement strand
CCAGGATTTAAAATCAAACTGTGCTTTTTATTGTGTTTAATCAAACCTGACATGAGCTTCTTCGTTTGCTCATCCAGTTCAAATCCCATTTGAAGGATCTCAGCCAAGGACTGGACCTCCTCTTCTTCCACAAGAACGCTGTCTTCGACTTTATCGACAAGGAAACCAATATTCGGAACCACCCCATCAAGGGTTGTAAAAACAATGATGGGTTTATAATCTAAAGCCAGATCATCACGTAAAGAAACAAACAAACGGAGCAATTTTGCATAATTTGAACGTTTTTCTTTCAAAAACATCCATTGAGCTTCTTGCTTTTTATCTTGTTTAATCAAACCCAACAGGGTCTGCGCCATTTGATGTAATTGAAGGTGTCCTTTTTCTAACGTCTTGATTTTATCTAGAAGATCTTCATTTTCACTGAGATGGTTTTCAGACCAATCCCCCAGAGTCGAATACTGCGGGTCTTTTAGTTTTGTAAAAGGGCTCCCATCTTCCAGGGTGCGCTCTAATTCATAAAACCAGTCCACAAGCTCTTGCTCTGCCACTTTAAGCCAATGAATGAGTTTTTCATTGCTCTCTTTCGTGGACTCCTGATTTAAAATTTTCCCCAAATCAAAGACCGCCACGTTTTTTTTCATCACTTCTTTTATACCTAAAAAACCTTTCTTATCATTGGGAAGAGGCGTCAAATCATCTTCATACTGTTCCGTCAAGAGAATATCTAAAATCTTGAGTGCAACGCTGTTATTACCCACTTTAAAATTTATAAAATCCATGGAAATCTTCTGTCAATCTGCCGTCCATTAAGCATAGTCAAAGCCGCTTTATATGTTGCACTGATGAAACAAAATACTCATTTCTAATTCAGCTGTCGCTCTCAAACAAGAAAAAGAGGAAGGCATTCTCTCTTTTTTTATGCCCATAAATCCAGTCAATTCTTGGGATCTCACTTTGGCATTTTTGATGAAAATATCCGATAAAATCGCTGATTGCGTCTGATTTTATATACATTCCATGCACAGATAGACGATGTGAGACGATTGTCTCACACCTTAAAAGACGCCACATAAATCCAGTAAAGGTTCTGTTTCTCCAATTTCGTCAACCCAGCGGCAAGTGCATAATCCTTTAATAGGTCACAAGCATACTTCTCAACAAATTACAAATAGGTCTTCAACATGAAAATAGACTTCACTGAACTAAAACGGCATCTTCTCACCGGCACCAGTCACATGTTGCCTTTCGTTGTTGCTGGCGGCGTTTTACTTGCGCTTTCTGTTATGTTAAACGGCAAAGGCGCTGTGCCTGAAGGTGTTTTCCTTGAAGGCCTTTGGGATATGGGGATTGCAGGTTTTACCTTGTTTGTTCCTGTTTTAGGCGGTTACATTGCTTACTCTATTGCAGACCGTCCCGCCCTTGCTCCTGGTATGATAGGGGCTTACCTCGCAAACCAAGTTCAAGCCGGTTTCCTTGGGGCTATCATTGTCGGTTTTATCGCCGGTTACGTCGTTCTTCAACTAAAGCGCATCCCACTTTCAAATAAACTTAAAGCGCTTTCAACCTATTTTATCATCCCCATCGGTGGTACCTTTATTGTCGCCGCATTGGTTGTTTGGGTTATCGGTCAACCGATCGCCGCTTTCATGGCCTTTATGAATGAAGGCTTGCAATCGATGGCCGGAACATCAAAAGCCCTTTTAGGCGCAATTTTAGGTGGCATGACCGCATTTGATATGGGCGGCCCTGTTAATAAAGTGGCCACCTTGTTTGCTCAAACCCAAGTCGGTACTCAGCCTTGGCTCATGGGCGGTGTGGGTGTTGCGATTTGTGTACCCCCTCTCGGTATGGCACTTGCAACATTTTTAGCACCCAAAAAATACTCTCCTGAAGAGCGTGAAGCAGGAAAAGCGGCAGGCATCATGGGCTGTATCGGGATTACAGAAGGCGCGATTCCTTTTGCAGCAAACGATCCTGCCCGCGTGATCCCTGCCATTATTGCAGGCGGAATGGTCGGAAACGTCGTTGCATTCTTAGCCGGCGTCCTTAATCACGCCCCTTGGGGTGGACTCATTGTTCTTCCTGTGGTGGAAGGACGTCTCATGTATATCGTGGCCGTTGCGGTTGGTGCGACCACCACAGCATTGATTGTGAACGCATTGAAAAAACCCATTTCAGACCGCGAAGACAATACAGAAACCAAAAAAGAAGAACTTGAACTCTCCTTTGATTAATTAAAATAAGGTACTCACATGAAACTCATTGCAGTAACATCTTGCCCATCTGGCGTAGCACACACCTACATGGCAGCAGAAGCTCTTGAAGTTGCAGCGAAAGCAAAAGGCTGGGACGTTAAAGTTGAAACACAAGGTGCGATTGGAATCGAAAATGAATTAACAATCGAAGACGTCAGCTCTGCGGATGTGGTTCTTTTAACCAAAGACATCGCCATCAAAAATGAAGAGCGTTTTGCAGGCAAAAAAATCGTTCGCATTACGGTTGCACAAGCGGCGAAACAAGCGCCTGAAATTATCGACAAACTAGAAAGCATGCTTGCGCAGGCTTAACGATACCCAGGATATTTGACGTTGCAGGCGCCAAGCGAGCGAAGCCCCTGAGCAAAGATGGACTGTGTGATTGGACTGAACGAGCCTAAGCCAACACCCACGCAGCGTCAAAGGCAAGAGGTATAACACAAGAACGCGGTACAGATCTTTCTGTGCCGCGTTTTTTATTTCGTTTTAAAAACGAGATCTTCGTGTTAACGTCTCTCATCCCACGATCTCCATTTTGAATCAATAGATGAAGACATAGAATTATGCACAACTTTATTGTCGTTTCGTTAAAATCATTTTCAGGTCCTCTCGTCCATATTTGTTGCAACGAAAACACCCCGCCGGATGGCGCCTATCAAGTTAATTTCAATCGATTGGAAATTATTTTAGAAGGTGAATATGGCCTGATCCTTGATGGTCCTGAAGGGCACGAAGATTGGTTGCTCAAAAAAAATGAAATGATCTACATTCCATCAAACACATGGAGCAAACCCACCTGGAATCGCTCGTGCAAAATGATTTCTATTTTATTCAGCAAAAACCAAGTGGGCTTTAGTTTTGTCCATTTTAAAGAAGAGGAAGGCTTTACCGATGTGGTCAAACATGCATTGCCTTTGCCTAGCTCCATGGCCCTTGAACATGTGATTGATTCACTCGGTTGCCTTGCCGATGAAAAAAGAGCGCGCATTATGGGCGAACATTTAGCCAAAGCGCTCATTTTATTTTGCATTGATCTCCTAGAGCACCCGCAACAATTAAAAATACGTCGAAGCGAAAAACTCTATCGAAACATGTGTATTTATGTCCAAGAAAATTTTCATCGCAATATTTCAAGAGAGTCCATCTCACGTCGTTTTGGTATTTCAAGCTCACACGTCTCACGGATTTTTAATCAAGAAGCCTATGTCACCTATGCAGATTATGTAAATTATGTGCGCCTTGACCGTGCAAAATTCATGCTGAAGAAATACAACTTTAAACTCGAAGAAATTGCGCGCCGCTGTGGTTTTAAAGACACCAACTATTTTTGCCGTGTATTTAAAAGTAAAACAGGAAAAACCCCCAGCCAATATCGCCTCAGCACCCTTTAATCGCGCTATTTATTTCAAAAAAAAAGAGAAAAAACGTTAGCCGTCACCTTGCACCCTGCGTGGATATTGACGGCCCGCATTCGACCCATCACAAAGAGCATTGATGCATAGCCCTCGCCTTTCAATCTCCGTGGGTCTTGGCTCGGCTCACGTAGCCCAATCACAGAGTCCATCGATGCTCAGGGGCTGCACTCGCTTTTCGCAGGCGCGCATCTTCAATGATTTTAGGTATATATAGGGCGGCTTTTTTTCTTGCCGCCTCATTGCACTTTTTTTAAAATGCATCTCTTCTTATTCCTTCCAAAGAGACTTCTTTTGTTCATCTTAAAAATTCGTATATTATGCCCACCTCCAAAAACCAAACGATACAAGAGACCATGACTTTCGCAAACGCCCTCTATACCGACCTTTCAAGCTATTACGATTTAATGTGCGCCGACATTGACTATCAAGCCCAAAGCTTGAGCATTCAGCGACTCCATCGCATTTTTGGCCACGGAAAGAGGCACCTCGATTTAGCCTGCGGAACAGGGCCGCATGTGCGTTATTTTCTTGATTTGGGTTATCAAAGCGGCGGACTGGATATAAACCAACCCATGCTCGATATCGCCGCACGTCGTTGCCCTCAAGCGCATTTTTCTTTACAAAACATGTGTCATTTTACGGTGGAGGAGCCTCTTGATTTAATCACTTGTTTTTTGTATTCCATCCATTACAGTGAAAACCTCGCGCAATTAAAAGAATGTATTTTAAGCGTCCATAACGCCTTAACATCAGACGGCCTCTTTTGTTTTAACGCCGTAGACAAAGACAAAATAAACAATGCATTATTTGTAAAACACAGCGCCCAACAAAATGAAAATCACTTCACGTTTAGCTCGGGCTGGCATTATTGCGGAGAAGGCGAGAAACAATCTTTAAAACTTTGTATTGAAAAGAAAAACAAGGAAAAAATGCAAATATGGGAAGATGAACATTCCATGGTGGCCTTTAGCTTTCATGCTTTGATGGCCCTTTTAGAACCTTCTTTTGATGTGCATGTCTTTGAGCATGATTATGAGAAGATTATTCCTTGGGACACCCAATCAGGAAACGCCATTTTTGTGTGTGTCAAAAAATAATATCTTTAAATTCAAGGTAAAAAAGAAATTAAACCTTGAAATACTCACACTCCTAAGCCCGTTAAATAAACGCCGGGGTTCCCGGCATTTCAGGTGATAAAAAAAGAAAACACCCTCTATCAATGGGCTTTTTTCTTTGGAACAAAATTTAAAATTGAAATAGGCACCTCTTTTACAGGCTCAAAACCTTCAATGACTTTGCGAGGGATAAGCCTATCTAGACGCCGTTCAATCATGCATAAATTCTTAAAATCATCCCGTGATACCAAAGAAATCGCTTCACCGAAAGCCCCTGCTCGCCCAGTACGTCCTATACGATGCACATATTCATCTGCAGGAAATGGCAAATCATAATTGATAACCAAGGGCAAGACATCGATGTCAATCCCCCGTGCTGAAACCCCCGTAGAAATTAAATACTTTATTTTCCCCGATTTAAAATCGGCCAAAATATTTTCTCGTATGGCTTGTTTTCGGCCACTGTGAATGCACTCTGCTTCAATGCCTCGTTTGGCAAGCTGGGC
Organism: uncultured Enterovibrio sp.; assembly: GCA_947040595.1. Classification (GTDB taxonomy): domain Bacteria; phylum Pseudomonadota; class Gammaproteobacteria; order Enterobacterales; family Vibrionaceae; genus Enterovibrio. Next base: position 1,968 of record CAMRBZ010000172.1, on the reverse strand, counting down.
GACGAGTTTTCCTGCACCATGTTTAGTTTCAATAAAGATAAGCGCTTGAGGCCATGCCTTTTCTTGAATTAAATGGCTCAATAAAGCCGATTTTTTATCTTTGTCTACGGTGATCAGACATTGATCAATATTCGGTTTTCCACTTTCGTCATGATGAAAGGAAAGATGAATCGCCTCGGAAACCGTTTCTTTTGCAAGCTCTCTGACCTGGCGTGACAAGGTGGCTGAAAAAAGCAAATTAAGGCGGGAGCCTGGTAAGGTGTCGATGATTTTAGTGATGTCTTCGATAAACCCCATGTCCAGCATTCTGTCTGCTTCATCGAGAACAAAGATCTCTATTTCATCAAAATGAATCGCCCTTCTTGTGTAAAGATCTCTTAAACGTCCAGGGGTTGCGACCACAATATCAAGCCCATTAAGAAGCGCTTCTTCTTGAGGGGCGTAATCCACACCGCCGTAAATAGCAAAAGCCTTAAGAGGTAAATACCTCGAAAAAGCCTCAATGTTTTGGGTGATTTGAATCGCAAGCTCGCGGGTTGGCGTTAAAATCAGCGCCCGCGCTCTTTTTTTACGTTGTGTTTGAGCGCGAGATAATAATTCAAGAATGGGCAATACAAATGCAGCCGTTTTACCACTGCCAGTTTGAGCGGCAGCAATCAGATCTTTCCCTTTAAGGGCCAGTGGAATAGCTTCGGCTTGGATTGGCGTTGGCGCAGTGTAACCCAATTCAGAGACAGCATTTAAAATAGGTTGGCTTAATCCAAGGGTTGAAAATGGCATCAGAGATCTCTTGCAAAATGAAATAAAACACTGTTTATCAAAAAAGAAAAACAGCAGAAAGCGAGCCAAGTAGGTTATCACATACGCGATATTATTGGAAAATCTGATCCGGTCTTCAATCCAGTTGCTGCTTTTTAATCCGGTATCGAACCAAGCCTTTTAGGGGGCGCATGATCATTTTGAGCATAAATTCACTGGCTAATTAAGGCGTTAAGAGCCAACAATTCCCCCTACTCCCATAGCGTTAAACTCAAAGACGACAGGCATAAAACGATGACATAATACATTGAAAAAAATCAACGATCCTTTTTCAGGGCGATTCATATTCACCAGTTGCCTCTTTAAGCAGAAATGACATGGCGCCCCAGCCAAAATAAATATTAAACAATTCCTTTTATCGATTATCATTCAGCCCTCCATGAAAAATGAAAAATGAAGCATGAAACGTTTAAATTTAATTATTTTTTCTACTTTTTTAATAAGTCCATTTAGTTTTGCGGAAAATAATCTGAAGCATACTGTAGGTGCCACTGTCTCTACATTTGGTTTTTTTAATTTTGAAAATACTAGAACTGAGGAATTCACGTCGGGTGCATCTCTTGAACACGACACCTACTACAGATATATGATGAATGAATATATCGGCATCGAAAATGGTTTTATGGTCGGCGGTGGTGGTCTGATTCGAGACGCGCTAGGTGATAAACACAATGGAGAAATACGAAATCGTTATTACTTCGGTTTTCGTTCTGCACTATACGCTCAATACCCTCTCATTAAAAAATTATATCTATACACTAAGGTCGGCGGAGCACTCAATCATTTGGGATATTCCATCAATGAAAACAAGTTCAAATTGAAAGATAAAGGTGTCTATGGTGCATTAGGCATGAAATATAAATTCACATCTGGGTGGAGCATCGATATAGAACACAAACGCATTACAGGAGGTAACTTTGAATCTCATACCTACGCTTTGGGCAGTAGTTATTCATTTTAACTCCCCCCTCCTTGATAAGATGCATTTTATCAATACAACAGCGCGAGTTAACGTGAGGAGTTAATGAAGTTAACGTGGACCACCCAAGTTACTTGCAAGTTATTTGGACACCCAAGATGAATGACTTCAGGTCCTCTTAAAATCGAAAGAGACAAGACAGGAAAGTACAACAACGGCACATGGATTTG
>CAMRBZ010000171.1 GCA_947040595.1 uncultured Enterovibrio sp. | reverse complement strand
AAATTAGCCATGATTTCAACCTCTTTTTTCCACGAAATATACGTTCCTTTTATTCACGCACCTTAAGTATATATTCACAGGGAAAATACACCAATTTTTACTCCCCCTAATGCTCCGCATTTTTTTGCGCGTTTTCACGGATTTATTCACCAATGAGACAAACAGCAAAAAATCAGCACATTAGAATGATCAAACAGATTCAAAAGGCTGAATATATGCGGTTTCTGAGATTAAAAAAAATATCAAAGAGGAGCGACGGGAGCACAAACCGAGGTGCGTTTATTATCGATTCACCAAGACGCTTTGCGCCCGATTCTGCACGTAAAACAAAAGCGATGAGCAAGAAGAAATGCCAGCTTATTACCGGCGCACACGACAGCGGAAAAAGCCGGTGGCTTTCACGATTGCAAGATGCACATTTTGAGCTTTATGGCAGCAAAGCCGGCGAGCCTGTTTTCTTGAGTGCCCTTCAACCTTTATCAAGCTGGATTGATTGCGAGCATGTGCAAAAATGGCATGATGATGTGATAAAAAAGAGTGACGGTGTAACGCCAAAAGACCAAAAAAAAAACACGCAGTGGCGCAGCTTAAACCAGCATCAAAGAGCGGAACGATTAAGTGAATACCTTGAAGCTACGGGCGCTGTACTTTACATCGATGACGCTCACAAACTCACTGGCCGCAAATGCCAAATAGCGCGCCAATGTATGCTCAATACAAAAATCTGGATCATGGCCACATCTGATGAAAACCGCCTTCCGCCGAACATAAGAACGATTGTTGAAAGAAGAGAGCCACAAAGAACGAGACTTGAATCACAAGCCAGCTATGATTCAACAGTGGTTTTTATGTGGGTTTTAGCCGCGATATTGGCGATGGCAGGGGCGTGGGAAGTGGCTGCCGTCATTGCTAGTCTTAATGTATTAGGAAGCGGAAGACGGAGCGCAAGAGCTGATTAAATCAATGGAGCAAAAACGCGCACGGACAGCGCCTCAAAGCAAAAACCATCCTTTAAAAACCTTCTTATGTGCAGCAGTGTTCATCATTGAGTCTTTTCTTTTTGCGGGTTTTCTTGTGTTGTTTACGGCCCTTTTCATGATTGCTCACGCTGAAACCCTCACCGAAGAAGCTTTAAAAAAGTGGGATGAGATCAGCCCTTTTAATGAACAAGAAAAAGCACCACCGCCACCAGAACAAAAGCCTTTTGAGCTTCCGCGCCTTTATTCCGATAAACAGCACTACAACAGCCAAACCGATCCCCTTAAAAAAGCCCCCAAAATCGACCCTGACGCGATTTTTCTTACAGTGATGCAGTGCTTCCCCGCTAAAAGCACTTTTAACGCTGAGGTGAGCCTTGTGGCGGGATTTAAGCAAGGCTTAGACACATGGGATGAGGATTATCCTGATATTGCCGATCATTACGTGGGTTTGGTGGGGAAAATACCGCTGTATTCAAGCAATGAACAATCAAGACAACGTGAACGGGAATACCAAAGAAGAACGGACACGGCCAAAGAGGTGGCGGGGTTTGTGGGAGCCATTGCAGCACGTAACCAGGCTTACCGAGAGATGGGACTTTATCGCGCACTTGAAGCGCGAGCACAAGCAAGAGTAAAAAACGGCATTGCTGAAACCAATGAACAAATTCAAATGCTAAAAAAATTGGCCATGGTGCATGCAGATGTGATCACCCAAGAATCAAACGTGATAGAGCACAGGCTGGCGCTGTCTGGGCTTTGTGAAAACGTAAAAAGAGAAGCAATCAACAATTGGCTTAAAAAGCTGGCTTCATTAACTTGATCCGAAAATCACACCTGTTCAATCATGTTTCTTGCGTGTTGAGTTGGAATGTATAAACGATTGCTGCTTGGCGCGATTTCTTCAAAACCAAACTGTAAATAAAACGCTTTCGCTTGTTCGTCTTTTGCATCAACAATGATCACAGGATGAGGAACATCAACACCCGAGGTGATGATTTTATGAATGGCGTCCATTAAGAGATCGCCACCGTATCCTTTTCTTTGATGCTGCTTATCAACCGCAAGGCGGGCAATTAACACACCTGTAATGCCATTTTTAGGGTATTTTTTTTGATGCTTCTCTGGGAGCTCATCCCACTTGATATGGCATACAGAAAGAGAATAAAACCCTAAAATACACGCATCATCTTGGGTTAAAACAAAACAGCGGGATAAATCCACGTCATCATGCTGCTTGGCTGTTTGTTGTAAATATTTATTGAGTGGCACCACATCACAATCAAATTGTTTTCGATTGTGTTTGTTTTTATCTAACGCTTGGATCTTCACTTATCGTTTCCTTATATCGCTTAGCTGCTGCGAGGAAACGTGGATTTGTCGTCCTTGGTTTATCAAGTGCATCCAAAAAATTTGATGCTTCTTGGCGTGACAAAGAAAGGGTCATTTCTTGCTCAATAAGCTTTTTTGCCGCCATGGTTGCCGCTGCGGTGATAAAACTATTTAAGCTTGCGTAACCTGACAAAACCAACGCTCTCTCAAGCAATTCTTTGGTTTCAGTGTTCATACGAGTAGTTATTCTCTCAGCGCAAGTTACTGCCATTTGTTTTCTCCTAACAAGGCATTTCATTACGACAAAAAAACGATGACGACACGATGCACACGGCTTATTTCGAGTCGAGCATGTTCAGCGTTGTGAAATGCGATGTGTATTGTAATGCGATGAATATCAAAGATCAATAAAGACGTCATAATGACGTCTTTGTAATTTAGCATGCTTTGCTTATAAAAACATCGAACAGAAGATGAAATAAAATGAACGAGTAGAGCGGCCTTCAATTCATGGCCTGAAGATACAAATAAGCACTCAAAAATAAAACAAACCCCAACACAAAATCACATCATACTTTTGTTCCTTAAGGACAAAATTTATGAAATGGCTTAATCACACGTTAATCGCTGGCTCTCTTTGCGCCGTTGTCGCTCCAACCCTCGTTGCGCCCTGCGTACTCGGTGCCACGGCCCCTGATTGGCTTGAGTGGGTTTTTAAGGCCATTGGCAAACCCATCAAACACCGCACAACAACACACATTCTCACGCACTGGCTCACCTTCGCTTTGTTCGCTACTTTCGTTTTTGATTTGCATGGAATTTTGGCGGCGTTCGCGTGGGGCGGGGTTTCTCACATACTCACGGACGCCATGACCGTGAGCGGTGTGCCGTTCTCGCCTTACAGTGACAGGCGCTTTCATCTTTTCGGCGGCAGATTTAGAACGGGCGACCCTGTGGAATATGCGATCTCTGCTGGGGTTGTGGTGTGTTGTATTGGGATCACGGCCATCATCGGAACGGGCGGGGACTTTATCCCTTTCTTCCCTGATTGGGCGGCGCGTTATGACGTTGGTCTTGCAGATGCCAAAGAATGGAAAGACAACCGTTGGCGGTTTTTTTAAAGGCATAAATCGAAGAAAAAACAAAATGCGAATTTGACGCACAAATGACCCTTGTTTTTACTGGGGTTAGAAAAATCAAGAGCCCCCCTAAAAAGGGCTGTTATCTGATATGGCTTGCTTGTTTTGGATCAAGAATTGGAGCCTTTAAGGATCTTATCCAACGGCTTACCGTAGCAGATCCTAAGCCCAATAAAATCGAGATATCCCTATTTGTTTTACCTTGTGTTTTCATCTTTAACACTTCAGGTAATAAAGCTTTTTTATTTGGACGCCCACCACCTTTAGACATCAGGCCACCTTTACTGCCCGCTTTAATTTTACCTTCCAAAGATCCCGCTTTCCCGCCCTTCGCCCCTTTCTTTGCTTGGCTTTCTCTAAATTTGCATGGCGTAAAATGTTTAAAAGTCCAGTTCGCAATGGATTTCGAAATTGATTTAATCTCAGAAACGGGCAAAGGCGTGATGAATTGACCGTTTAATGCTTCTATGTGGCTGTATACGGCGTTATTCCAATTCGCTTTGTATTCTGGCTGCCAAAATTCACGGATCGCTTTATAGGCCCACTTTCGCGTGTTATCAAAGAGTTCACAATTACGCCCTAGGCCGTAAATTTCTGGGCCTTTTTTTGGATGGCCGCGCAAATCGAGATAGTCGGCCAGTTCATCAAGCGTGTATTGGTGATCTGTCCAGACTGTATTTTTCCAATGCTCATGAAGCGGGTTCTTTGTTAGCAAGCCTGCATAGCATCTATCTGCTTTGAGACGTTCGACCATGGCAGACTGAATCGCTGCCAAATAACGCATGGGATCAAGATGGGCAAGGTTTGACGTACACACCGGCACTTTTAGACGGTAAGCAATATGGGCATGCGCATTAACAGGATTTTTACTTGTCCAAAATGGCGCGGGTAAATCTGCGCACTCCCACGCCAACACGCCGCCTTCGCGGTCAATATCAAATACAAGGTAATTCACCATTTTTGGCGGGTTCACTTGCAAATAACGTTTGCTGATTGCGGTTTTCTTTTGACGAATGTAGGTCACACCGAGATCATCAGTGCAATAAGGTTTTTTAGGCAGTGAGTCGAATAACGCGAGTTCAAAAGAGGGGCAATGTGCGGTAGAAAACTTATATTTCACTCAAAACCGTGCTTATTGGCGGTTTTGGGTGTTTGAATTAGGGATTTCATTTGGTATAATTTCCTTAGCATTTATGCTGGCCCTGAGTCCTTATTATTCCGCCAAGAATGATCATAAGGCTCGGGGCTTTGTTTTATCTGGCGATCTTACGCTTTTCCTCAAGACGCTGCAATTTCTGCTTTATAAAGCTACAAGCTGGATCAAAAAAGGCCGCAAAAGCGACCTCTGTCATCCCTATAGTCAGGGTAAATACGACGCGAACCCCACAACCACAAAATTACAAATCAACTGATGCACTGTGAATACCCTCTTTCTAAGCGGCCTATGTGGCCGTGAACCAATCATTGATCTTAAATTCCTATTTTTTAACTTTCTAAGCGGCCTATGTGTCCGTGAACGAAGGGAAAAAATGCAGATCAAGGCTTGATAATTTCTAAGCGGCCTATGTGGCCGTGAACCAATTCATTACACAAAATATGGTTTTGACAATTTTCTAAGCGGCCTATGTGGCCGTGAACCAACAATGCCTCGTTCCGAATAAACATAAAGTTTTCTAAGCGGCCTATGTGGCCGTGAACATCCACGAGTATCACAGAAGACTTTGAGAGAATTTCTAAGCGGCCTATGTGGCCGTGAACAACTTTGTGTAAATGTAATCAGCACTTTGGTGTTTCTAAGCGGCCTATGTGGCCGTGAACAATGGATTTTGCAACAGAGAGCATCTGATAGCAAGGGGTAAGAGGCAAAAACCTTGTTTTTACCTTGTAAAAAACATCATTTCTTAAGAGCTTGATTTATAAGAATATTCTAAGCAGCTAAAAATATAAGGGTAAAAACACATTAAACCTTTGTCCGAAACGTTTTTTCATTTCTCGCGCATTCTCAGCAAGAAGGGTTTTTTTAAAGGGGTAAATGGAAGAAAAAACAAAATGCGGATTTGACGCGCAAATGACCCTTGTTTTTACTGGGGTTAGAAAAATCAAGAGCCCCCCTAAAAAGGGCTGTTATCTGATATGGTTGCTTGTTTTGGATCAAGAATTGGAGCCTTAAAGGATCTTATCCAACGGCTTACCGTAGCAGATCCTAAGCCCAATAAAATCGCGATATCCCTATTTGTTTTACCTTGTGTTTTCATCTTTAACACTTCAGCTAATAAAGCTTTTTTATCTGGACGCCCACCACCTTTAGAAACTGCACCTCCAATTAATCCAGCTTTAACTTTATCCTCCAAAGATCCCGCTTTCCCGCCCTTCGCCCCTTTCTTTGCTTGGCTTTCTCTAAATTTACTTGGCGTAAAATGTTTAAAAGTCCAATTCGCAATGGATTTAGCAATGGCTTTCACCTCAGACAAAGGCAAAGGCGTGATGAATTGACCGTTTAACGCCTCTAAATGCCCGTATACGGCTTTTCCCCATTCGCTTTACATTCCTGACTTGTAAAATCCTCTTATCGCCTTGTAGGGCCATTTCAGTGCGTTTTAAGGGGATTTGCAATTACGATCTAAATTGTCGATTTCTGGTTTTTACGTGCGTGGCCGTACCAATCGCGGTACCAATCGGAGGATTGTATTTCATTGAGGTAACGCATTGGGGGAATGTGACTTAAATCTTAAGAAATAAAAAAATAAACGAGCAATAAGCGAAGTTCTTTGTTCTTTTTTCTCTTTCTTCTTTCTCTTTTAGAGTGTTTATTTTCATTATATAACAATTGGTTACGCTGTTAACTGTGGGCAAAATACGGGTTAACTGTGGGCAGAATACGGGTTAACTGTGGGCAAAATACGGGTTAACTGTGGGCAGATTTCGGGTTGAATAACTTTTAATTTAATGTGAATATCGCGGCAGATTTTATATTGCCCACCCATGAAATATATAACTGAAATGGATAATAAAGAAATTACAGTAGTACAAAGCAATGAATTGATTGAAGCTGCGTATGCTTTAACCGTAGATGAAATGCGTTTGATCTTATTGGCATCATCAAAAATTGACTCAAGAAAATCGGAAGTGGGGAAAATAACTATTTTTGCTCGTGAATTTGCTGAAAAGTTTGGATTACCAAAAAAACATATTTACGACAATTTAAAAAAATCAGTATCTCAGATAATGCGAAAACCAATTGTTTTTTTTGAAAACTCAGAAAGAATTGAACGTGCATGGTTTATTGAAAATAGATATCAAGTTAATCCAGGTGATGGCACTTATGTTACGATACAATTTAGCCCGTTAATCGAACCATATCTTTATGAATTAAAAGATAAATTCACGAGCATTAACTTTGAACATGCGGCTAAACTGAATTCTCCATTTTCTTTTCGGTTATATCAATGGTTAATAAAAGTTAAGAACTTAAAAAGCAACAAAAATAATGATGTTATTTCTGTTGTGTTAGATATTATCTGGATGAAAGAACGATCAGGAAATGCGAATAGCTATCCTCAATGGCGCGATTATAAAGACAGAGTTATAACACCAGCCGTTGAACAAATTAACTCAAAAACGGATATCTCTATAATTTGGGAGCCTCTTAAAAAGGGGCGAGCGATTCATGCTATTAAATTTTCTTATGTTGTGGAAGCCGCTACTTTTGCTAAACCTATTCGACCACGTTTATACCGCAGACCAAAAGTGATAAAAGGAAGCCATGAAGAAGGTGAGTGGATGCGAAAAAACTACAAGTTACTCAATGACTATCAAAACGACCTAAAGGCTTATGATCCCAAAGCGAAGATGACAATCATGGATCTTAGAAAAATGGCGGAATACGCCTCTATTTTTGACAACGAAACAG
>CAMRBZ010000170.1 GCA_947040595.1 uncultured Enterovibrio sp. | reverse complement strand
AAGGAGAATAAGGAGAATAAGGAGAATAAGGAGAATAAGGAGAATAAGGAGAATAAGAAAAATGAGGAAGAAAGACAGTAGCGAATAGCGGGTGCTGGCCTGGATTTCCCTCTGGATAAGGCGGGAAGACGCTTTCTGGGGGGCTGTTCGTTTGAGGGGTTTCCTGTGTATTGGATACCCTTTCCCAAGGCCGAAACCAAGCATTAACCGGTACAGGGCCTGCTGCTGCTGGTACAGGCTCTGCAGGCGGTGTAGCCGGTGAATGGGGGGGAGAGGGGGAGCCTTGAGAGCGCATAGGGATCCTGTTTTTTGTTTAAAATGTGGTTAACATGGCGTGCATTCTCGAAGTACGATGACCGACATTTTGATCTATCCCTGTCGCCAACCGCCTCGCAGGAGGCGGGTTCAACGACGATGGGCTGAGAGATGTTTCCATCTTCGATTATATGTATTAGGGATGTTGCAAAAAGCCAGGATAGAGATTCAAAAATATCTCATTTTAGATAATCAATGACTCATGAAATGCAATGAAATTTCATGAAACACAATGAAATAATGAGCAAGGTCAATGCCTTTTAAAATCCTCCTCCTCCTTTAAAGACGCTCACTTCTTGCTCGTGCGCATTCATGGAATTCGTATAATACAAAGCACAATATTTTCTTTTTTGATGAATGCGAGTTTCATCCGCGTAACATGATTTAACTATGAGCGCCCCCTCAAAATAATTATTTCAATGCAATAGACTTTCGTTCCTATCACGGATGTTCATTTTCTTATGGAGCGTAAAAATGAAAAGCGATTCAATACGGTTAGGGATTTTTATTGCAGGCATTTGTTTAAATTCGTTTTCTTTTGCTTCTACTGATTCTGCGTTTGTTTCAGACCGACCCAATATTAAAATTTTGGCAACCGGAGGGACCATTGCAGGTGCAGGACAATCAGCCACAGGGTCTCATTACAATGCAGGAAAAATTGGGATTGATGAGCTGATTTCTGCTGTGCCCGAGATGACAAAAATTGCGGATATTACAGGGGAGCAAGTCGTAAAAATTGGCTCTCAAGATATGAACGATGAAGTGTGGTTGGATTTGTCAAAGCGTGTTAATGCATTGCTTGCTCAAGATGATGTTGATGGGATTGTGATAACCCATGGGACAGACACCATGGGAGAAACCGCGTATTTCCTTGATTTAACCGTCAAGAGTGAAAAACCAGTGGTGCTTGTTGGGGCGATGCGTCCTTCTACTGCAATGAGCGCCGATGGCCCCATGAATTTATATAATGCGGTTGTTACCGCGGCCGATAAAGATTCAGTAGGGCGGGGAGTTCTTGTGGCCATGAATGACAAAGTATTTGATGCACGGAATGTAACCAAAACAAATACCACGGCGCTAGATACTTTTCAGTCACCCAATTTTGGCGCTTTAGGGTATATCCATAATAGCGATGTCTCTTATCTGCTGAAAAATGATCATGAACAAACATCGAGCCCTGCTTTTAATGTCTCTCATTTAAATAAACTTCCGCAAGTGGGTATTGTGTATAACTATGCAAATGCTTCGGATTTACCTGTAAAAGCATTGAGAGAAGCCAAATTTGATGGCATTGTCAGCGCAGGCGTTGGAAATGGAAATATATACCATTCAATTTTTTCTGAATTGGCGAAAGCCAGTGAAGAAGGGATCTTGGTCGTTCGCAGTTCACGCACTCCGACAGGCCCCACCACACTCGATGCTGAAATCGATGATGATCAATTTGCTTTTGTGGCCTCTGGCACCTTGAACCCAGAAAAATCACGCATTTTATTGATGCTTTCTTTAACGCAAACCCAAGATTACAAAGACATTCAAAAAATGTTTCAGGAAAATTAATGTGAAGCCAGAAGGCTCGCCTGTCAGGTAGACAAGGCTTTACTTTGAAAAGCCAGCATTCAGCTTGTGTCTGTGGGGATGGGTATCTGAGAGCTCCGGCATGGCCGGAGCTTTTTTTGATGGACCATTAAAGCCGTAAAATGGTATCGCAACAGTTTTCTATCAGGTAAGGATCATGACTCACAAGCAGCAGGGCACAGTTTTTTTCGTGTGCTAAATCAATCAATATATCCGTCACTTCTTTTGCGGTTATTGGGTCAAGACGTGAAGTGGGCTCATCGGCGAACAAAAAAACGGGTTTGAGTAATAAGGCGCGTAAAATAGCAAAGCGTTGCAATTCCCCTCCCGACACCTCCGTACTTTTTCTTTTTAATAATGTGGGTTTTAAAGATAATCTCTCCATTAATTGCGAAATATCCTTGCGTTCAATAGGATGATGTTTGATCAAATCGTCAAGTAACACCCCAAGCGTGACACTCGAAGTAAAGGCTGCGGGTGGGTCTTGAAATAATTTGAGCCATTGGTGCTGTTTTGTTTTTGTGATGTCTTTATCGACCTTGCCCTCCATCGGGGGAAGTAAACCAAGCAAAATGTCCCCAAGGGTGCTTTTTCCACACCCGCTGTCGCCAACCACGCCCACTATCTCACCCGCATGAACGGTAAAATGGATCCCACTGGCTAAAACGTGAGGATGACGTCCGATGGATAAATTGCTTATTTTTAAAATAGCTTGTTGATTTTTTGGTACTTTTTTTCGTTTTTTCCAATGACGAGGATCCGCTTGAATTAAGGCTTGCGTATAGGGATGGCAAGGAGAATCCAATATGTGTTCGGCTCGCCCATGCTCGATGACGCGCCCTTCTTTCATGACGATGATTTCCCCTCCGATTTGACGTGCGACCTCAATATCATGCGTGATTGTTAAAAGGCCGCCTCCTTTTGAACGGCTTAAAAGCAACTGAATAATATCGTCACGACGGCTGATATCGAGCCCTTTTGTGGGTTCATCCGCCAAAATGAGTTTTGCCCCCCCCGCGGTTGCTGCCGTCACCGCTAATCGCTGCGCCATGCCGCCTGAAAGCTGGCCGGGTCTTTTTAAGGCGCTGTTTTTAAGGCCCACGTTATCGAGAGCTTCAATGGTTTTATTGAATGCGGTTTCTTCATCTAAATGATGCAGGCATTGGAAGACTTCCAAAACCTGTTGATACGCAGGCATTAATGGGTCGAGTGCGCGCCAAGGCTCTTGCGGGAGCATGATCATGTCTTTTCCCCATAAGCGCATTAAGGCGCTTTGATCATGCTCTTTTCCCTGTATTTCTACTTTTCCATATTGCGTTAATTCCTGGGGAAGCAAGCCAATAATGGCTTGTGCTAAAAGGCTTTTTCCTGAACCCGTTTGCCCCAGTATGGTGATGGGTTTGTCGCGATAAAGCGTCAAAGACAGGGCTTGAAGCAGCTCAATATTATTTGAACTGATTGATAAATCAGTGAGTTGAATTAATAAGCTCATTGCGTGCTCCTGCCAATAAATGAAAACTCAAGACCAGTAATGCAATCATCAGCAGTGGCTGGACCAAAGCCCATGGGGCCTCAAGATAAAAGGGAAAAAGCTCGACACTCATCAGGCCAAGCTCTGCCAGAGGAGGCTGGATCCCGACGGCGATAAAGCCTAATGATGCCATCATTAAAATGGCATTTGCCCCTCCAAAAGCGGCCATCGTGAACACCGATGGCGCGATGGACGGCCAAATATGACGCTTAAATTGGTAGCCTTTTCCAAAGCCCATCATGTGCGAGAGTTGCCGCTCTGGGCTTTGGATTAATGTGTGGGTTATGGCACGGGTCACGCGAAAATACTCAATCCATTGCACCAATGAAATAGCAAGGTACATCACTAAAAAGGAACCCGGAGCCATCGCAGAAAGCAATAACACGAGCACCAAGCCGGGCAAGGCAAGAATAACATTGACCAAGACGCCTAAAGTTTGTTCAACACGCCCACCCGCCCAAGCAGACCAAACTCCCAGGGTGACGCCTAATATTGATGAACTCAATAAACACAAGATGGCCAAGCTAAAAGAGAGAACAACGGCGCCTGCCAGGCGCGTCATCATATCGCGTCCAAAATGATCCGTACCGAGCCAGTGCTCGGCGCTGGGGGCCGAGAAACGCATCGATAAATTTTGCTCGTCCATGCTGTAAGGCGAGAGGAGTCCAACCAAAATAGACACAAAAAACAGCCCAAATAGGATCAGAAATCCGATTTTTTGATTTAACGTCAATGAAGTGTTCATTTTTCTTCTTTTCCTCGAGGGTCTATCCAATGGCACAACAGATCAATGAGGCTGTTCAGCGCGACGAATAAAACACCCATAGTGAGGGCGCAACCTTGGATCACAGGAATGTCACGCGCAAAAATGGCATGCGCCAAACCGTGCCCTACACCCGGGAATGAAAAAAGCGATTCAATCATCACGATGCCTTCAATCACACTCACAAGTTGAATCCCCATAAATGCAACAACAGGAACCGCCATATTACGCAAACCGTGGCGAAAGAAGGTTTGCTTTTCATTGAGTCCTTTGACGCGAGAAAATTGATAAAAAGAAGAAAGAAGCACATGACGAACACTTTGATGCACCACTCGGTTCGAGACTGCCGCCAAACTGATGGCCAATGTCACACTCGGCAAGACAAGGTGCTGCCAAGTCCCAAAACCTGCAATGGGCAACCATTGCCATGTCACCCCAAAAAGAAGAACCAAAAGCAAGCCCAACATAAAAACGGGTATGGCCCGCGTTAAGATTGAAAACCAAACAAGTGCAACATTGATCATCCCTCCTTTTTTTGCGGACCAAGCCCCAAGAGGCAGGGCCAAGATGATGGACAATACAATGCCAGAGAGGGCCAGCAACAAGGAGTAACCCAGTTGATGTTGAACCATTTCAATGACGGGCAAACCGCTGACCAATGAGTTTCCAAGATTGAGCTGCACCAAATCGAAAAGCCAATGCATGTAGCTCGTCCACCAAGATTGATCCAGGTTGAGCTCTTGGCGCACCCATTCGGCGGCGTTGGAATCGACGTTGTCTTGCCCGTAACGACTCGCGGCAATGCGATAGGCCATGTCACCGGGTAAGCTTCGCATCAATATAAAGGTCAAGGTCCCCACGCCCCAAGCAACCAAAAGAAGTTGATATAAACGGGTTTTCAATAGATGTAATCCCATTATTTGATCTCCATTTGCTTGATAAAGTAATCACGCTCAAAGGGATCAAATGCGAAATGTTTTACGCGTTTGTTGACCGAGATGTGCTGGCTGTAAGTTGCAATGGGGATCACGGGGACATCCTGGTAGATTTCCTTGGCCACCTCTTGAGCTAATTGAAAGGAATCGGAGGTATCTTTTGATTGCATGAGCGCAGAAACGGCATTATCTACCTTTGTGTTATGCCAATTCATGGCGCCCCAATCTCCGCCGCCATGGGTAAAATCACTGCGGATGATGGACAAAGGATCTGCACTCAAACCAAAATGACGTGCAATCAATGCAAGCTCCAGAGAATTATCTTGATGAGCGGCTGGGATGCTGCTTGAATTGGTGACATTCACATTTAAAGTGATCCCCAGTTTGGCCCATTGAGCTTGAATTGCGGTGGCTACGCTGGTTAATTCTGGGCGATCTGCATAGGTTATCAGGGTCAGTGTAAAAGGCTCACCATTGCGCTCTAAAAGCCCCGATTTACCGCGTGTCCACCCGGCATCCTTTAATAATTTTTGCGCTTCTTTTGCATCATATTGATTGTTATCTAGGCCTTGAATAAACCATTGAGACATGCTGGTGGGCATGATTTGTGCGGTTTGTGCACCTTCTGTCTTTAAGACATGGCTTGCAATAATGTCACGCTGTAATCCTAAGCTTAATGCTTTGCGTACCTTGGTCTCATTCAGGGAACGGTGCGCTGCATTGACTTTGATATACAAGGTCCGAGGGATCTTGTGAGAGTGAACCGAGACGAGAGGATTGTTTTCTAATTGAGAAAGCATGGCGGGATCTAAAGAAAAGACGATGTCCGTGTCGCCCGATTGAGCTTGCAATATTCGACTTTCTGCACGGTGCCCTGTGAGGTAGGTTGCAAAAGCTATTTTAGGCTTTTCTCCCCAGTAATCATCGAACTTTTCAACCTGTATTTTATGCGGAAGAGAAACGCTTTCTATTTGATATGCGCCCGTACCCAGCAGTTTTTTTACGTCACCTTTGGCGTCATAAGCGGCGGGAGATAAAATGACGTTGGAATAATGCGTCAGTAAAGAGGGGAGTGCGGCATACGGTTTTTCAAGCTCAATCTTAATTTCATGAGGGTTTAGGGCTGTGATCTGTGTCACGCCTGCTTTTTTAAGTACGCCGTGTTTATTCAGAGCATGGGAGAGCGATTGCACGACAGACGCGGCATTCATTTTTGTGCCGTCGTGAAAGGACACATCCTGGCGTAAAATGAAATGCCAATTGAGCGCGTCTTCACTGTTTGTCCAATGGGTTGCAAGCCCTGCGGTGATATGGCCTTTTTTATCAACATGCAGCAAGGTTTCGATAACTTGCATCCGTGTCAATATGTAGCCCTGTTTTGAAGGATCTAAGCTTGAGATTTCCCAAGGGCCGCTCATTGAAAGTGTATTGCTTTTATTGGGTGTATTTGTTTTGGGTGTTTTTTCTTTCCAAACAAAAAAAATGAAAAGAACAGATGAAATAAGAAAAACGGAGATTAAATTACGTCGAATCCGCTTCTTTCGTACAAGAGAAGCGTAATGAATTTCAGACATGAAAAACCCTCATGTATAAATGAACACGATAAAATGCTGTGGATGTTTATTTATGGGTATAGCCATCCCATTAAGCCGATATTCCGCAAAAATGATCCAATATTGACAGGGATGGGCATTAAATCGATGAGGGTGGAGAGCGATTTCGTGGGCGTTCTTGAACATTACTTTTCGCACAAAGAAGATAATAAATGCGAAAGCACAGGGTATTGTCCGAGCTTAGCTTCAATAAAACATCGGTTCCGAGTGCGTTATTGATGTTTTCATATAGCGTACATTGATGTTGTTCGTGCTTGTCATTATTCATCTCAATTGAATGGGCGATGGAAATCGCACTCAAGCAAATAAGGAGCAAAAGCATTGCGAAAAAGCGCAATTTATTTACGTTAGGATGATTTAAATAAAACACAACATAAAGTCGAAAATGAAGAATGCTAATTAAATAACATATTTAATTTTTAATTTATATCTTTATTTTAATGATGGACATGTAAAGAAAAATTAAATGGGTTCAGTCTTGAACCGGAATAAAACGAACGAGAGAGCCGAATCTTTTTTTAAGCGAAAGAGATCCCGTTTCTCAACCCATATTGCCTTTTGAATAAGCGTATCGAATTCAATATTGTATATACCCATCGCCTTTGAAGTTGCAGGTGTTGGCTCGGCTCGCAG
>CAMRBZ010000169.1 GCA_947040595.1 uncultured Enterovibrio sp. | reverse complement strand
TCATTCAGCCCAATCATATCGTCCATCTATACCCCTCGCCTTTGAAACTGCGTGGATGTTGGCAGCTCTCGCTCAGGCCAATCACAGAGTCCATCTATGCTCAGGCGCTTCACTCGTTTGCCGCAGGCGCGCATCTTCAATTCCTTTGGGTATATCAGAAATACAATTCAAAAGAAGTCTTAACTTTTTAACCAATGAAGAATGAGATTTATACTTTATTTATGTATGTAAAGAAAAAACAAATAACCATTAATTAAAAACGCAAGAATAATTTCATATTTAAGATTAAATAAGACGTTAAGAGAATAACACCTCAAATAAAAGAAATATTAACATCACGCGATGCTCGACTTAATTCAATCTTAAAAGGAATACCTCAATTTCATTGAATAGGGTGACGAAACCAATAAGGAGAGAATGACAGAGGTATGCCAGTCGAAGATTTTATCACATGGATTTAGTGTTGGGTTAATGATGTACTTCCTTGTTCCATTGGAGATTTTCCAATAAGAAAAAGAGACTTTTTCAAAGCCCTCTTAAATCCCGACCTTATTACGATGGAAATCGTAGGGGAATTTTAAGATTTGACGCGAATAAGCAGATTTGGTTTTACTTTTCATGCCATTAGAGATTTCCTTTGCCAGGGAGTCATTTTAAGCGAGCGAGGAACAGTACAATATTTAAGGAAAAGGCCAGTTATGGCTATTGTGCATCAAAAGATGAAACCTATTTGGGATTTAAAGAGCATCTTATTGTTAATTTTTATGGCGCCATTACAACAGCCAATACCTCTGAGCGAGAGCTCGCTTTATACCCAAGACACTTGAACTTGCGTCTAGGCACCAAGTGAGTGAAGCCCCTGAACATAGAACATAAAACATAGATCGACTATCTGATTAGGCTGAGCGAGCCTAGCCAACACCCACGCACCTTCAAAGGCGACGGGGATAGCATTATCAGAAAATATGACCGATTTACTCCTCGGTGATAAAGGGTATCTCGGGGCGGAGTTAAAAGAAGCCTTGGCCGCTCAAGGAGTGAGACTTGAAACACCCGTTCGCAGCAAGATGAAAGATAAAACACCTAAAAAATTAATAATTAAATTCAACAAGATAAGGTGGAGGGTTGAACGATGATAGCGCAACTCGTCCCTCAATTTGAGATCCAAAAACACGAGCACGAACAATGTGGAGTTTGACGAATCGCATGGCGCGTAAACTTTTAGCTCACAGCTTGGAAATATTGATAAATCAAGAACAAGGCAACTCACCATTGCAACGAGCGAAAGTGCTCAGTTAAGAGCCGAATATCGCGTTAACATCTAAAAATGCAATTAAAGGCAGAATATGAATCAATTTAAAATTAGCACTCTTCTTATTGGTGGATTTGCAATTCCGATCATTGCCTTTTTTGGTTTGATTATCTTATCTATAATACAAATGAAATCAATCAACACTCAATCCGGCCTTATTTCCAATCAATGGCTTCCTTCTGTACAGCTTATTGAACGCATTAACACAGAAACAGCTGATCTTAGAAACGACGAGTCTGTTCATATTATCTCTACAGACCCCATACAAATAGAAGAGCAGAATAAGATCATTGATAATGAAAAAATATTGGTAACGCGTTCAATCACAAAATATGAAAAACTCATTGTCGGAGTGAAAGAAAAAGAACTTTGGAATGCGTTTTTGAAAAACTACAACGACTACATCATTATTCATAAAAGACTCATTGAATTATCAGAAAAGAATGAAAATGAAAAAGCAAAATTACTTTTTCTAGGTGCCTCACTTACGGCGTACAATAAATATTCAGATTTATTAGTCGAACTCTCTAATTTGAATTCAAAATTGGCATTAGAAGCCAGTGAAAGATCCAACCAACTTTATCTCTATTCTACAAAACTCATCTTTTTCCTTTTATTCTTAGTCGCCCTTCTTTCAATTATATTTATTTATTATATTTCAAAGCATCTCATTACCGTCTTAAAAAATGTACAAGATGCGATGACAAAAATGTCAGAAGGAGATTTAACTTTTCGTCTTCCTATGCTTGGAGAAAATGAACTGGGACTGCTCTCCGATAGCTACAATAAATCGGCAGAAAAAATCACCTCTCTTGCAAACCAGCTCATATCTGTGGCCAACAATGTCACCACCTCTTCCGATACCTTAGCCTCCGTCATGAAAAAAGTTGATCACAATTCACATGAAATGCTCTCTCAAGTGGAAGTTGTCGCTGATTCGGTAAGTGGAATGGCACACTCAGCTCAAGAAATGAGCAGCAATGCGAATCAAGCGGACAGATCCGCAGTGAATGCAATTAAGAATGTCGATAATGGGCATAAATTACTCACGACCTCTGATGAAATTTCAGAGAAAATAGGATCATCCGTGAATGAGTCCGTTCTTATTGTTAATCTTCTGAAAACCTATTCAACTGAAATTGGCGAAGTCATCAATGTCATTAATAGCATTTCAGGACAAACGAATCTTCTCGCTCTGAATGCCGCCATAGAAGCTGCCAGAGCAGGAGTGCAAGGGAAAGGGTTCGCCGTTGTCGCAGAAGAAGTCAGAGCCCTTGCTGGAAAAACACAAAAAGCAACAATCGATATAAAAGATATTATTTCCCAACTTCAAGAACAAGCAGAAAAAGCAGATCAATTTATGACCTCAAATGCCTCTCTTGTGGATGAATCTCAGCAAATTGCTCATAAAGTGCGTGAGGCATTCAATGGCATTAAGTTATCCGTTGATACGATTTCAAGTGTCAACTCAGTGGTTGCCATTGCAACTAACAAGCAATCCAACGTAACGGATGAAATATCACAAAACATTTCCACCACAGTGAACATGGTCAATGAAAATGTAAAAGGGATCACAGAAAGTTCAAAAACAAGTCAACAGTTATTAGCACAAGCTGAAAAACAAAGAAAACTTTTATCTTTTTTCAAGTTAAATTGAAGCATTGATAATATACCCAAGACACTTGAAGATGCGCGCCTACGGCAAACGAGTGAAGGCCCTGAGCATAGATGGACTCTGTGATTGGCCTGAGCGAGAGCTGCCAACACCCACACAGTTTCAAAGGCGAGGGGTATAACGCGTTATTCTAATTGAGCAATTAATAACGCTGTTATCGGTTATTTTAACAAGCAAGAATGATCAAATGTTTAATGGGAGGGGTATTATCCAAAGTAATTGAAGTTGGGCGCCTGCGACAAGTGAGTGAAGCCCCTGAACATAGATGGACTCTGTGATTGGCTGCAGAAAACCGAGCCAACACCCATGCAGCTTCAAAGGCGACGACAGAAATATTCATTTTGAGTCCTTACACGTAATTTGCTTCTCCTCTTCTTGCCACATTTTCATTCCTCTGTATAAAACATCACTCGAAATAAATCATTTAAAACACCCTCGCATCAAAAAATTCAGTTCTTTCTTTTCTCAAAAAAGAACAAAGAGCCATTCCCCATAAAAAGGGACGATGAAAATGAAGGGTCTCTTCTTTCAGGTCACACAATGCACAATAAACACGCGTTCAAAAGACTTCAGCACAAATTAATGATCGCATTTCTCGTATTGAGTATCACCCCTCTCACCTTAATGGCTGTGTTTTTTCTGCGCTCTCACAGTGCAGACCTTGAAACGCAAGCGACAACCCATTTGGCATTTCTAAGAGAAAATAAAAAAGAAGAGATTATTCAATATTTCGATGATCGTCGCGCAGAAGCCCGATTTTTTTCACGATCAGAACTTGCAACCTCAAGCGGAGGCCGTTTTTATGGCTTGATTGCGGCATTTCATCTGCTTGGCGAAACAAATGAAGAAGCAAAAACAGTTGCTCGGGCTCATTATGCCGTTTCGCAAAACGAAGACGTTCACCCGCTCTCATTAAAAAAAGACCGTCTCATCGAAAGTGAGCGCTACAGCTTACTTCACAAACGTTACGATTGGGGATTTAAAGAATACCTTAAAGGCTCCGATTTTTCGGACATTTTATTGGTCGATATAAAAGGGAATGTGGTCTATTCCGCAGAAAAAAACGCCTCTTTTGGGGTGAATCTATTAGAAGATAAATGGAAAAAAACAGCGTTGGGACAGGCTTTTATTCAAATTAGAGAAAAAACAACCCAAACTGACGCAGACATAAACAAGCTACCCATTATTTTTACCGACTTCGCCCCTTCGGATAAAGGAGAAATGGAAGGTTGGTTTGCTGCAGCAATCACACAGCAAGGTTACTTACACAGCTATGCGCTTTTTAAATTACCCAATCTTCCTTTGGTTAAAATGCTCCATGAAATACCAGAAGATAATAAGATCACCACCTTGCTTGTTGGACAAGACAAACTGCAACGCAATGCCCCACCCACTCCCTCGCTTTCTCCTATTAAAAGCAATGCAATAGAAGATGCTTTATCGGGTAAAAGCCATCTTGGACGCTTCATAGGATCTAATTCTGAGCGCTCATTGGGCGCTTATGCTCCTCTTTATCTAGCAGAAAAACCTTGGGCTCTCATTTTAGAGCTCCCCGAAGAAGAAGCCTTTGCGCGTATTTATCAACTCGAAAGGATATTCTTTATCCTGATGTTGATGGCCATTTTCTTCGTTATTTTAGCGTCTCATCTTCTTTCTAATTCCATTACAGCCCCATTATTACGCTTAACATGGGCCGCCGAGCAAGTTGCTGCAGGCGATTTAGATCAAAAAATCACAAGCACAGACAGAAAGGATGAAATTGGTCGTTTGGCCGTAAGTTTTTCTCGCATGCAGCGTTCAGTACGAGAAAAACTGGCTCTCATTCATGAGCAAAATAAGGAGCTTAAGCAGAATATTGCAATCATCAATCAAAAAAACAATGATTTACAACAAACAGATCGAATGAAAGATGATTTTCTCGCAAGCACCTCTCACGAACTGAGGACCCCACTTCACGGGATGATAGGTCTCGCAGAAGCCTTATTGGCTGATGCAGAAGGCCATGATAAAGAAAGACAACAAGCGCAATTACAAATGATAATCAACAGCGGAGAAAGACTCTCAAATCTAATCGATGATTTGCTTGATTACCATAAAATGCGACAAGGCGAATTAGAAATTTCACCTCAAGCCGTTGATGCTGCAAATGTTATAAGACTCGTGATTGAATTATCAAGCCACCTTATTGGTGGAAAACATGTTCGCATTATCAATCAAGTCCCGATAGATCTTCCGCTCGTACGAGCCGATGAACAGCGTCTTGAGCAAATTCTTTATAATTTAATGGGAAATGCCATTAAATACACAGATGAAGGCAAGGTCATTATTTCCGCCATCTTGCTCGAAAAACAACTGAGAATCCAAGTTATCGATACAGGACAAGGGATCCCGGCGGATGAATTAGAGTATATTTTTGAACCTCTAACCACCCCGACAGGCGTTCGTTCATATCGGCAAGGGGCAAGTTTAGGACTGTCAATCAGTCGACAACTGATTCATATCATGGGAGGGCACCTGTATATCAGCAGTCAACCCATGGTAGGAACCACATTGAGCTTCACCCTTCCTCTTGCAACAAAAGAAGACAAAGCAAAAACCCGATTGGCAAATTTTGCCAATAACGCACATTTTTTAGCGCCAAAACAGTTTATTTCCCCAAGCAATGCCTTTAGCTTCCCTGAAAATCCAGCTGGGCCTTTGGTTATTGTTGTTGACGATGAACCGGTGAATCTTCAAGTATTAAGCAATTTTTTACGCCTTGAAGGATACCGAGTCAAGGCAGTAGAAAATGGAAGGCAAGCCATTGAGTCTGTCGCACTTGAAAAACCCGTCTTATTGCTTCTCGATGTCATGATGCCTGAGCTAAGCGGCTTTGAAGTATGTACCCACTTACGAGAAAGGCACAGTCGTTCTGATCTGCCCATTATTTTGCTTTCCGCTTTAGGTCAGGTGCAAGATAAGGTCAAAGGATTTGAAGCAGGAGCCAATGATTACCTGATTAAACCCTTTAATAAATATGAAATCAGTGCCCGTATTCGCGCCTATATAGATGCCTCTTTTACCGAGCAAGAACGAGAAAAAAATCGCTCTCTTACAATCGCAATTCAAGGTCAAGACGATGTTGAAAAACAACTGCTAGAACTTCAAAATCAACTTTTCACACTGCTCGACAGCGCACCAGAAGCGATCATTTGCGTACAAGAAAATAACAAAATCAATTATGCAAACCAAGCCTGTACAAGCCTTTTTAAATGTAAAATAGAGCAACTCATTCAACATCCATTGGATGATTTTTTAGAAACAACGCTGCCCGCTCTTCATGAAAACCAAGAACACATTATCAGCGAAATAAAAATAACCCTTGCAAGGAGCAGTATTCCCATACAAGCAAAGATGTTGCGCATGCCAAAAAACTCAGAATTTCATAGGATGATCCTATTTAACTCAAATATAAAAGCCACTTATCAACGTGTAGAATTGCTTGAAAATGCAGTAGATACCCTCGCGAATTACACCTTTCATGGGGACATCGAGAAATTGCAAGAATTAAAAGATCTTGGCGAGGAATTTACCCACATGGTGGATAAATTTACGCACACTAAAAAAGACGAAACAGAGCAATTGCGAGAGATCTTAGTCAAGGTCATGAGCGCCACATTAAATCACTGGAAAAAAAGCACAGGCAAAACAAAATTTGATTTAGCGGAAGAAAGCGGATTATGGCGAGTCTACTTAGACAGAAGCACACTCCAAACGCGAACACTGGATAAATACCTTAATGTAAAAACAGTTCCAAAATCACCGCGCTGGCGCAGCGTAATGAGCACCATCGATTTTGTCATTACAAAATGCCCGGAGCCAAATAACGATCTCGAAAAATTATTGATATTAAAAGAAAGACTTCAAATTTTAATTTTACGCGAACCCGTCACTGTCTGAAAAAGTGTAAGAAAAAGACCAACACAATCGCATCTGAGAATTCCAATAGGGCGTCGCTGTTGACACCCTATGAGTCAGATCTGGGCTAAAACCTCACGATCTTAAGATATCAGACCTGATGAATTAATCGCGAGTCTCTTGATTCATCTCGTTAAATTGGTATTTTGATCTAATTTTCGACCTTTTCAAGATTGCTGAAAAATAAATGACAAATGCGTAATCGCGGCATTGATGCAGGCATAAGGCCCATCGCGTCAGGAAGGCGCTTGCCGCCTACATGCAGCGTTAAATGTTTTGGGTATCCGCAAATTTGTCGTTGATTTTTAAGCTGGCAAACTTGTTGGTCGCGCCAGGGAGATGCCAGAGGGGTTAGCTGTTGAACTCCTAATGGACTTTTGCTCGGGTGTAGGCTGAAAGCCCACGATCTTAAGAGGTTAAGATTTCAATTCAGTC